>DASPKC010000381.1:0-8682 GCA_035628295.1 Baekduia sp.
GAGGCCGCCGCGCTGGATGCGCTGCAGGGCACGATGCGCGTCGTCGCCGGGACCGTGGATCGCCGGCTGCTGGCCCGCCTGGCGGCCGAGCTGCCGGCGGCGCTCAAGCCGGTCTGGGACCCGCCGGACGACGCCGACCGCTTCCGCACCGCCCAGGCCGACGAGGGCACGCCGCTGCGCGCGCCGCGTTGACACGCCACCGCGAGTCGCCGGCGTAGGCCGGCGCCCGCGGCGGGTAGGGCCGGGCCATGCCCGCGAAGGACATGGACCTGACGGTCGCCATCACCGGCCCCACCGGGACCTTCGGCTTCGGCCTGGTCCCGCTGCTGGAGGCCGACGAGCGCGTGGGGAGGATGGTGGGGATCGCCCGCCGCCCGTTCGACCCGGCGGCCCAGGGCTGGGCCAAGATGGAGTACCGCCAGGGCGACGTGCGCGACCGGGAGGCGCTGCGGCTGGCGTTCGCCGGCGCCGACGTCGTGGTCCACCTCGCCTTCATGATCACCGGCAGCGCGCCGCGCCCGACGATCCGCGACATCAACGTCGGCGGCACGCTCAACACGTTCCGGGCGGCGGCCGACGCCGGTGCGCGCCGCTTCGTGTACGCCTCGTCCGTGGCGGCGTACGGCTTCCACCCCGACAACCCGGTCGGCATGACGGAGGACTGGCCGGCCCGGCCGGCGGCCCGCCTGTTCTACGCCCAGGAGAAGGCCGAGATCGAGGGTCTGCTTGACGACGAGGCCGCGGCGCATCCGGGCCTCGCGCTGTACCGCCTGCGCCCGCCGATCGTCCTGGGGCCCAACGCCGTGGGCGCCAAAGACGTCCTGCCCGGGCCGCTGGCGCCGCTCGGGCGCCTGATCGCCGACCGCGTCCGGCGGCCGCCGGTGCCGCTGCCGGCGCCCGTCCCGGACGTGCCGGTCCAGCTCATCCACGAGGCGGACGTCGGCGACGCGTTCCTGCGCTGCATCGTCGGCGCGGGCCCGCCCGGCGCCTACAACATCGCGGGCGACGGCGTGCTGTCCGGCCCGGAGGTCGCCCGCGAGCTGGGGCTGCTGCCGATCCCGTTCCCGGGCCGCGTGGCGCACGCCGGCGCCCGGGCGCTGGCGGCCGTGCCGGCGCCGCCGTTCCTGCCGCCCGCGACCGAATGGGTCGAGGCGCTCGCGCACCCGGCCATCATGGACACGACGAAGGCGCGCGAGCAGCTGGGCTGGAGGCCGCGCTACACCGCGCTGGAGGCGCTACGCGCGACAGTCGCCCCGTAGCGGCGCCTCACCCCTCCACGCCCGTCGCGGAGTGCGGCGCGCCGACCGGCTTGGACTCCGCCGAGCCGCGCTGGCGCAGGTAGATCGACAGGACGACCATCGAGCCGACGGCCAGGAACTCCGACTGCCAGTTCTGCAGCGTGCGGTTCCAGAAGTCCGACGTGCCGACGTAGGAGACGAGGTCGAGCCCGTCCTCCTGGTGGTCGTACTGGCGCGCGTTGTACTCGATGCGCCCCGTGACGGCCTGGGCCAGCCAGGACAGCACGAAGATCGCCGCCATGACGAGCAGCAGCGAGTTCGAGTAGAGGTGCGTGCGCCAGCCGCCGGCCTTCGCCCACGTCGGCGAGTCGGGCGAGACGTGCTCGCCGAGACGCTGCTGCTCGTCGGTCTCGGGCCCAGCCTTGTCTAGCTCCTTGGACTCCGTGGACCCGCGCTGCAGCAGCCAGACGGTCGCCAGGATGAAGAGCGTGAACTGCAGGTACTCCGACTGCCAGTTCTCCATGACGTCCACCCAGAACGGCGACGACGTCACGTAGCGCCCGAGCGAGACGGTGTCGGACTGGTGGGCGACCTGGTCGTGGTTGAAGTCGGCGTGGCCCACCAGCGCCTGCCCCACGAGCGTCGCGAGGAACAGCACGCCGAAGCCGATGCTCAGCGAGTGCTCGTGCAGCTTGCGCATCACTGGCCCAGCGCCCCGACGACGAGCGCGGCGGCGAGGCCCGCGAAGATCACCATCAGGTACACCGCGAAGACGGTCCTCATGCCTGCACCTCGCACGCGTAGGGGCGGTCGGCCGGCTTGCCCTGCTCGGGCCGGCAGCCCGCCGCGGCGATGCGCCAGCCCTCGGACTCCCGCGCGAGGAACGCCGTGTCCCCGCCGGCGAGATCGACCTGCGCGTTGACCGCCGCGATGTCGATCGCGGCGATCGCGCCCGGCTGCTGGTCCAGCCTGGTGACGACCTCGCGGCACTGCATCCCGGAGGACGACTCGAGCTCCTCCCGGGCAGCCGGCGTCAGCTGGGCGCAGGCGCCGGCGCCGTCGTCGCGCTCGAGCGCCGCGACGTAGGCCTCGACCACGGAGCGGACCTGCTCGCGGTCGTCGCCCATGCCGCAGCCGACCGCGGCCACCGCGGCGACACCCGCGAGCGCGACGAGGAGGTTCGGGCCCGTCCGGTTCCGTCCGCCCCGTGACCTACGGTGGCGGGCAGCATGGCGCGTTGGCAGCATGTGGAACAGCAGGTACCCCACTTGGCGGCCGCGGTACGCGACCGCCTGGACGCGCACGCCCACAAGACGCTCGCCACGCTGCGCCGCGACGGCTCGCCGCGCATCTCCGGCACCGAGACGATCTGGCACGACGGCGACCTGCTGATCGGCTCCATGCCCGACGCCCTGAAGGCCCGGGACCTGCGGCGCGACCCGCGCTTCGCGCTGCACAGCGGCTCGGACGACCCGCCGGCGTGGACGGGCGACGCGAAGGTCGCCGGCCGGGCGGAGGAGATCCTCGACCCGGACGCCAAGCGGGCCGCGCTCATGGCCTCCGGCAACTTCGAGCAGCTGCCCGACCCCAACGGCTCGCACGTGTTCCGCCTGGACCTCACCGAGGTCTCCGTCGTGCGCCTCGGCGAGCCGGCCGACCACCTCGTCATCGAGGTGTGGACGCCCGACCGCGGCCTGCGCCAGATCAGCCGGAGCGGCTAGGCGCCCCAGCGCAGGGCGGCGCGATCGCCCGCGCCGACGAACGACGTCCGCTCGAGGCCCTCGGCCAGCAGGGCGTCCAGCAGCGCGCCGTCGGCCTCGAGGCGCGGGCGCAGCTCGCGGGGCCGACCCCCGTCCGTGCACCAGGCCGCCAGGGCGGACGCGCCCTCCGGGCTGAAGCCCGCGACGTCGCCGAGGCCGACGACCAGGCGGTCGAAGGTCCCGGCGCGCGAGCTGGCGACCTGGTCCAGGCGGCCCACGCTCTGCGCGTCCAGGTCGCCGGTGGGCCGGAGGACCAGGCGCTCGCCCACGCGCTGGATTCCGACGCCCCAGCGGCGCCGCGCCGCGTCGGGCAGGTGCTGCGCGATGGCGGCCAGGAGCTCGCCGAGGCAGGTCGCATGGTCGTCGGCGCCGACCCCGCGGGCGCGGCGCAGATCCTCCGCGGCGCCCAGCGTGCACGCGACGATGACCGGCGGATCGGGCAGGCGGCGCAGCAGCGTGTACGCGGGCGCGAGGCGCAGGACGTCGGCCGGGCGGGCGGTCGGCAGGACGGCCAGCTCAGAGC
Source organism: Baekduia sp. (assembly GCA_035628295.1). Taxonomy (GTDB): domain Bacteria; phylum Actinomycetota; class Thermoleophilia; order Solirubrobacterales; family Solirubrobacteraceae; genus Baekduia. Next base: position 3,522 of record DASPKC010000381.1, read on the forward strand.
GCTCGCGGTGGGCCAGCGCCGCCACGTCCTCGGGCGGCGCATCGGCCGCCAGCTCCGTGGCGGCCCAGCCCGCGCGCTCGAGGGCATCGGCGATCGCGCGGCCGTCGAGAGCGTCCAGCGGCTCGGCGCCGACGGAGACGATCGCGGCCCGCCTGCGCTCCAGCGGGTCGGCGGTCCCCGGCGCCGTGGCCGAGAGCTCGCCCATGATGGCCGCGACGCACCCGGTCAGGGCGCGGAGCTGCAGGGCCCGTTCGCGCGGTGGCAGCGCGTCCACCGCGTCATGGAGCGCGGGGCGCAGGACGGCCTCGTAGAGCGTCCCGGGATCCAGGCCGCCGGCCGCGGCGTCGAGCGCGATCCGGCGGGTCGCCTGGAGGTCCAGCGCGCCGAGTGCGGAGATGGACGCTTCGCGCGCCGCAGGTGCGGGGCCGGGGGCGGCCCCAGGTGGCGGTGTGCCCTCGATCGAACGAGGGTACTCTGTCGGGACCGCCAGCTGTGATCCGCACGTTGGACATCCCGCGAGGTCGAGAGGCGCCGGGGCGTGCACGCCGGGCGATCGAGCAGCTGCAGGGGCAGCTCGACGACACGACCCTGCAGGACCTCCGCCTGCTCATCTCCGAGCTGGTGACCAACAGCGTGCGCCACGGCGAGGGCGAGGGCATCCGCGTCGTCCTCGACGTCCGCGGGGCGCGTCACGTGCGCTGCGAGGTCGTCGACGGCGGCTCGGGCTTCACCCCGCGCGCGCGGACCAAGCCGCCGACCGAGCCGGGTGGCTGGGGCCTGACCATGGTCGAGCGCCTGAGCGCGGCCTGGGGCGTGCGCGAGGGCAGCACGCACGTCTGGTTCGAGCTGCGTCGCTGAGATCAGGGCCCGATCCGGACGGCGAGCAGCGCCACGTCGTCGTCGAACTCGCGGGCGCCGGCGCCCGACATGCCGTCGAGGACGTGCTCGCAGAGCGCGTCCATGGCGGCGGGTCCCCGGCCCACCACGTCGCGCAGCCGCTCCAGCCGGTCGTCGAGCGCCGTGCCACGCAGCTCGACGAGGCCGTCGGTGCACAGGACGAGCCGGTCGCCGGGCGCGAGCACGGTGGTGGCCGGGGCCCGGGGGCCGTGGTCGAGGCCGAGCGGCGGGGAGACCGGCGCCTCGAGCCATCCGACGCCGCCCGCCGTGGCCAGCACCGGCGGCAGATGGCCGGCCGTCGCCATGACGGCGCACCGGCGGTCGGGCGCCAACAGCACGCAGAGCGCGGTCGTCATGCCGCCGATGCTCGACACGAAGCGGTCGAGGCGCTCGAGCACCCACGCGGGCGCGGGGTCGACGATGGCGTAGGCGTGCAGGGCGCTGCGGACCTGCCCCATGACCGACGCGGCGCGCAGCCCCTTGCCCGCCACGTCGCCGATCGCCAGCACGGCGGCGCCGTCGGGCAGTGCGACGACGTCGTAGAAGTCGCCGCCGACGTGGACGCTGCGCGCCCGCGGCAGGTAGCGCGCGCAGAGCTCGACGCCCTCCACGTCCGGAAGGCCCTGGGGCAGCAGCTGCTGCTGGAGCGTCTCGCCGATGCGCCGCTCGCGGTCGCGCAGGCGCGCATGGCCGAGCGCCAGCGACACGCGGTCGCCGACCCGGACCAGCAGGGAGAGGTCGCCGGGCTCGAAGCGCTCGCGCTCGGCGGCGCGGACGACCAGGACGCCGGTCACCTCGCCCTCGAGCACGAGCGGGACGGCAGCGACCGAGGCGTCACCGGCGACGCCCGCCTGGGCCCGGCCGGCCTGCGCCACCTCGTCGGCCAGCGCCGCGGAGCGGTCGTCGGGGTCGGCGCCCGCGACGGTCCGCAGCGGCCCGCCCTCCTCGGCGCGCAGCAGGACGGTCCCTTCGCCGGCGCCGACCACCCGGCCCGCGATCTCCAGCAGCGAGGCCAGCAGCTCGTCGAGGTCGGCTGACCCCAGCCCGGCCAGGACGATCGACTCCAGCGCGCGGACGCGCTCCGCGGCGGCCTGGGCCTCGGCCCGGGCGCGCTCGAGCTCACGGTGGCGGCGCTGCAGCGTACGTTGGGTGGCGATGAGGTCGTCGTTGAGCGAGAGCACCTGCTCGACGAGCGCCTCGCGCTCGAGATGGGCCGGCTCGGCCGCGACGAGCACGACGCCGCCGGCCGCCCGGGCGATGTGGACGCGGTGGTCCTCGGCGGCGCCCGGCCGGCCGTCGAGCAGGCCCAGGGTGAGCGAGCGCCAGCTGCCGCCGGCCGCGTCGAGCGCCGCGCGCAACGCGGGCCGCTGGGGCTCGGCCACCAGGCCGGCGACGGGCTCTCCGGCCAGGTCGCGGCCGGCCCACCGCGTGAGCGCCGGATTCGCGGCGACGATCGCGCCCGCCGCGTCGACCTCTGCGGCCGCGACCAGCTCGCTGGCCCACAGCAGGTCGCGCACCGCGCCGCCGCCGGCGTCCGTGGCCGTCACCGGCTCCCGTCGTTGCGCGACAGCACGGCGACGAGCTCGGCGGGGTCGCGGGCAAGCACGTCGGCGCCCACGGCCACGGCCCGCGCGGCATCGCCGGCGTACGCGCGCCCGCCCGCCACCAGCAGCGGCCGCGGCACGAGCCGGCCGAGCGCCGAGAAGACGCGGCCGGCCGACAGGAGGTTGTTCGGCAGGCTCGTCGAGAGCGCCACCGCCTCGGGCCGCTGCTCGGCGGCGAGGTCCACGAGCGCGGACATGGGCGTGTCGGGGCCGAGCGCCAGGACGTCCCAGCCGTCGGCCTCCAGGAAGTCGGCCACCATCCCGGCGCCCAGGCCGTGCAGCTCGCCCGGGGTGCAGGCGACGACGACGCGGCGGCCGGCGCCGGCGTGTGCCGCACCGCGCAGGCGGCCGGCCAGGGAGGCGAGCACCGCCTGGGTGACCTGGGTCGCGAGGTGCTCCTGCGCCACGCTGATCTCGGCGCGCTCCCAGCGGCGTCCGATCTCTTCCATCGCGGGCGTCAGCACCGCCAGGTACAGCTCCTCGGCCGTCGCGCCGTCCTCCCACGCGGCCGCGACCAGCGCCCGGGCGTCGGCGGGCGCGGGGGCGAGCAGCGCCTCGACGTAGGCGGCGCGGACCCCGTCCAGGGCGCCGATGGTCTCGGCGGACATCGGCGCCTACAGTACCCGCGCCCCCGCGCGCGGTAGCGTGGCGCCGACGTGACCCGCCGGACCGCCCCGCCCTCCGGGATGCCGCCCCCGTCGCGCGCCGACACGCCGGCCGGCGAGGTCGGCCTGGTCGCCCTGGCGGGCGAGGTCTGCCGCCGCTACGGCGCCGAGTTCCCCGACGAGGCCGCGCGCTACGAGCCGGGCGTCTGGGACGCCTGGTGCCTGCACGACAACCAGCACATCCTGTCGTGGGCCTTCGCGGACGTGCACCAGGGCATCGTGGACCTGGCCGAGCAGATGGCCTGGCTCGCGGGGGTGCTGGCCGCGCGCGACTACCCCGCCGAACGCCTCAGGCGCGACCTCGAGCTCGCGGCGGACGTGGTGCGCGAGCAGCTCGACGACCACGACGTGGCCGCCCGTCTGCGCCTCGTGGCCGCGACCCTCGTGCCGGGCTGAGGGCTGGCCGTGGCGCTGCCGCCGGGTCCGCGCGCGCCGGCCGCCTGGCAGACGGCCGCCTGGGTGCTGCGCCCCGTCGCGCTGCTGGAGGCCTGCGCGGCGCGCCATGGCGACCCGTTCACCCTGCGGCTGTTGTGGGACGACGCGCCGCTCGTGCTCACCGCCGACCCTGAGGCCATGGCGGCCGTGTTCGCCGAGGCGTCGGCGGCGGGCGGCGCGCTGCGCGGCGGCACGGACGGCGGCCTGCTGGCGCGGTTCGCGGGCCCCAGCTCGATCCTGCTGCTGCACGGCGAGGCGCACCTGCGCCAGCGCCGGCTCCTGCTGGGGCTGGTCACCGGCGACGCGCTCGCGGGCCTGCGCGCCGAGGTCCGGGCGATCGCGCGCGAGCACGTGGCCGCGTGGCCGCGGGGCCGGTCGCTGGCCACCCACCCGCGCCTGCAGGCGCTGACACTCGACGTGATCCTGCGGGTGGTGTTCGGCTCGCGCGATCGCGAGCTGCACGCGGCGGTCGCCGCGGCGCTGCGCCTGACGCACCACGCGCCCGCCCTGCTGGGCATGTCGCTGCTGCCCCGCGACCTGGGCCCGCGCAGCCCGTACGGCGCGTTCGTCCGCGCGGTCGCGCGCGTGGACGCGCTGCTGGCGCGCCACGTCGCGACGGCGGCCCCCGATCGCGACAGCGCCCTGGGGAGGCTGCAGGAGGCGGGGCTCGCCCCGCAGGAGCTGCGCGACGTCCTCGTGACGCTGCTGGCCGCCGGGCACGAGACGACCGCCACCGCGCTGGCGTGGGCGCTCGAACGCCTGGCCCGGCATCCCGACGTGGTGGCCTGGGTGCGCGAGGACCCGGAGGCGCGGCTGGCGATGGCCGCCGACGAGACGCTGCGCGTGCGCCCGGTGCTCGGCGTCGCGCCGCGCACGGTCGTGCGGCCCTACGAGCTGCGCGGGCACCGGCTCGACCCGGGGGTGCAGGTGGCGCCCTGCCTCCTGCTGGCGCTGCGCGACCGTGCGCGCTGGGGTCGCGACGCCCACGCGTTCCGCCCGCAGCGGTGGGCCGCGGGCGTGCCCGACGCCGCGTTCGTGCCCTGGGGCGGGGGGACGCGGCGCTGCGCCGGCGCCGGCTTCGCCCGCCTGGAGATGGTGGAGGTGCTGCGCGCCGTCCTGGAGCACCACGACCTGGCGGCCGACCGCCCGGCTCCCGAGCGCGCGGTGCGCCGCTCGGTCACGATCGGGCCTGGGCGCGGTGGGCGCGTGGTCCTCGCCCCGCGTGCGTAGGGTCCGCGCCGCATGCTCCTCGCCGTCCCGAACGTCTCCGAGGGTCGCGACCCGGCCGTCGTGGCGGCCATCGGCCTGGCCTACGAGGCCGGCGGGGCCGTCCTGCTCGACACCCACGCCGACCCCGACCACCACCGGGCGGTCCACACGCTGGCCGGCCGGCCGGGCGTGCTGGCCGGCGCGCTGGCCGAGGGCGCCCGGCAGGCGATCGCCGGCATCGACCTGACCGACGGCGCCCGGGGCCTGCACCCCCACGTGGGCGCGCTGGACGTGGCGCCCGTCGTGCATCTCGACGACGCGCGGCGCGGCGCGGCGTGCGCCGAGGCGCTG
>DASPKC010000382.1:0-3432 GCA_035628295.1 Baekduia sp.
CCGCTCGCGGTCGCTCCACGGGCGCCGGCGCGCCGGGCCCGGCGCCCGCCGCCGGCGCTGCCAGGCCGTCGCGCAGCAGCCCAGCCGCAGCGTGCGCCGCCGCCCGCACGGCGTCGCGCTCGTCCGCCAGCTCGGCCAGACGGACGGCCAGCAGATCGCGCTCGGCGCGCAGCCCGTCGACCTCGGCCCGGACGGCGGCGAGCTCGCCGCGCACCGCGTCGAGGGCCTCGGGCCCGGGGGCGGCGAGCACCGCGCGGCTGCGCGTCTCGGCATCGGCCAGGCGACGTCGCAGGACGGCGGCGCGCGCATCGGCCTCCCGGCGCGCCTCTGCCGTCTCCTCCTGGGCCTCGATGCGCAGCCGCCGCTCGGACTCCTCGAGCTGGCGCAGGCGCGTGAGCTGGCGCCGGGCGTCGTCCAGGGCCGCGGCCAGCGCGTCGCGCTCGGCCTGCAGCTGGGCGAGCTGCACCTCGGCCCCGCCGGTCGCGGCGGCGCGCGCCACGCGCCGGGCCGCGAGCACCGCGGGATCCACGACGGTCCCGCCGCCGTCCTCGTCCTCGTACGCCGACGGTGCCATCCGCGGCCGAATCTACGCCGCGGCGGGGACGGACGAGCACCTCCAGCCCGCAATCTGCGGCCATCGGCGCCGGGCCGCAGGGCCGGCGCCGATGGCCGGCGTCAGCTGCTGCGCTGGCGGCCCGCCTCGGCGACGACCGCCGCCACGACGAGCGCGCCGACGGCGCCGATGGCCAGCGTGCGCGGCGCGGGGACCGCGCGGCGCACGCGACGGCGGACGTACCACTTGGTCGCGTGCCAGACGGCGAAGCCCAGGACCTCGTAGCCGGTGCGGTTCATGGCGCCTCGGCTACCCGCGGGCCGCCCGGCGCAACCCGGCGTTCCATCGAGCTGCGAGTTGATCTCGCTCAGCGAGATCAACTCGCAGCTCGCCGCGGCACCGCACCGCTGCGGCCCGCAACGCAGCGCGGCGGCCGGGTCGCCCCGGCCGCCGCGTGCGGTCTGCCTAGGTGCTCGCTGCTAGCGCGGCGACCTGACGAGGCGCAACGCACCCTCGCGCACGATCGTCTGGCGGTTGCCGGCGGAATCCGACACCTGCACCGAGATCGTCACGCCGATGGACCGCCCGACGCCGCGGCGCAGGCGCAGCAGGTCGATCTTCTCGGGCGTCATCTGCGTGATCGCCACGCCCGCCTTGCCCTGCGCGAGCTGGTACTCGAACGTCGCGAAGGTCACGCGGCGTGCGGCCTTGCGGACGCCCGCGCGCGAGGACGGGTTGATCTTGCCGATCGTCCGGATCTTCACCGTGCCCGCGCACGTGCGGCCGGTGCGCTCGCGGCAGAAGATGCGGAAGCGCAGCTGGCCCGCGCGACGGCCCTTGAGGCCGACCTGCACCAGCGACTGGCGGATGCGCAGCAGCGCCCGCTCGTCACCGTCGCGCAGGATCTGGTCGAGGATCCGCTGCTCGTTGACCTGCCCGGCTGGGCCGCGTGCGCCCGCCGGCCCCGGCGCGCCGGGAGCACCCGGAGCGCTCTGCTGCGGCGTGCGGAACGACTGCACCGCGCCGCGGGCCGAGCCGAGCTCGTTCGAGGCCAGGACCCGGTAGTAGAACGTCGTCTCCGGGCGCAGCCCCGCCACCTGCTCGGTGTTGGGCGTCGACGCCTGCGTGCCGCCGTTGAGCCGCCGCACCTCGGTCAGGACCGTCTGGCCCTCCGGGAGCTCGGGCGAGAGCCCGATCTCGTAGCGGTAGTCCGTCGGCGGCCCGTTCGGGTTGATCGACGAGTTCAGGCCGGCGCCGGTCGCCGTCACCGGCGACGCCGGCAGCGTGGTGACCGTCGGGCCGCAGAAGGTCGAGAAGCGCGAGAGGTTGCCCAGCGCCTCGTTGACCGTCTTGGCCACGCCCCGGTACTCGTAGGTCTTGCACGGCTGCAGGTCCGTGACCGCCGCGCTGACGCGGCTGCCGACGAGGCTCGGGTCGAGGTCCGGCGCGTCCACCGTGCGGAACGTCTGGTCGGTGCCCGCCTCGCGGATCTGGAAGGTGTTCTGCGAGACCGTGGTGAGGCTCTGCGGGTTGATGAGCGCGTTGAGCACGGCCGAGGTCGCCGTGATGTCCGTCGCCAGCAGCGTCTGCACCGACGGCGTGTCGCCCGGGTTGATGGTGCCGTCGGCGACCCGCAGCTTCACGTTGTCGTAGTTGACGGTGAACTGACCCTGGGCGAGCTGGATCTGCGACCAGGTGATCGCCGTGGTGATGTCGATGCGGTAGGTGCCCGGCAGGACGTTGGCCTTGGGCACCTCGACGACGCGCGGCGCGCCGAACTCCGAGTTGGCGTCGGTGATCGTCTCCTCGAGCAGCGTCGTGCGGCTGGCGACGGTGTCACCGGCGGCGAACTTGACGAGCTCGACCTTCGTGGTCGCCTCGCCGCCCGCCTGGATCAGCGCCGTCACCTCGGCTTGGCGCTGGATCGAGAACGTGGCCCCGGTCAGCTTCTCCAGGCCCTCGGGGGCGGTGATGTTGAACGTCGGCGACTGCCACACCGAGTTGCCCACGATGATGCCGCCGAGGTTGAGCAGCGACTGGAAGGTCGTCTGCAGCGAGCCCGGTCCGACCGGCGGGTCGAACACGTCGGCCGGCGGCGCGCCCGTGCCCGCGTCGTGCGTGTTCGTCGTCGAGCACACGAGCGGGATCGGGATCTCGAGCCGCCCGAGCAGCGTGCAGTCGTGGACCGCATCGGTCCATCCCGGCGTGCCCGTGTTGAAGCTGCGCGCCTCGGGATTCGTCGGGTAGGCCGTGTCCGCAGCAGCGGTCCCTGCCGCTGCGCCACCGGCCAGAAGCGCAACGCCGGCCACTGCCAGCGCGCGACGCACCATCATCCTCATGGGATCGTCCCCTGCCTCTTCTCGGTCCTGTTGCCCCTGCCGCAGCCGCCCCCTTGGCAGGCCGCATCCGACAACACTACCGGTTCGGGCGGGCGGCGGAAAGCGCCAACCACCCGGCGCACGTAGTCTTGCCGGCCGTGACCGAGATGCTCCAGCCGCACGAGCCCGCCGCCTCCTACCTGGCGCGGCCCGACGAGGTCAAGCGTGTGTGCCTCCTGTACTCCGGTGGCCTGGACACCAGCGTCATGCTCAAGTGGATCCAGGACGAGTACGGCGCGGAGGTCGTCGCCCTCACCATCGACCTCGGCCAGCCCGGCGAGGACTACGAGGTCGTGCACGGCAAGGCGCTGCGGCTCGGCGCGGTCGACGCACGCGTCGTGGACGCGCGCGAGGAGTTCTGCCGCGACTTCGTCGTCCCGGCCATCAAGGCCAACGCCATCTACGGCCTGGGCTACCCCCTCTTCACCGCGCTGGGCCGGCCGCTCATCGCCAAGATCGCCGTCGACGTGGCCCGGGAGACCGGCTGCGACACGATCGCCC
>DASPKC010000383.1:0-2441 GCA_035628295.1 Baekduia sp.
TGGGTCTCCGAGAGGTGGGGTGATCCGCTCCGTGCCGGTGATTCGGCGCCTGCCGGGTGAATCCTGCGCATAGGCTGCCGCCCATGGCGGTCGCACTGACTTCGCTGTCGCACGGGGCGGGCTGCGGCTGCAAGCTGCCCGCGGCCGACGTCCTGCCGATCGTCAAGGACCTGCCCCACGCGAGCGACCCGCGGCTGCTGGTCGGCACGCCGACGGGCGACGACGCCGCCGTCTTTGCGCTGCGCGACGACCTCGCGCTCGTGCAGACGATCGACTTCTTCACGCCGCTGGTCGACGACCCCTATGACTTCGGCCGGATCGCCGCGGCCAACGCGCTGTCGGACGTCTACGCGATGGGAGGCACGCCCCTGACGGCGCTCAACGTGGTGGCCTTCCCGCTCGAGCGCCTGGGCGGCGACGTGCTGCGCGAGATCCTGCGCGGCGGGCTGGACGTCGTGACCGCGGCGGGCGCGTCGATCGTCGGCGGGCACTCGATCGCCGACGACGAGCCGAAGTACGGGCTGGCCGTCACCGGGACGGTGGATCCGACACGGATGGCGACCAACGCCGGCGGCGAGGCGGGCGACGTGCTCGTCCTGACCAAGCCTCTGGGGGTGGGCGCGATCGTCACGGCGCGCAAGCGGGGCGTGGCCGACGACGCGCTGCTGGCGCGGGCGGTCGAGGTGATGTGCGAGCTCAACGCCGAGGCGGCGGCCGCGGCGGTGGCCGCGGGCGTGCGCGGGATGACCGACGTGACGGGCTTCGGGCTGCTGGGCCACCTGCACCACCTCGCGCGCGAGTCGGGCCTGGCGGCGGAGGTCGACGCCGGCGCGGTGCCGGCCATCGACGGGGTCTTCGGCCTGCTGGCCGACGAGGACGCCGTGTCGGGCGGCTCGCGGCGCAACGCCGCCTGGGCCGGTGGCTTCACCACCATCGACGCGCGCGTCGCGCCGTGGGTGGCACGGCTGCTGACCGACGCGACGACGTCCGGCGGGCTGCTGTGCGCGGTCGCTCCCGAGCGGGCCGGCGAGCTGCCCGGGCCCGTGATCGGCCGCCTCGTCGAAGGCGAGGCGGGGACGATCGTCGTCCGTTAGGCCGACGCGCGCGCCCGCCGCGCCAGGCTCGCGACGGTGTGGCGCGCGTGCGCACCGACGGTGCGCAGCGGCGCGTCGCCGAGCAGCGCCCGCAGCGCCAGGCGCAGCGTCGACGCGCTGGCCTTGTCCGGGGAGCCGCTGTCGAACGGCGGCTGCGGGTCGTACTCGATGGCCAGCTGCAGCGCCTTGGCCAGCTCCTCGCCGTGGACCCTGGCGGTCAGCGAGAGCGCCATGTCGATGCCGGCCGACACGCCGGCCCCGGTGACGAACTTCTCGTCGAAGACGACGCGGTCGGCCACGACGTCGGCGCCCATCGCCCGCAGGCCCTCGCGGAACGCCCAGTGCGTCGTGGCGCGGCGGCCGGTCAGCAGACCCGCGCGGGCGTACAGCGCCGCGCCCGTGCAGGCCGAGGCGCACCAGGTGGCCGTCTCGCCCGCGGACCGCACCCAGGCGATGAGCGCCTCGTCCTCGAGGACGGGAAGGGGATCCTCGGCGCCGGGGATGACGACCACGTCGGGGCGCGGCAGGGACTGCGGCGAGTCGGTGGGCAGCATGCGCAGCCCCTGGTCGGTCGGGACCGGCTCGGTGGTCGTCGCCACGAAGTGGATCTCCGCGCCGGGCCACCGGCTCAGGACCTCGTACGGGCCGATGAGGTCCAGCGCCGTGAAGCCGGGGTAGAGGACGAACGCGATCTGCACGGCGTGAGCGTCGCGCACCGACGACATGGCCGCAAGGACCTCCACCCCGACGATCCGGACGCCGACCGCCCTGCGGCGCAGCGACAACGAGCCTGGGAGGATCCTGCGCCCATGAACCTGGAGCGGCCCGGGGCCGGTGCCCCGAACGGCCTTCAAAGCCGTTGGCGGCGCGTCCACCGCGCCGGGGAGGTTCGACTCCTTCGCCGCTCCGTCGCATGACCGCCGCCCCGCTCACGCTCGGCACGGCCGGGCACATCGACCACGGCAAGACGGCGCTCGTGCGGGCGCTGACGGGGGTCGACTGCGACCGGCTGCCCGAGGAGCGCGAGCGCGGCATGACCATCGTCCTGGGCTACGCCCCGCTGCAGCTGCCGTCGGGGCGCCGGCTGTCGGTGGTCGACGTCCCCGGCCACGAGCGCTTCGTGCGCACGATGGTCGCGGGCGCGACGGGCGTCGACCTGTATCTGATGGTCGTGGCCGCCGACGACGGGGTGATGCCCCAGACGCGCGAGCACGCGACGGTGCTCGCGGCCCTCGGCGTGACGACCGGCGTGGTGGCCGTCACGAAGGCCGACGTCGCCGACCCGGCGCGGGCGATCGCCGAGGCCGCGGCGCTCCTGCCGGGCGCCGAGGCGGTCGCGGTGTCCGC
>DASPKC010000384.1:0-10513 GCA_035628295.1 Baekduia sp.
GCTGCCGATCGCGGGCTCGCCGAGCGAGGCGCGCGCGGAGCTCGAGAGCCTGCTCGGCATGTCCCGGGCACAGTTCTGCCAGGTGGTGCTGCTGCCCCAGGGCGGCTTTGCCCGGTTCCTGCACGCCGGCAGCCAGGAGCGCGGCGACCTGCTGCGCGAGCTGTTCGACCTGGGGCGCTTCGCCGACGTCGAGGCGTGGCTGAAGAGCCGCGCGCGCGACGCGGAGCGCCGCCTGGCCGAGGCCCAGCGCGGCGTGCGCGAGGCGCTCGCCCGCGCCGGGCAGGCCGCCGGCGTCGACGTCCCCGAGGACGTGGCGGCAGGGGGCGGCGACGCGCTGGCCTGGCTGGAGGAGGCGATCGTGGTGGCCGAGGCCTCGGCCGCCACCGCGGCGGACGCGCGCGAGGCGGCGCGTGGCGCCGAGGAGCGCGCGCGGGCGGCGCTGCAGGCCGGCGAGGCGCTCGTGCGCGCTCGCAGCGCCGCGGCCGACGCCGCGCGCGAGCTCGACGAGCACGCCGCGACGCGGGCCGGGCGCGACTCCGACGCCCAGGCGCTGGACGCCGCCCGGCGCGCCGCGCCCTGCGAGCCGGCGGTCGCGACGCTCGCCCGGGCGGTCCAGGAACTGCGCGAGGCCGAGCAGGCGGCGGGCCGCGCGCGCGCCGCCGCGCCCCTGGAGGAGCGCGCGGCGCCGGCGCTGTTCGACGCCGACGGACGCGGGGAGGCCGACCGCCTGCGCGCGCGGGCCGGCAGCCTACGGGTGGCAGCCGGGACGGCGGGCGCGCACGCCGAGCGCGAGGCGCGCGTCGCCGCCGCGTGCGCCGAGGTCGAGCAGCTGCGGGCGCGCGCCGCGGGCGCCGCCGGGCGGGTGCAGGAGCTCACTCGGCGCCTGGACCAGGACGCGGCGGCCCGGCCGCGTCTGGACGTGGCGTGCGACCGGGCGCGCACGGCGGCCACGGCCCTGCAGGGCCTGCAGGAGGGCGCCGCCCAGGCGGCGCGCAGCGCCGCCGCGGCCCAGCGGCGCGACCGGCTGGCGGTCGAGCACGACGCGGCGCTGGCGGCGGCGGCGCGCCTGCGCGAGGCGGCTGCGGTGGCGCGCGAGCGCTGGCTGGCCGTCCGGGAGGCCCGTCTGGACGGCATGGCGGCGGTGCTCGCCGCGGACCTGCGCGACGGCGAGCCGTGCGCGGTGTGCGGGGCGCGCGAGCACCCCGCCCCCGCCCGGCCCGACGGCGACGGCGGCGTCCCGGACGAGGCAGCGGAGGCTGCGGCGCGGACCGCATGGGAGGCGGCGGAGGCCGAGCATCGCGCCGCGGGCGAGCGGGTCGCCGAGCTGGCGGCGGCGCTGGCCGGGGAGCGGGCCCTGGCCGGCGACGTCCCCACCGACGTCCTGGCCGAGGCGGCGCGCAAGGCCCAGGCGGCGCAGGCTGCCGCAGCTCGGGACGCCACCCGGGTCGCCGAGGCGCTGCGCGCGCTGGAGGAGCTCGATGCCCGCGTGCGCGAGGCGCAGGACGCGCGGCGCGAGGCGGAGCTCGAGCAGGAGCGCTGGCGTGTCGCGGCCGCCACCCGCGCCGCGGAGGTCGAGGAGGACCAGCGCGTCCTCGCGCAGGCCCGCGGCGCCCAGGCGACGATCGCCGAGCGCGTGCGCGAGCTCGAGCGCCTGGCGGACCTGGCGGACGCGGCAGCCGAGGCGGTCGAGGCCGAGGCCCGTGCCGCGGCGGCGGCCGACGCCGCCCGCGCCGCCGCCCGCGCGGCGGCCGGTGCCGCGGGGTTCGCCGATGAGGCGGCCGTGCGGGCGGCCCTCCTGCCCGCCGGGCAGCTGGCCGCGCTGGAGGCAGCGGTCCGGGCGTGGGACGAGACGCTGGCCGAGCGCCGGGCGTGCGCGCAGCAGCTGCGCGATGCGGCGCTCGCGGCCGAGCCGGCCTGGGCCGGCGCCCGCGACGCGGTGCGCGGGCCGGCGCGCGACGTGACGGCTGACGCCGAGGCGGCACGCCTGGCCCAGGCCGGCCTGCGCCCGTTCGCCGGCGGCGGGTCGCCCGAGCCGGACGCTGAGCCGGACGTCGCCGCCCTGGAGCACGCCGCGACCGAGGCGGCGCAGCGTGCGGCCGCTGCCGAGCGCGCAGCCGCGCGCGCCGGCGCGCGGCAGGAGGAGCTCGTGGCGCTGCGCGAGGTACTCGAGCAGCGCCTGGCCGAGGCCGAGCCCGCCCGCGCGCAGCACGCGCTCCTGCGCGAGCTGGCGACGCTGGCAGACGGCAGCTCGTCGGCGAACCGCCTGTCGATGCGCCTGAGCGCCTACGTCCTCGCCGCGCGCCTCGAGGAGGTCGCGCAGGCGGCGTCGGTGCGCTTGCAGCGCATGAGCGAGGGCCGCTACAGCCTCGAGCACGCGGACGACACGGGCAGCGGCAGCCGCCGCGGCGGCCTGGACCTGCGGGTGCTCGACGCCTGGACGGGGCGCCACCGGCGGCCGTCGTCGCTGTCGGGCGGCGAGACCTTCTTTGCGTCGCTGGCGCTGGCGCTCGGCCTCGCCGACGTGGTCACGGCGGAGTCCGGCGGCACGCGGCTGGACACGCTCTTCGTCGACGAGGGCTTCGGCTCGCTCGACGACGAGGGCACGCTCGACCAGGTGCTCGACGTCCTGGAGGACCTGCGCGAGGGCGGGCGCGTGGTCGGCGTCGTCTCGCACGTGGCCGAGCTGCGCCGGCGCATCCCGGTGCAGCTGCGCGTGGAGCGCGGCCACACGGGCTCGCAGGTGCTGCAGGACGAGGTCGGCGCCGCGGCGGGCTAGACGATCTGGGCGGCGGAGATGTCCTCCGGCGCCTTGCCCTCGTCGGCGTCTGCGGGCTTCGGCGCGTCGGGGTCGATTGGCGCGCCGGTGGAGTTGTCGGTCGGCACGACCTCTTCCGGGTCGGGGCTGCGGACGTCCTCGTCGCTCATGGTGCAGGTCCTACCCGGCGCGCGGCGTGCACGCGGGTGCCTGTCAGGCCGCCGCGTCCTCGATGCGCTGCGCGTCGAGCGCGAGGCGGAAGCCCTGCAGCACCGCGAAGACCGCGAGCACGCCAAGCACCACCGCTACCACCACGGTCACCAGCGAGATGGCGCCGGCGGCGACGGCGGCGAGCACCGCGCGGATCCACCAGCGCCGCGCCTCGAACCGCAGCTCCGCGGCCGCTGCCGCCGCATGCGCCTCGCGGGCCTCGAGCGCCCGTCGCCGGTTGCGCGCCATCGCCCGCAGTCTGCCAGCCGGCCCGGTCAGCCGCCGCCGGGCTCCACCAGGGCGAAGCGGGGCTGCTCGCGGCCGTCGGCGACGATCGTCTCGCAGAACATCGCCTTCGGCCGCACCCAGACGCCGCGGTCGCCGTAGCCCGGGCGATACACGACGAGCACCTCGTCGGTCTCGCTGTGGCGTGCCTCGAAGAGCACGTCGTACTCACCGCCCTTGTAATGGCGGTAGCGGCCTGGGGCGATTGGCGGGTCGGCGTCGGGCATGGCCCGCGAGCCTGCCATGGCGCGCCGGGCGCGAGGAGCCCGCTCAGTCCTCCTGCAGCACGTCGTGCACCGGCCGGCGCGGCGCGGGCGCCAGCCGCTTCGCGGGCCGTCCCAGGCGCAGCACCAGATGCGCGACGCCCTGGGTGTCCAGCAGTGCGCAGGCCTGCGGCCGCAGGTCGGCGACCTGCACCGGCTGGTTGAGGAACGACGCCTGCAGGCCCGATGCGGCGGCGGTGAGCAGCAGGCGCTGCAGCGCCTGTCCGGCCCGCAGCCAGGAGCGCGGGTCGTCGCGGTGCGTCGCCAGGAGCGCGAGCACCGGCGAGCCGGCGGCGAGCTTGGCGTCGCGCCCGGCGGTGCCGGAGCCGACGTCGAGATGGCGGATGACGAAGCGCGTCACCGGCACGACGGCGCCCGGGAAGACGAGGCCGTCCCCGGCGCGGCGGGGATGCATCCAGGAAGCGAGCTCGCGCCGCCAGCGCGCGTCGGCGAACTGGTGCTGGTCGCCCGCGGCCACCAGCTCCGCCAGCCGGCCGCGCCGGTCCTCGTCGAGGACCTCCAGCCACGCGCCCTCGGTGGCCGCGGCGTCCTCGAGGCGGCGCACGATCCCCGCATCGACCGGCTCGTCGAGGAACCGTGCGCGATGCGTCCGGCGGTCCGCGATCGCCGCGCGCAGCGGCTCGACGCCCGCTGCGATCTCCCGCCCCAGCGTGGCCCGCGCGAGGAGGTCGGGCTCGCCCGCATCGGGCAGGAGGGTGACGGCCAGCTCGCGGCCCGCGTGCCGCGCGGCCACCCGCGCGTTGAGCAGCGCGGCACCGCAGCTGATCGTCAGCTCGCGGTCATCAGGATCGTTGACGGGCAGCCGGCGACGGCGGTCGGCCCACAGCTCGAGCCGCTCGCCCGTGACGCGGAACCTCCACGGCTGGGTGTTGTGCGACGACGGAGCGAGCACTGCTGCCGCGACGAGGTCGGCCAGCAGCGGGTCGGCGGCGACGGCGAAAGGTGCGGCCATGAGACGGGTCCTCCGTGACGGGGGACCCATGGTCCTGGTCTCGCCGGGCCGTGACATCCGCAGAACACCACAGCTGGCCGCACGTGCCGGCCGCGGACGTACGGGTAGCCGTAGCAACGCCCGGTGCTCGCGGCTCGTTCGGGGGTTATGCGAACCATGGTCAGGACCTCCATCACCGCGGCGGCGCTCGCCGCCGCCCTCGCGCCGGCCACCGCGTCAGCCGACTCCTCGCTGATGAGCGCGCCGGGCGCCCGCAACCTCGCGGGCGGTGGCGGGCATCTCGTGTGGGCGGCGCCCACGCCCGACGGGCGCTTCAAGCTCACCGTCCGCACCCCGGGCGGCTCGGTCGCGCAGCCTGACATCCCCGCGTTCGACGACGCCCCTCAGCCGGCGATCGGCACGAGCACCACGGGGGTGGCCAAGCGCCTGATCGCCGTCTACACGCGCGACGGCGACGTCTTCGAGCTCGATCTCGCCACCGGCACGGAACGGCGCCTCGCGCAGCTGTCCACCGGCGCCCGCGAGACGGCGGCCGCCGTGACGATGGGCCGCTACGTCGCCGTCCGGGCGACGGGCAGCCGCAAGGGCCTCTGGACCGTCTCCCGCACGGGGCGGGCGACCAGGCTCACACGTACCGTCCCGTCGAGCATCGCGCTGGCCCAGAGCCGCGTGGCGTCCGTCGAGCACGGCAAGGTCGTGATCCGGCGCCTCAGCGGCCGCGGGCCCGTCATGGTCGCCGGACGCAACCTGCGGGGCGTCTCGAGCCTCTGGCTGACGCGCTACCGCGTCGGCTGGGCCACGCACGACGCCGACCGCGGCACCCGCCTGTTCGCGTCGCGCCGCTTCGCCGGGTCCGGCGGGCCGTACACCCTCACGGTGATCACCGACCCGTGGACCTCCGCGTCGCCGCTGCACGGCATCGCGACCGACGGCTCGCAGCCGACGACGTACCTCGACGACCAGGGCGTCAAGCGCTTCGACCCCCGCCCGTTCCACGGGCGCTGAGCTCGCGCTGGCGGGACCGGGGGCTCGTCCCCCGGTCCCGGGGCGCGGGGCCGGCGCGACTCACTCCGTCTCGGCGGCGAGCACCTCCTCGATCCAGCCGAGGCCGGCCACCGTCGTGGGGAAGCCGCCCGTCGTGAGCGCCAGCAGCGCCACCTGCCGGATCTCGTCGGCGCCGATGCCCTCGGTCAGCGCGCGGCGGGCGTGCGAGCGCACCGCGCCGTCGGCCTGCGCGCCGATCGCGATCCCGAGCTTGATCAGCCGCGCGGTCCGGTCGTCCAGCGGGCCGGCCGCGTAGCAGGCGGCCCCCAGCGCTTCCAGCGCCCGGTGGACGTCCGGATAGCGGTCGGCCACGCCCTTGTAGATGTCCGGCAGGTGGGTCATCGCGCGAGCGTACCCGCGCGGTTGCGGCGATCTGCCAGCCACGCGGCGCAGGAGCGGCGCGGATCGTCGTCCCTATCGAGGAAGAGGGTCAGGCACAGTGCGCCAGCACGGGCCTGACCCGATGACGACGAGCGGGGCGGCGAGACGCCCCGCCCCTGCGCCGCGTCATTCCCATTCGATGGTCCCGGGGGGCTTCGACGTGATGTCGAGCACCACCCGGTTGACGTCGCGCAGCTCGTTGATCATGCGCGACGCGATCTGCTCGAGCAGGTCGTACGGCAGGCGGGCCCAGTCGGCGGTCATCGCGTCGTCGGAGGTGACGGCGCGGACCACGACGACGTAGCCGTAGGTGCGCTCGTCGCCCTGGACCCCGACCGTGCGCACGTCGGGCAGCACGCAGAACGACTGCCACAGCTCGCGGTAGAGCCCGGCCTTGCGGATCTCGTCCTGGAGGATGAAGTCGGCGTCGCGCAGGACGTCGAGGCGCTCCTTGGTGGCCTCGCCGCCGACGACGCGGATCGCCAGGCCGGGGCCCGGGGAGGGCTGGCGCCACACCAGGCGCTCGGGCAGCCCGAGCTCGGCGCCGACGGCGCGGACCTCGTCCTTGAAGAGCGCCCGCAGCGGCTCCACGAGCTCGAACTGCAGGTCCTCCGGCAGGCCGCCCACGTTGTGGTGGGACTTGATCGTCGCCGCGCCCGTGCCGCCGCCGGACTCGATGACGTCGGAGTAGAGCGTGCCCTGCACGAGGAACCTGGCGTCGCCGAGCTTGGCGGCCTCCTCCTCGAAGACGCGGATGAACTCGGCGCCGATGATCTTGCGCTTGGCCTCCGGCTCGCTGACGCCGGCGAGCTTGTCGAGGAAGCGCTGCTCGGCGTCGACGGCCACCAGGGGGATCCCGAACTGGTCGCGGAACGCGTTGATGACCTGGTCGCCCTCGTTCTTTCGCATCAGGCCGTGGTCGACGAAGATGCAGGTCAGCTGGTCGCCGATGGCCTTGTGCACCAGCACGGCCGCCACGGACGAGTCCACGCCGCCCGACAGGCCGCAGATGACCTTGCCGTCGCCGACCTGGTCGCGGATGCGCTGCACCTGCTCCTCGACGATCGACGCCGCCGACCACGTCAGGTCGCAGCCGCAGACGTCGCCCAGGAACGTCTTGAGGACGTCCTGCCCGTAGGGCGTGTGCACGACCTCCGGGTGGAACTGGATGCCGTAGATCCCGCGGTCGATCGACTCGAAGGCCGCGACCGGCGACTCGCTGGACGAGGCCAGCTCGGTGAAGCCGTCGGGCGCCGCGTAGACCGTGTCGCGGTGCGACATCCAGCAGGTCTGCTCGGCCGGCAGGCCCTCGAAGAGCCGGCCGGGCTCGCGGACCCGCAGCTCCGAGCGCCCGAACTCCCCGATCTCGGCGCCCTCGACCCGGCCGCCGAGGTTCAGCGCCAGCAGCTGCATGCCGTAGCAGATGCCGAGCACCGGGATGCCGAGCTCGAGCAGCTCGCGCTCGAGCCTCGGCGCCTGGTCGGAGTAGACCGACGCGGGCCCGCCACTGAGGATCAGGCCCTTGGGCTTGCGCCGGCGGACCTCGTCGGCGCCGACGTGGTGGGGCAGCAGCTCGCTGAAGACGCCGCACTCGCGCACCCGGCGGGCGATGAGCTGCGAGTACTGCCCGCCGTAGTCGAGGACGACGACCTCGTCCGTGGCGCTCGGGACGTCGACCGGCGCCGACTCGTCCGCGAGCTCGGTCGCGGCGGTCGACGCGGTCGTGAGGCCGTGCGTCGTCAAGCCCTAGGCCCCGGACGCCGTGAAGACCGGGACCTTCTCGGTCCCCTCCGACTGCCCCGGGTCGTTGACGGCCGCGCTCGCGCCGCGCGAGCCCATGCCCACGCCCTGCGAGGACTGCAGCAGCTTGCCCTCGGTCTGCAGGGACGGCGCGATCATCAGCTCGGCGCGGTTGAACTCGGCGATGTCCTGGTAGCCGCAGGTCGCCATCGACGTCCTCAGCGCGCCCATGAGGTTGAACGTGCCGTCGTTCTCGCGGGCGGGGCCGACGAGGATCTCCTCGAGCGTGCCGTTCTGGACGGTCGCCACGCGGGCGCCGCGCGGGAGCGTCGGGTGGAACGTCGCCATGCCCCAGTGGAACCCGCGGCCCGGCGCCTCGTGGGCGCGCGCCAGGGGCGAGCCGATCATCGCGGCGTCGGCGCCGCAGGCGAAGGCCTTGGCGACGTCGCCGCCCGTGCGCATGCCGCCGTCGGCGATCACCTGCACGTACTCCCCCGTCTCGAGCATGTGCTGCGAGCGGGCGCCGGCGACGTCGGCGATCGCCGTGGCCTGCGGGACGCCGAGGCCCAGCACGCCGCGGGTGGTGCAGGCCGCGCCCGGCCCGACGCCCACCAGCACGCCGGCGGCGCCGGTGCGCATGAGGTGCAGCCCCGTGTGGTACGACGCGCAGCCGCCCACGATGACCGGGACCGGCAGCTCGGCGATGAACTCCTTGAGGTTCAGCGCCTCGGACGTCTGCGAGACGTGCTCGGCGGACACGACCGTGCCCTGGATCACGAGGATGTCGAGGCCCGCGTCGAGGACCTTCTCGTAGTAGCGGCGCACGCGCTGCGGCGTCAGGGAGGCGGCCGTGACGACGCCCTGGTCCTTGATCTCGCGGATGCGCTGGACCATGAGGTCCTCGTCGAGCGGCGCCTTGTAGATGTCCTGCATCTCGCGCGTCGCGACCTCCTTGGGGAGCTGCGCGATGCGCTCGAGCATCTCGTCGGCGTTCTCGTAGCGCGCGAAGATGCCCTCGAGGTTCAGGACGGCGAGGCCGCCGAGCTTGCCGATGATCCCCGCGGTGCGCGGCGACACGACGCCGTCCATGGCCGAGGCCAGGAGGGGCAACTCGAAGCGGTAGTCGCGCAGCTTCCAGGAGATGTCGACGTCGTCAGGGTCGCGCGTGCGCCGCGACGGCACGATCGCGATGTCATCGAACCCGTACGCACGGCGGGCCTTCTTCCCGCGGCCGATCTCGATCTCCATTGGTGGATCCTAGGTTTGGGGGCGGACGAAACGACCCTGCCGGGGCAGGGTCGGAGGGCACTCAGCGCGTGGAGTGGCGGCAACCGGACACGCCCCACCGAGGATAGCGGTCGGGGCCTACGAAACCTCGGCGGCGGCGACCTGGCGCACGTCGATCTCCGCCAGGAGGCGCTCCACCTCGCGCGGATCGACCAGGCCGGCGCCCAGGCGCTGGGTCGACTCGGCCCCGCACGCGACGCCGAAGCGCAGGCACTCGGCCGGGGCCGAGCCGGTGTAGCGGGCGGCCACGTAGCCGGCCAGGAAGGCGTCTCCGGCGCCGACCGCGGCGACCGCCTCGCGCGGCTCGATCGTCACGCGGTAGCGGGTGCGCGCCCCGTCGACGTGGACGCACGCCACGCAGCCGTCGGGCAGGGTCATGATCGACTCGCGCGCCCCGAGGCCGACCATCTCCCCCACGGCGATCAGGCGGTCCTCGTCGTCGTTGAACTCGTGGCCGACGAGCTCCTCGGCCTCGAGCACGTTCGGCGACATGACGTCGGGCTCGGCACGCACCGCGTGGCGCAGCGGCTCGCCCTCGGTGTCGACCACCGTCAGCACGCCGAGCTTGCGGCACTCGCGCACGAGGTCGGCGTAGACGTCGGCGGGGACCCCGTGCGGCAGGGACCCGGCGAAGACGACCATCGCGGCGCCCGTAGCCAGGTACAGCAGCTTGTCGCGGAAGATCTCGAGCTCCTTGGCCGACACGCTCGGCCCGCGCTCGTTGATCTCCGTCTGCTCGCCGTTGGTGGGGTCGTACAGCGCGGTGTTCGTGCGCGACTCCTCGCGGATGCGCACGAAGTCGTTGAGGATCGACTCCTCGGTGAGCTGCTCGACGATCCGCGTCCCCGTCGGCCCGCCCGCGAACCCGGTGGCGATGACCGGGCGCCCGAGCGTCTTGAGCGTCCGGGCCACGTTGACGCCCTTGCCGCCCGCCATCGTGCGCTGCTCGACGGTGCGGTGACGGCGGCCCAGCCGGAGGTTGGGCACCGAGAGCGACTTGTCGATCGCAGCGTTGAGGGTGACGGTGATGATCACGCGACACTCGCTGGCGGACGGGGGCGTCTCGCCGGAGGTGCGGCGCGGCGCCTGGTGGCGCGGCGACGCAGCAGCACGAGGGACAGGCTACAGCCGATGAAGGCCAGCAGGAGCGTCAGCGTGGTGCCCCGGCCCAGCCAGGAGGCGAAGCGCTCGCCGAAGGTGGCGGCGTCGACCTCGCGCTCGGTGACGAGCGCGACGCGGTCCACGACCTCGCCGCGCATGCGCACCTCGACGGTGCCGACGCGCGCGCCCTGCGGCAGCGGCCCGTCGAGCTCGGCCGGGACCCCGACGACGCGGGTCCGCAGACGCTCGCCGCGACGGGCGGTGCGCCGCACGGTGCGTGCGGCCACGAGCCCGACCTCCTCGTCGCGCGCCTCGAGGTCCACCCGCGCCAGGACCTGGCCGCGCCGGACCGCGGTCCGCACGCGGTAGCGCGCCAGGCCGTAGCGCAGCAGCGCCAGGGTATCGGCGTTGCGCGCCGCCTCGGTGGGCGCCCCGAGGACGGCCGACAGGACCGTCACGCCGCCGCGCTTGGCG
>DASPKC010000385.1:0-3507 GCA_035628295.1 Baekduia sp.
CCGGCCGGTGCCCACGCCGCCCGCGACCGATGCTGCCAGCCCCGTCAGCATGACGAGCAGGGCGGGCTCCTCACGGCAGCTCGGGTCGCACTCCAGCCCGCCCTGGACGACGACTGCGAGGATGAACGTCACCAGTGCGCCGCCGGCCACGACGGCCGCGCTCAGCACGACTGTGATCAGGACGCGCAGGACAAGCAGCACGGCACCGACGCTAATGGCGGACCACCTGCCCGCTCAGGCCAGCCACTCCGGGCGGTCGAAGCCGCCGTACTCCTGGATGGCGCCGTAGACGTGCTGCACGAGCTCGGTCGACGAAACGACGACGCGCGCCGTCCCGTACGGGAGCTTGCCGCGCTTGAGCGCGTCGTCGGACGGCGGCGTGACGACCGGCGTCCGCAGGCAGGAGGGGGGAAGACGCAGGCGATCCAGCCAGTACTGCTGGATCTCGTCGGCCGTCAGGCCGTTACCGAGGTGCAGGTTCACCGTGAGGGCGATCCGTTCGTCCGCGACGTCCAGGCAGTCCCGGAGGAAGCGCAGGAAGAGCTGCAGGAGCGCCGGATCGCTGTTGACGAGGACGACCCGGTTGCGCTCCTTCGAGCCCTCCGCCCAGTGCAGCATGCAGCCCATGGGGTGCAGCGGCTCGGCGGCCCGCGCACGCCGGCGGCCTGCCGCCTGCGCGAGCAGACGACGCTCGCGGCAGCGGGCGGCATGTGCGGCGGTGCCGGTTCCCCGGCCGTTGCGCGCAGGGTCGGCGTCGCGGAGCGCCTGCTCCTGCGTGGGCGTCAGCGGAACACCGGCCACCCAACGGCTCGTGCTGCTCTTGGCCACTCCGAGGTGCGCTGCGATCCGACCGACCGACCAGGGGAGCTCCGTCCGCAGTCGGCGCGCCTCGGCGCGCTCCTCCCGCTTCACGCCGCGGCCCCTGATGGAACCCCGGTCATACCCCCAGCCGGATTCGAACCGGCGTTCTCCGCCTTGAAAGGGCGGCGTGTTAGGCCTCTACACCATGGGGGCGCGCCTCCACAGTCTACGGTGACGACGAACATGTCCATGCGAACCTATGTTCGCATGGCGGGCGGACGGATCAGATCGACTGCAACATCCCGCCGTCCACGGCCAGCGACTGCCCGGTGATGTAGCCCGCCCGGTCGCTGCACAGGAACGCCGCCGCCGCGCCCAGGTCCTCCGGCCGGCCGAGGTGCCCCGCCGGGATGCGCTCGCGCGCGCCGGCCTCGGCGGCCTCGAGCGAGCCCATGGTCTCGATGATGCGGTCGGTGGCGATGAGCCCTGGCAGGAGGTTGTTGAGCGTCACCCCGTCGGCCGCGACGTGGCGGGCGACGGTCTTGAACGCGGCCACCGTTCCCGATCGATGCGCGGAGGACAGCATGAGCGTCGGGGACGGCTCCCGGACCGTCGTGCCGACGACGTTGAGGATCCGGCCCCAGCGGCGCTCGCGCATCCCAGGGACGACGTGGTGCACGAGCGCCATCGGCGCCAGGACGAGCGAGCGGTACGCGGCCTGCCACTGGTCGCGGCCGAACGCGAGCGGGTCCGGGCCCGTCGGCGGGCCGCCGGTGTTGCAGACCAGGATGTCCAGCGGCGCGCCGAGCTCCCGCTCCGCGGCGGCGACGAGAACCGCCGCGCCGTCGACGTCGGCGGTGTCCCACGCCAGGCCGGCAGCGGCGCCCACCTGCGCAGCGACGGCGGTGGCCCGGTCGGCCGACCGCGAGGTCAGCGCCACCCGGGCGCCCTCGGCCGCCAACTCCGCGGCGATGCCCCGCCCGAGGCCCTTCGACGCCCCGACGACCAGCGCCGTCCGTCCTGCGATCCCGAGGTCCATGGCGGCGGATCCTGCCAGCGCGACGCGGCCTGCCACCATGCCGTTCCGATGGACCGCACCATCGCCCTGCGCGCCGGCGTCATCCAGGCCCTCGCCGTGGCCGCCCTGTCGGTGCTGCTCGTCGCCGTCACCTCCGACGACTTCTTCGACGACAACGGCTGGTTCGCCGGTCCGCTCGCATGGGTCGCCTGCGCGATGTTCACCGCCACGGTCCTGCGCCTCCCCCGCGGCGAGGCGCTCATCGGCGCGGCGCTCGCCGGCGTGCCCTCCGCGCTCGCGCTGCCGCTCGACGTCCACTGGCTCGGCGCGCTGCTCGCCGTCGTCGTCTTCGCGCTCTGGTGCGGCAAGCTCGCACGCGATCGCGCGCTCTCCGCCCACGCCGTCTGACGCCGCGACGGCTAGCCTGCCGGGCAGCGGGCGGTTAGCTCAGCCGGTCAGAGCGCCTGCCTTACAAGCAGGAGGTCCCCAGTTCGAGCCTGGGACCGCCCACTCGGACCGTCCAGGCGCCCGGGGCGCGCTGTGGTTGGTGAGAATGGAGTTGATCCCGCCGGGCGGGATCAACTCCCGTCTCGGTGTGCCGGGCGGAGCCTGCGGAGGGTGGTCGCGGAACCTGCGCCCTGGCAGAATCGGTCGCCGTGGACCAGGGCGACGAGCGCCTGCTGCGCGCGCTGCGGTCGGGCGACGAGACCGCGTTCACGACCGTGGTCGAGGACTACAGCCCGCTGCTGCTGCGGATCGCGCTGGCGCACGTCCCGAGCCGGGCCGTCGCCGAGGAGGTGGTCCAGGAGACGTGGCTCGCCGTGCTGCGCGGGATCGACGCCTTCGAGGGACGTTCCGCACTGCGCACGTGGATCATCGGCATCCTGCTCAACACGGCGCGCAGCCGCGGCGCCCGCGAGCGCCGCACCCTCCCGCTGTCGTTCCTGCGGCGGCGCGCCGAGAACGGCTGGGACGAGCCGGCGGTCGACCCGCACCGCTTCCAGGGCCGGCGCGGCGAGCGGCCCGGATGGTGGGCGGCGCCTCCAGAGCGTTGGGAGGAACCAGCCGAGCGCCTGGCGCGCGACGGCGCGCGGACGGCGATGATCGAGGCCATCCGCGGGCTTCCGCCGCGCCAGCGCGACGTCATCGCGATCCGCGATCTCTGCGGGTACAGCGCGGAGGAGGCCTGCGATGCCCTCGGCGTGAGCGAGGCCAACCAGCGCGTACTGCTCCACCGTGCGCGGGCGAAGGTGCGCGCCGCGCTCGAGCAGCACGTCAAGGAGGATGTCGCCGGATGAGCGCGGTCGGTGCGCAGATGACGTGCCGGGAGATGGTCGAACTGGTCACGGACTACCTCGAGGGGCGGCTCGGTGGGCCCCAGCGGGCGCGGTTCGAGGCGCACCTCGCCATCTGCCCGGGCTGCCAGGCCTACCTCGAGCAGATGCGCCAGACGCTGCACGCCCTGGGGCGCATCCCCGAGGAGACGCTCCCAGCGGCGGCGCGCGAGGAGCTGCTGCAGGCCTTCCGCGCCTGGAAGCGCGACCGCTGACGAAGCCCGCGTAACGTTCGCGCTCGGTCGAGCACTCAGGGGGCGAACACCATCCGCCCGGGCCGCCGGGTGGAGCAACCTCAGGGGAGGGACCATGGCAGTGGCGGACTCCGCGATGGAGGACTTCAAGCTGCGCCAG
>DASPKC010000386.1:0-2626 GCA_035628295.1 Baekduia sp.
GGGCCCCGCGCGGGCGCTGCCCTGCGCTGCGCGCGCGCCGCGGTCGATGCCGCTCGCGCGGTGGGCTCCGGCAGGCCTGCTACACCTCCGGTCGAGTGCTGCGCCACGTCGATCCCCTGGCCCGGCGCGGGCCGCTCTATCGCCTGTTCGCCCGGGTCAGTGGAACGCGGGCGGGAGGGTGGATGAGCCGGCTCGTCGCGTGGCGTGTGGACCCGCTGCTGCTGCGCCTGACGCGGAGCCGCCTCGGCCTGGCGCTGCTGGTGCCGTCGGCGCTGCTGGAGACCACCGGCGCGAAGAGCGGGGAGCGCCGCGCCAACGGCGTCATCTACTTCCATGACGGCGCCGACGTGATCGTGATCGCGTCCAAGCTCGGGCTGGCGCAGCACCCGGCCTGGTTTCACAACCTGCGCGCGCATCCGGAGGTCCGCCTCGGCGGCGACCCCTTCCGCGCGGAGGTGGTCGCCGACGCCGAGGAGCGCGAGCGGCTGTGGGCCATGGCCGCCCGGGTCTTTCCCACCTTCACCGACTACCGCGCGCGCGCCGCGGCAGCGGGCCGGACGGTCCCGGTCGTCCGGCTCAGGCCGCAGGGCCCGACCTCGTAGGAACGGCCCGTCGCGGCGGCGCTCACGCCGGCGAGAGGCGACGACCGGAATCGAACCGGTGTACACGGCTTTGCAGGCCGCTGCGTAGCCACTCCGCCACGTCGCCAGACGGGGAGAAGCGTAGCGGGAGGACCTGCCTGGACGGGTTGCCCGTTGACGGCCTGGCGGGACCCAGGTACAAGCTGGGGCGGATGTGCAGGTTCGCGGGGGGCACGGTGCTGGGCGCCACGGTCGCGGCCGTGCTGCTGGCGGCCGCCCCCGCTGGCGCCGCACCCGCACGCGCCAGCCAGGAGCGCCTCACCGTCAGCGGCGCCCGGTCGGTCGAGCTCCTGGCCGCCTCCCCGGTGCGCGCGCTCGTCGTTCGCGAGGCCCGTGCGCGCCGCTGCGGCCGGCGCGGCGCCCGCCTGACGGTGCGCGTCGCCACCCGGGCGCCACGGGTCTTCCGCGTGCGCGGCGCCCGGTCGCTGCGCGTCGGGGCGCGGCTGGCGGCCGGGACGCACCGCGTCACGCTGCGCGCGCGGCCCCGCGGCCGGTGTGCGGTGCACCTGCGCGACGTGCGCTTCGAGCAGGCCGCGGCCGGCACGTTCGATCCCGCCACCGCCCCGCCGCGCCCGGTCCCGCTGGCCGCGGCGGTGGACAAGCGCACCAACAACCACTGGTTCGACAGCCGGTACGCGCCGTCGTTCGTCCAGCGCTTCGACGGGTTGACGCCCGAGAACGTGCTGAAGATGGAGACGGTCTGGACCGACATCGACCGCTACGACTTCACGCGCACCGACCAGGTGCTCGGCCTCGCCGCGACCAACGGCAAGTCGATCCACGGCCACGTGCTCTTCTGGGACCGCCAGCTGCCGCGCTGGATGGTCGAGCGGTCGTGGAACCCCACCGACCTGCAGGCGCGGGTGCGCGCCTACTTCGGGCTGGTGATGGGGCGCTATCGCGACACCGTCCGCGAGTGGGACGTCGTCAACGAGCCGCTCAACGACGACGGCAACGGGCTGCGCCGCTCGTTCTGGATGGACAACTTCGGCCCGTCCTACGTCGAGCAGGCGTTCCGCTGGGCCCACGAGGCCAACCCGGCGGCCAGGCTGTTCCTCAACGACTTCGACACCGAGGACCCGGGGCCGAAGGCCGACGCGCTGGAGCGGCTGCTGCGCGACCTGCTCTCGCGCGGCGTGCCGATCCACGGGGTGGGCTTCCAGTTCCACTCCAACCTCCTGCCGGTCCGCGACGTGCGCGCGGTCTACCAGCACCTCAAGCGCTTCGCCGACCTCGGCCTCGAGGTCCAGGTCACCGAGATGGACGTCGCGATCCCGCCCAACCGCCAGGCCGACCCGGCTTCGCGCCGCCACCAGGCGCAGCACTTCGTCAACGTCGCGAAGGCCTGCAACGCGCTGCCCGCCTGCACCCGCTTCACCGTGTGGGGCGTGACCGACCGCTACTCGTTCCGGGGCGCCGGCACGACGCCGCTGCTGATCGACACGGACTACCGCCCAAAGCCGGTCTACGACGAGCTGCGCAAGGTCTTCGCGCCGGTGCGCTGACGCGCCGCGCCGCGCGACCGCTCGCTACACTGCCCTCTCCCAGGGCGATTAGCTCAGCTGGGAGAGCGCCTGCTCGACAAGCAGGAGGTCACTGGTTCGAGCCCAGTATCGCCCACCTCGAATGGCCCGCTCCGGCGGGCCTTTCGCGTCTGGCGCGTCACGGACGACCGGCCCGCTGCGCCGCAAGGTACGCCACGAGCCCGTCGAGGTCCTTGCGGCTCAGGTGGTCGTACGCCGGCATCGGCGGCGTGGGGGAGACCAGCGCGCGCCGGATCGCGGAGCCCGGCAGGCGGTCGCCGATCCCGTCGAGCGCCGGGCCGGGACCGTCGTTGCCCGCGCCTGCGAGCGCGTGGCAGGCGAGGCAGCCGGCCCGCGCGAAGACGCGGCGGCCACGCGCGGGGCCCGGTGCCGCGGCTGCGCCCGGTTCCTGCCGCGCGCACAGCCGCTCGAGCTCCGCCGGCGACAGTGCGCGCTCGCCCT
>DASPKC010000387.1:0-9891 GCA_035628295.1 Baekduia sp.
GCCGCAGCCGGCGCAGCTTGACAGGTGCGGGGCGAACCCCGCGGCGACCAGCAGCTTGAGGCGGAAGGCCACCTGGTTGGCGAGGGTCGCCTGCCCCGGGTCGGCGTCCAGCAGCGCCAGCTCGTTGCACAGCAGGTGGAAGACCGGCGGCTGCGGCTCGGCGTCCTCGAACAGGCGGGCGACCGCGTCGCAGGCCCGCCCGGCGCTGTCGAGCGCCTCGCCGCTCTCGCGCAGGCGGTGGTGGGCGGCCAGGGTGTCGGCCGCCGTCACGGTCAGGAGATCCGAGCGGCCCTCGTGCAGGACCAGGGCGACGCGGCCGAACGGCTCCAGGCGCCCGCCGAAGCGGCTGCGCGTCCTGCGCACGCCCTTGGCGATGGCGCTGAGGCGCCCGCGATCCGGGGTATAGAGGTGCAGGATGCGGTCGGCTTCGCCGTAGCGCAGCGACCGCAGCACCACCGCCTCCGTCTTCAGGGCGCGGGACACCGACTCGCTATACTTTCTGAAGTGGCAACGATCACCCTGTACACGACCGACCCGTGCTCGTTCTGCACGCGCGTCAAGCACCTGCTCGACACCCGAGGCTACGAGTACGAGGAGATCAACCTCGCACGCGACCCGGACGGCCGCGCCGAGCTGCACGCCAAGACCGGGCTGATGAGCTTCCCCCAGGTCGTCGTGGACGGCGAGACGATCGGCGGCTTCACCGAGACGGTGCAGGCCGACCGTTCCGGGCGCCTGCGCCAGCTGCTCGAGGCCGCCTAGGCCGCGGCTGGCAGACCTCGCACACGTAGGTCCCCCGGCCGGCCACCACCATCTTGCGCACGACGGTGCCGCACGCCCCGCACGGCTCGCCCGCGCGGCGGTGGACCTCGAAGTCGTGCTGGAAGGCGCCCATCACGCCGTCAGCGTGGCGGAAGTCGTCGATGGTGGCCCCGCCGGCGTCGATGCCGGCCGCCAGCACGCCCTGCACGGCCTCGGCGAGCGCGTCGCACTGCGCGCGCGTCAGCCTGCCCGCGGGGCGCAGCGGGTGGATGCCGGCCCGGTGCAGCGCCTCGTCGGCGTAGATGTTGCCCACGCCGGCGATCCGGCGCTGGTCCAGCAGGAACGCCTTGACCGGGGCGCGCCGCCCGCGCGCCAGCGCCCGCAGCGTCGCGCCGTCCAGCGCACCGCCCAGCGGCTCGACCCCGAGCCGCGCGCCCAGGAACGCCTCGAGGGCGTCCGCGCCCAGCAGCAGCTCGCCCGTGCCGAAGCGCCGCGGGTCGCAGAAGCGCAGCGTCCCGCCGTCGGTCAGCGTCCACACCACGCGCTGGTACGGCACGTCGGCCGGCGGCTCGATCAGCAGCGTGCCCGTCATCCGCAGGTGCAGCACCAGGAACACCTCGCCGGCGAGCTCCCAGATCAGGTACTTCCCGCGCCGGCCGAGCCGCAGGACCCGGCGCCTCTCGACCGCGTCGCGCACCGCCTCGGGCGCCAGCGGCAGGCACCAGCGCGGGTCCAGGACGTCGAGGCGCTCGATGCAGCGACCCTCCACGACCGGGGCGACCTGGCGGCGGATCGTCTCGACCTCGGGCAGCTCGGGCATCGCTCAGACGAAGCTCCTGCCCGGCAGCACCGGGTCACCTTCGCCGGTCAGCCACGTCAGGACGCTCTGGCCGACGTCGGCCATCGCACCGTCGTGCCGGCGCCCGCCGTGGCCTGCGAACACGGCCAGCAGCGGGACCCGCTCGCGCGTGTGGTCGGCATGCGCCATGTCGGGGTCGACGCCGTGGTCGGCGGTCAGCACGAGCAGGTCGTCCTCCCCGAGCACCTCGAGCCACTCCCCCACCACGGCGTCGATCTCCTGCAGCGCGCGGTGGAAGCCCTCCACGTCCTTGCGATGCCCGAAGACCTGGTCGGTCTCGACGAGGTTCGTGAACACCAGGCCGGAGCGCAGCTGCGCCAGCAGGCGCGTCGTCTCCTGCAGGGCCACCGCGTTCGTCGAGCCGGGATGGGCGGCGCTGACCCCACCCGCGCCGGCGAACAGGTCGGCCACCTTGCCCACGGCGTGGACCTCGCTGCCGCGGGCCGCCAGGGTCTCCAGCGCGCTGGGGGCCGGCGGGGCCACCGCGAAGTCCCGGCGCCCGGCGACGCGCTCGAAGGCGCCCGGCGCCCCGGCGAAGGGCCGCGCGATGACGCGGCCGACCGCGTGGTCGCCCTGCATCACGCCCCGAGCGGCGGCGCAGACGCGGTGCAGCTCGTCGGGCGCAAGCACGTCCTCGTGCCCGGCGACCTGCAGGACGCTGTCGACCGAGGTGTAGAGGATGAGCTCGCCGGTGGCCAGGTGGTGCTCGCCGAAGTCCTCGAGGACCTGCATCCCATCGCTGACGACGTTGGCGCAGAACCGCCGCCCCGTCGCCCGCTCGAGCTCGCGCAGGACCTCGGGCGGGAAGCCGGCCGGATAGGTCGGCAGCGGCGCGCTCGCGACGGCGCCCATGAGCTCCCAGTGGCCGGCCGCCGAGTCCTTTCCCGGCCCGAGCGCCGACAGCGTGCCGTGCAGGACCGGGTGCTCGGCGGGCGCGACGCCCTCCAGGTCGTCGATCGAGCCGAGGCCCAGGCGCTGCAGATGCGGCAGGCGCAGGCCCCCGACGCGGCGGGCGAGGTGCCCCAGGGTGTGCGCGCCCGCGTCGCCGTACTGCTCGGCGTCGGGGAGGGCGCCGATGCCGCACGCGTCGAGGACGACGACCGCGGCGCGCCTGGTCACCGGGCGCCCTGCGGCGCCGACAGCTTCAGGGAGCGCAGCAGCGGCCGGAAGACCTCCGCGTCGACGCGCCGGAAGTCGTCGGGGCCCGCGAACGCGTCGATGACGACCTCGGCGCCGTCGGCGTAGACATGGGTCGAGCGCACGACGCGGGGCTGGCCCTGGATCGTCTCGCGGGCGCGGATCTGCACCGCGGGCTCCCCGGCGATCTCGGCGGGGGCGCTCTTGATCACGCGGAAGGTCTTGTCCCGGCGCTTGGCGGCGTCGAGCAGCGCGTCGCGCGCGGCCTTCAGCTCGGCCTCGCTCTCGGGCAGCTCCTCGCTGCGCGGGTAGCGCCAGACGGCGACGGTCGCCTGCCCGGTCGAGACGGTGGCGATGAGCGGCGGCTGGCCCTGGTCGAGGCTCCACCCGGCGGGCGCGTCGAAGGTGATGCCGTGGCGCGGGAACCTCGCCTCGTTGGAGCCCAGGCGCGGCCCCGGCGTGGTGGTGTCCGGGGCTTCGGTCTCGTCGTTGCCGCAGCCGGCCAGCACAGCGGCGGCGAGGGCAGCGGCGACGACGGCGCTGGGCAGGCGACGCATCGCGCCGCAGGATAGTGGGGCGGTCAGCGGCTCGCCCGGGGGTGCGCCGTGTGGTAGACGTCGCGCAGCCGCTCGGCGGACAGGTGCGTGTAGATCTGGGTCGTAGCGATGTCGGCGTGGCCGAGCATCTCCTGCACCGAACGCAGGTCGCAGCCGCCGGCCAGCAGGTGGGTGGCGAACGTGTGGCGCAGCGTGTGCGGGCTCATGCGGCCGGCCAGGCCCGCGGTGCGCGCGTGGCGTTGCACGACCTTGTAGAGGCCCTGGCGGGTCAGGCGCCCGCCACGCAGGTTGGTGAGCAGCGCTGCCTCGTCGCGCCGCACGACGGCGGGCCGGCCGCGGCGCAGCCACGCCTGGGTCGCGGCGACCGCCGTGCGTCCCACCGGCACCAGGCGCTCCTTGGAGCCCTTGCCGCTGGCGCGCAGCACGCCGGCCTCGAGGTCGACGTCGCCGACGTCGAGGCCCACGGCCTCCGAGGCCCGCAGCCCGCACGCGTACATCAGCTCCAGCAGGGCGCGGTCGCGCAGCGCCCCGGGGTCGGTGCCGCTCGGGGCGGCCAGCAGGGCGGCGATCTCCCCCGGGCTCAGGACGTTGGGCAGCTTGTGCGTCTTGCGCGGGGCCCGCAGGTCGGCCGTCGGGTCGTGCGCCAGGAGCTCCTCGCGGCGCAGGTGGCGGAAGAACGAGCGCAGGCAGGCCGCCTTGCGCTGGATCGTGGCGGGCGAGGCGCCGGGCCGCTCGCCGTCGCCGTCGGCCAGCTCGCCCAGGAACGCGGCCAGGTCCGCGTGCTGGGCGTCGAGCACGTCGACGCCGCGGCGCGCCAGCGAGGCCCCGAGCTGCAGGAGGTCGCCGCGGTAGGCGTCGAGCGTGTTGCGGCTCAACCCCCGCTCGAACTCCAGATAGGCCAGGAAGTCGAGCACGTGCTGCTCGAACGGGGTGCCATGTGCTGCGGGATGGATCTCGGCGACGGCCATCGGGCCGTCGTTCGACGCGCGGGGCCCTAGTCCCTGCGGCGCAGGCGTCGTTGCAGCAGCAGAAGGCCGATCAGCGTCTTGGCGTCGGTGACCTCGTCGATCAGCGCGTCGAGCTCGGCCAGCGGCCGGCGGACGACCTCGATGCGCTCGTCCTCGCCGGAGTCGGCGGGGTCGGCGACCGGCGTGAGGTCCTGCGCCAGGTACAGGTGGACGACCTCGTCGGTGAATCCCGCCGAGGAGCGGTAGGTCGTCAGATGCTCCCAGCGCCCGGCGGCCAGGCCGCACTCCTCCTCGAGCTCGCGCTCACCGGTGGCCTCGGGCGCCTCGCCCTCCTTGTCCAGCCGCCCGGCGGGCAGCTCGAGCGAGTCGGGGTCCCCCACCGCCTCGCGCGGCTGCAGGACGAGCACGACCTCGTCGCCGTCGAGCGCGACGATCGCCACCGCGCCGTCGTGGCGGACGATGTCGCGATCGACCTCGGCGCCGTCGGCGAAGCGGAAGCGCTCGCGCCGGACCGTGAAGATGGCGGCCTCGTGGACGGTCTCGCCGCCGAGGGGCTCGAACTCGCGCGTCATGCGCCGACCGTGCCCGCCAGCGCCGTGCCGCACACCAGGGCCGCGGCGAGGAACAGGGGGTCGTCGCGGCCCATGGAGCGCACGGGCAGGCCCGTGGCGGCGTAGCCCTCGAGGTCGGCGGCCAGCGACAGCCAGCCGTGCGGCCCGCTGACCTCCGGCGACGGGGACTCGCCCGCCGGCAGCGCGACGGTGACGGGCGCGAGCAGGAGCCGCAGCACGGTCGCGGTGTGGTGGCTGAGGCCGCGGTGGCGCGGGCGCGGGTCGGCGCTCGACATCCGGGCGCACACGACCGTCGGGCACCCGAGGGCCAGCGCGGTGTGCGCCGTGTCGAGGGCGACCATCCCGCCGTGGCCGAACGTCGTGGCCGACCCCAGGATCCCGGGACCGGGCCCGCACACGACCGCGTCGCAGCGGCCGAGCAGGTGGCCGATGGCGCCGGCGGTGGTGATCGCGTCGCCGTCGGCGCCGCCGTACGCCGGCGCCGCGGCCACGTGCGCGGCGAGGAGTCCGCGCTCGCGCAGCTCGCGCACCACGCGCGAGTGCGATCCGGGCAGGGCGCCGCCGGCCGTCTGGACGTAGCCCAGGCGGGCGCCGCCGGCCTGCCCGTAGGCCCAGGCGATCGGCGCCAGCTGGCCGTGGAGGCCGAACACCGCCGCGGGCCCGCGGCCGCCGGGGCCCTCCTGCTCCTCGACGGGCTCGACCGCGTGCTGCAGCGAGGAGTAGTTGAGCTTCATGACGTGCGCGCCCGCCACACCCTCCCCGTCCAGGCCGCGGGTCAGGTTGACGTGCACCACGTCGAAGCCGCCGGAGCCCAGCGCGAGGTCGGCGGCCTGGGTGTTGACGACCACGTCGTCGCCGGGCTGCGCGGGCCCGACGAGCGCGACGTCGGCCACGGCCGCCCGTGGCCCGCGGCCGGGGACGTCCACGACCAGCTGCTGCTCGGCGACGTCCGCCGGCCCCGCCTCGGTGACGGTGCCGCGGCGCAGGACCAGGCGCGTCACGCGACGGCCACCTCGTCGAGCAGCGCGAGCAGCACGTCGAGCATCCCGTCGAGCGCCGCGACGCTGACGCGCTCGGTCGGCTCGTGGTTGCGCTCGGTGCCGTTGGCGAGGTTCGTGCAGGCGAAGCCCTGGGCCTCGAGCGCGTTGGCGTCCGAGCCGCCGCCGGTGAGGATGCGGCGCGGCTCGTAGCCGCACGCGCGCAGCGCCGCCTCGGCCGCGAGCACCTGCGGGGCGCTCGCCTTGTGGCGGTAGCCCTGGAACAGGCGCTCGACGGTGATGTCCAGGTCGCACTCGCACACGGGGAGGTTGGCGGCGTCGTGGCAGTGGTCGACCATCTCGGCGATCACGTCCTCCGCCTCCGCGTCGCTCAGCGAGCGGCACTCCGCCAGCAGCCGGCAGCGGTCCGGCACCACGTTGGTCGCGCCCGCCAGGCCGCCCTCGATCCAGCCGACGTTCGCGGTGGTCTGCTCGTCGAGGCGCCCGAGGCGCATCGCGCCGATCGCGCGGGCGGCGGCCGCGATGGCCGAGCGCCCGTCCTGCGGCCGGATGCCCGCGTGGGCGGCGCGGCCGCGGAACTCGGCTTCGAGGCGGAAGTACGTCGGCGAGGCCAGCACCACCTCGCCGATCGGGGACGCGTGGTCCAGGACGTAGCCGAACTGCGAGGTCAGCCGGGACGCGTCGAACGCCTTGGCGCCCTCCAGGGCGGTCTCCTCGCGCAGCGTGAACAGCAGCTCGATGCCGACGGGCGACCCCTCGGCCGCCGCGCGGCGCGCCACCTGCAGGATCACGGCGACCGCCGCCTTGTTGTCGGCGCCGAGGATCGCGTCGTGGCGGTTCTCCCAGCCGCCGTCGACGAGCACCGGCTCGATCGGGACCTCGCCGTGGGGCACCGTGTCGAGGTGCGCGCACAGCAGGACGCTGCGCTGCGCGTCGCGTCCGGGGAGCCGCGCGAGGAGGTTGCCCGCGGCGTCCTCCTCGACCTCCAGCCGCAGGGCCTCCAGCTCCCGGCGCACGCGCGCGGCGACCGCGGCCTCCTGCCCGGACGGGCTGGGGATCGCGCACAGCTCGGCGAACAGGTCGCCGAGCTCGCGGCGTTCGAGCTCGGAGGCCCGCCTCACCCGGCGCGGGAGGCGGCGACCTCGCCCTCGGGGTGCTCGGTCTGCGCGCGCTGCAGCGCGGCGTGGATGAACTCGCCGAACAGCGGGGCCGGGCGCTCGGGGCGCGACTTGAACTCGGGGTGGAACTGGGACGCCACGAAGAACGGGTGGTCGGCCAGCTCGATCATCTCCACGAGGCGCTCGTCGGGCGAGGTGCCCGACACGACCAGGCCGGCGTGCTCGAGCCGCTTGCGCAGGCTGATCGACACCTCGTAGCGGTGACGGTGGCGCTCGTAGATGACCGCCTCGCCGTAGAGCTCACGGGCGCGGGTGTCGGCGTGGACCTTCACGGGGTCGGCGCCCAGGCGCATCGTGCCGCCGAGGTCGGAGACCTCCTTCTGCTCGGGCAGGAGGTCGATGACCGGCCACTCCGTCTCGATGTCGAACTCCGTCGAGTTGGCGCCCGGCATGCCGGCCACGTGGCGCGCGAACTCGCACACCGCGATCTGCATGCCCAGGCAAATGCCGAGGTACGGGATGCGCAGCTCGCGCGCGACCCGCGCGGCGCGGATCTTGCCCTCGATGCCGCGCCCGCCGAAGCCGCCCGGGATCAGGATCCCGTCGGCGCCGCCCAGGCGCTGGCGCGCGACCTCGTTGGTCTCCAGCGCCTCGGAGTCGACCCAGTCGACCTCCACCTTGCAGCCGTGCTGCACGCCGGCGTGGCGCAGGGACTCGGAGACCGAGAGGTAGGCGTCCTCGAGGGCGACGTACTTGCCGACCAGCGAGATCCGGACGGGCTGATCGGCCTCGCGGGCGCGGCGGACGACGTCCTCCCAGCCGGAGAGGTCGCGCGGGCCGCCCTCGAGGCCGAGCGTCTCGAGGATGAAGTCGTCGACGGCCTGCTCGGCGTACCAGAGCGGCACCTCGTAGATGTCCTTGACGTCCTTGGCCGAGACGACCGCCTCGACCGGCAGCGAGGCGAACAGCGCGATCTTCTTGCGGATGTCCGTGCTCAGCTCCGACTCCGACCGGCACAGGAGCATGTCGGGCTGGATGCCGATGCGGCGCAGCTCGTTGACCGAGTGCTGCGTCGGCTTGGTCTTGAGCTCCCCCGCGTGGCCGATGTACGGCACGAGCGTGAGGTGCAAGAACATGCAGTTGCGCCGGCCGACGTCGACCGGGAACTGCCGGATCGCCTCGAGGAACGGCAGCGACTCGATGTCGCCGACGGTCCCGCCGATCTCGGTGATGACCACGTCGACGTCGTTGGTCTCGCCGATGAGCTTGATGCGCGACTTGATCTCGTCGGTGATGTGCGGGACGACCTGGACCGTCCCGCCGAGGTAGTCGCCGCGGCGCTCGCGCTTGATGACCGTGTTGTAGATCCCGCCGGCCGTGACGTTGGACGCGCGTGTCGTGTTGACGTCGGTGTAGCGCTCGTAGTGGCCGAGGTCGAGGTCGGTTTCCGCGCCGTCCTCGGTCACGAAGACCTCGCCGTGCTGGTACGGCGACATCGTGCCGGGGTCGACGTTGATGTACGGGTCGAACTTCTGCAGGCCGACCGTGAGGCCTCGGGAGACGAGGAGCCGGCCGATCGAGGCGGCGGCGATCCCCTTGCCGAGGGACGACACCACCCCGCCGGTGACGAAGATGTAGCGGGTGCGGGGCTGGGTCATGCGGGTCTCCCGAGTGAGTCTAGGTGCTTGAGGCCGGGCGTCGACTCGACGAGCGCGTTGATGGAGCGCACCTCGCCGTACAGCGTCACGAGCAGCAGGGCGGCGGCGATCGCCCCCAGGGCCACGGTAGAGCCCGAGGCGGCGGCCACCAGGAACAGGCCCGCGACCGCGCCGATGACGTTCGACCCGCTGTCGCCCAACATGGCGCGTTCGCGCAAGTCGTAGAGGCCCGCCACGACGATGGGGCCGACGAACAGGCCCAGCTGGCGCAGCGTGTCGCCGTCGAGGGCCGGCAGGCAGCCGAGCGCCACCAGGGCGAAGGCCTTGAGCGTGCGGCCGGGCCGCAGATCGAGCAGGTTGAAGAGGTTCGTGGCCAGCACGAGGATCGCGAACGCCAGCGCGCTGTCCGCGACCGAGTCGCCGAACAGCAGCCGGCCCTCGGCGACCACCACGAGCGCGAGCGCCGCCGTGCCCACGGCCTTGATCGCCCCGGTGCTCAGCTCGCCGCGCAGCACGCCCTTGAGGTGGCCGCGCAGGCCGCGCGAGGAGGTCGTGAACTGGTCGTCCACCAGGCCGAGGAATGCGACGCCCAGCACGAAGGCCAGGCCCACGGGCAGCACGGACGGATCGTCGTCGAGCAGGGCGACCGACGCGGTCAGCGCCGCGGCGAGGATCAGCGCCAGCGCCAGCACGATCCCGAACGGGCACGGCAGGTGCGCGCCGCGGTAGTTCTGGCGCACGAACCCGCCCTCGGCCAGGCCCCGCAGGAGCGCCGGGGCGAGGGCCGCGGAGGCGGCCAGCCCGGCGATCAGGGGCACGAAGCGCACCGGGGCAACCTAGAGCTCCCTTCGGACGGTTCGGGTCCTGTCACATCGGTGCCGGGCGGACGCGGCACACTCCACACCATGGAGAAGATCCAGAAGCCCGACGAGCAGTGGCGGGCCGAGCTGACGCCCGAGCAGTACGCCGTCCTGCGCCGGCAGGCGACGGAGCCGCCGTTCACCGGCCGCTACGTCGACACCAAGGAGCCCGGGGTGTTCCGCTGCGCCGGCTGCGGCGCCGAGCTGTTCCGCTCCGACGACAAGTTCGACTCCGGCTCGGGCTGGCCGAGCTTCACCGACCCGGCGCTGGCCGAGGCCGTGGAGCTGCGCCCCGACCACTCCCACGGGATGGTCCGCACCGAGGTCGTGTGCGCGCGCTGCGGCGGCCATCTCGGCCACGTCTTCGACGACGCCCGCAACCCCGGCGACGCCCGCGACCCC
>DASPKC010000388.1:0-10404 GCA_035628295.1 Baekduia sp.
TGATCGTGGACAAGATCTACGAGATCATCCGCGAGATCAACGGCCAGCGCTGGAACGCCGGGACCAAGGACGAGATCCTGGAGTCCCGGCGGCTGGGCACCCGCCACCTCGTGGAGGGGCTCGCCGCGCTCGACGAGGCCGCACGCCCGCGGGCGCTGGTCTCGGCCTCCGGCGTGGACTACTACGCGCCGCGCGGCGACGAGCCGATCGACGAGTCGGGCGACGCCGGCGACCACTTCCCCGCGCAGGTCTGCGTGGCGTGGGAGGAGGAGGCGCAGCGCGCCGAGGAGCTCGGGCTCCGGGTGGTGCGCGTCCGCACCGCGGTGGTCCTGCACCCCTCCGAGGGCGCGCTGGCCAAGATGCTGCCGTTCTTCAAGCTCGGCATCGGGGGCCCGATCGCCGGCGGCAGGCAGTACTTCCCGTGGATCAGCCGTCAGGACATCGTCGGCCTGTACCTGGCCGCGCTGGACCACCCGACGTTCTCCGGGCCGCTCAACGCCGGCGCGCCGCAGACGGCGACCAACAAGGAACTGTCGCGGACGCTGGGCCGGGTCCTGCGCCGCCCCGCGTTCGCGCCCGTCCCGGCCCTGGCGATCAAGGCGCTCTACGGGGAGATGGCGGTCCTGGTGACCAGCGGCCCGCGCATCGCGCCCGGGCGCGCCGACGAGCTGGGCTACACGTTCCAGCAGCCGGAGCTCGAGCCGGCGCTGCGCGCGGCGCTGGGGAAGTCCTAGGACCCGCCCGGGAGCTTCTTCTTCGGCACCAGCAGCCAGACGATCGGGGCGATCACCGGCAGGACCATGCCGGTGCCCAGCCCCGTCTTCTCGGCGTAGCCCTTGCGCTTGGCGATCTCCGACGCGGCGATCGCCGAGCCCAGCCACAGGTACAGCAGCAGCAGCGACTTGGCGCCGATGTCGGCCGCGAGGATGGTGATGAGGTCCATGGCTCCCGGCGCTCCTAGTGACCGAGGTACGCGGCCTTCACGCGGTCGTCGTTGCGCAGCTTGTCCGACGCGTCGGTGAGCGCGACGGTCCCGGTCTCGAGCACATAGCCGCGGGCCGAGACGTCGAGGGCGTAGTTGGCGTTCTGCTCCACCAGCAGGATGGTGACGCCCTGGCCGTTGATCTCGCGGATGATCTCGTAGATCTTGTCCACGATCACCGGGGCCAGCCCGAGCGAGGGCTCGTCGAGCAGCAGCAGCTTCGGACGGGCCATCAGGGCGCGGCCCATGGCCAGCATCTGCTGCTCGCCGCCCGACATGGTCCCGCCCTTCTGCTTCTCGCGCTCCTTCAGGCGCGGGAAGAGCTCGTAGACCCGGGCGATGTCGGAGCGGATCTCCTTGCTGTCCTTGCGGGTGAACGCGCCCATCTCGAGGTTCTCGAGCACCGTCATGCGCGGGAAGATCCGCCGCCCCTCCGGCGAGTGCGCGATGCCCAGCTCGGCGACCTTGTGGCCGGGCATCCTCGTGATGTCGTGGCCGTCGAAGGTGATCCTGCCGAGCTTGGGCGACACGATCCCGGAGACGGAGCGCAGCGTCGTCGACTTGCCGGCCCCGTTGGAGCCGATCAGCGTGACGATCTCCCCCTCGCGGACCTCGATCGACACGCCCTTGAGCGCCTCGATGGAGCCGTAGAACGAGTGGATGTCCTCGACGGAGAGGACGACGCGTCCGCCGTCGGCGGTCATGCCTGGCTCCCGAGGTAGGCCTCGATGACCCGCGGGTTCTGGCGCACGTCGGTCGGCGACCCCTCGGCGATCTTCTCGCCGTGGTCGAGCACGGTGATGTGGTCGGAGACGTTCATGACCACCTTCATGTCGTGCTCGATCAGCAGGACCGAGACACCGCGCTCCTGGCGCAGGCGCTCCATGAGCGCCCGCAGCTCCTCGGACTCCTGGGGGTTCATGCCGGCGGTCGGCTCGTCGAGCAGCAGCAGCCTGGGATCGGACGCCAGGGCCCGCGCGATCTCGAGCCGGCGCTGGTCGCCGTAGGGCAGGTTCATGGCCAGCTCCTCATGGCGCTTGAGGCCGACGAGCTGCAGCAGCTCGCGCGCCTTCTCGCGCGATTCGCGCTCCTCGCGGCGCACGAACGGCGTGCGCAGCACCATGCCGGTGATCCGCGAGCGCATCCGCGGGTGCATGCCCACCTGGACGTTCTCGACCGCGGTCATGCTCCGGAACAGCTTGATGTTCTGGAACGTCCGGGCGATGCCGGCCGCCGTGATCTGGTCCGGGCGCTTGCCGGTGATGTCGCGCCCCGCGAACGTGACCTTGCCCGTGGTGGGCTTGTAGAGCCCGGTCATGCAGTTGAAGAACGTCGTCTTGCCGGCGCCGTTGGGGCCGATGATCGAGACGATCGCCTTCTCGGGCACCGCGAAGTCGACGTCGTTGACGGCCACCAGGCCGCCGAACACCTTCGACACGCCGCGCGCCTCCAGGACCGGCGAGCCGCCGTCGGCGCCGCTCATGCCTTGCGCACCTCGTAGACCGACGTGTCGGCGGCCGTCGTGCCCGCCTCGTCGACGATCTCGGCGTGGCGCAGCTCGAGCTTGCGCCGCCCGGACGGGATGAAGCCCTCGGGCCGCAGGACCATCATCACCACCAGGAAGAAGCCGAACAGGCCGAAGTTCACGGCGGTCACGTCGAAGTCCAGGCCGATCGCGTCGGGCACGCCGTTGAGCTCGCGCAGCAGGTAGCGGTTGACCATCGACAGCGCGACGGCGCCGAGGACCACGCCCCAGATGTTGCCCATCCCGCCGATGATCACCATGCACAGGACGAAGACCGAGAAGCCGAACTCGAACTGGTCGACGTTGACGGTGTTCTGATAGGTCGCCAGGAACACGCCGGAGAAGCCGCCGAGCGCCGCGCCGATCGCGTAGGCCCAGAGCTTCGTGCGCACGAGGTCGATGCCCATGGCCGCGGCCGCCACCTCGTCCTCGCGCACCGCGATCCAGGCGCGGCCCAGGCGCGAGTCGCGCAGGCGCCGGTTGAGGAACAGCACCAACAGCACCATCACGAGCGCGACGTAGTAGACGGGCTCGAGCTCCAGCGGGTAGCGCAGCGGCTCCGAGCCGGGGACGAGGGCGATCTTGTCGACCGGCGTGATGCCCTGGCGGCCGTTGGAGATGCCCTCGAAGTTCTCGAAGACGCGCGGCACGATCTCGCCGAACGCCAGCGTCACGATGGCCAGGTAGTCGCCGCGCAGGCGCAGCGTGGGGAAACCCAGGATGGCGCCCCACAGCGCGGTGAAGGCCGCGCCGGCGATGAGGATCAGGACGAAGTTGACGTGGATGCCCGGCAGGTTGTTCGCGAAGTCGTTGGCCAGGACGTGGATGCCCTCGCCGCCGTTGACGTCGGCGAAGAACGACGAGCCGAGCCAGCCCATGACGTACGCGCCGATCGCGAAGAACGCGACGTAGCCCAGGTCGAGCAGGCCGGCGAACCCCACGACGATGTTCAGGCCCAGGGCCATGATCACGTAGGCCAGCGTCGTGATGCTCGCGTCGAGGAGGTCGGGCTCCACGAGCGTGGGGAACGCCAGCGCGAACGCGAGCGCGGCCAGCGCCCACACCCAGTCGGGGACCGCGCGGCGCAGGGCGCGCAGCGCCTCGCGCACCGGGTCGAGGACGCCCATCATCCTTCCCGTGTCTCCTCGCCGAACAGCCCCTGCGGGCGGAAGACCATGATCAGGATGAGGATCGCGAACACGATCGCCGGGGTCCACCGCTGCCCGGCGTGGGTGTCGCTCATGGCCTGGATGACGCCGATGATGAGCCCGCCCGCGACCGCGCCGGTCAGGTTGCCGATGCCGCCCATGACCGCCGCGGTGAACGCGATGAGCCCCGCCGTGAAGCCCTGGTTGAACTGGACGGTGCCGTTGTAGAGCGCGTAGATCATCCCGGCGGCACCGGCCAGCAGACCGCCGAGCAGGAAGGTCAGCGAGATGGTGCGGTCGACGTCGATGCCCATGAGCCGGGCGGCGTCGGGATCCTGCGCCGTCGCGCGCATCGCCTTGCCGTAGCGCGTGGAGCCCACGAACCACAGCAGGGCCAGCAGCAGCGGGATGGTGATCGCCACGGCGAAGACGTCGGAGCGCACGACGGCGACGTCGAGCAGCGTGAAGACCTCCTCCTGCGAGCGGATCAGGTCCGGCGACGAGTCGGGCGTGCCGCGCCAGAGCAGGCCGACGTTCTGGAGGATGAAGCTCATCCCGATGGCGGTGATGAGCGGGGCCAGGCGCGGGGCCGCGCGCAGCGGGCGATAGCCCACCCGCTCGATCATCGTGTTCAGCGAGCCGCTGACCAGCATCGCCGCCGCGATGCCCACGAACATCGAGCCGATGATCACGAGGACGCTGCTCGTGGAGTCGACCTCGAACGTCTGCCAGATCGAGACGGCGACGAAGGAGCCGATCATGAAGACCTCGCCGTGGGCGAAGTTGATCAGCTCGATGATCCCGTAGACCAGCGTGTAGCCGAGCGCGATCAGCGCCCAGATCGTGCCGTTGGACAGGCCGGTCTTGACGTCCTGCAACGTCTGGGTGAAGTCGGTGAGCAGGAAGTACGCGAGCCCTGCCGCCAGCAGGACCCAGAGGATGTTGTCGGAGAGGATCTCGCGCGGCGACCGGCTCGGCTCTGGGCGAGCGGGGGCCGGCTCCGGCAGGGAGGCAGCTTCCATTGGCAGGAGCGGTGACGGGCCGGTGGGGCGGGCCGCGACGGCCCGCCCCACCCTGCCGCGTCAGCTGCGGTCGATCAGGTCTGCGCCTTCAGGACCTTGTCGAACACGAGCTTGCCGTCCTTGACGGTGTAGGCACCGTAGTCCGACAGCGTCGTGTCGCCGTTCTCGTCGATCGAGTACGTGCCGAGCACCGACTCGCGATCCTTGATGTTGAAGAACGCGTCGATGACGGCCTGACGGTCGTTGCCCTTGTCGCCGGCGTTCTGGATGGCGAGCAGGGTGACCTTGGCGGCCTCGTAGCCGTAGATCGCGTACGGCTCGGGGTCCTTGCCGTAGCGGTCCTTGAAGTCCGCGAAGAACTTCTGCGCGGCCTTCGGGTAGAGCTTCGGGTCGAGGGTGGCGACGGTGATGAAGGTCTTCTCCTCCAGCGACTTGCCGAGCTTCGTGTAGAAGGGCGACTCCGCCACGCCGTCGGGGCCGAACAGCTTGATGTCCGGGTTGCCGGCGTGGACGTCCTTGAAGAGCTGGACGCCCTTGTTCTGGGTGATCCCGCCGAAGAACATGCAGTCGGCGCCCGAGGACTTGACCTTGCCGGCCAGCGCGCGGAAGTTCGCCGCCTTGGTGTCGATGCCCTCGTTGGCCACGACCTTCAGGCCCTGCCCGCCGGCGAACTCCTCGACCTGGTCGGCCAGGCCCTTGCCGTAGACCTCCTTGTCGTTGAAGAGGTACAGCGAGGTGCAGCCCTCGTCCTTCTGGTAGGCGACCTGCGCCGCGGCCTGGATGTGGTCGGCCGGCACGACGCGCCCGAAGTTGCGCTTGCCGGACGGGTAGTACTTGTCGGGCTCGCCCTTGTCGGCGCCCTCGGAGCGGGTGAGGCCGGCGTACGTGTTGGCCGGGGAGACCTGCAGGATGCCCGCCTCGTTGAGCACGGGGATCGAGATCGCGGACGCGCCGGAGTTGAACTCGCCGATGTAGGCGATGGTCGACTTGTCCTGCGCCGCCTTGCGGGCGTTGGCCGAGACCTGACCCGGCTCCCACTTGCCCGTCGCGGGGGTCGAATCGTCGAGCGACACGTACTTGATCGTGTACTTGCCGACCTTGCCGCCCGCCTCCGAGATGGCGAGCTTGATGCCGTTGACGACGGACTCCGACTGCGGGCGGTTGTCGCCCTGCAGCGGCAGGCTCGAGTAGATGGTCAGCGAGGTGCTGCCAGAGTCTCCGCCGCCACCGGCGGAGCCGCCCTCGTCATCGTCGCCGCAGGCGGCGACCCCGAACGAGAGCGCAGCAGCGAGGCAGCCCCAGGCTGCCACGTTCCGTACGCGCAAAATCCCCTCCTCAGAGGATTGGTTCCAGAAGAGGCGCGATCATACGCCGGGCATCGGGCGCCACGCAAAGGTCAACTGAGTTGACCACACGCGGACGGACACCTGGCCGGCATCCGCGCCGCCGGACAGGGTGCTACTGACGGCGGCCGACGGGGCCGTGCAGGATCAGCATCCGGACCATCTGGGCCGCGAGGATGATGACCGTCGCGAGCAGCATCCCGTCGATGGCCTTCGCACCGAGGGACCAGAGGACGAGCCAGGCGGCGAGGCCGAGGGTGATGGCGTAGACGAGCCCCATGACGGGCGGGCACTCTAGCGATCGGCGCCCGCGACCGGCGCCTCGTCGCGCAGCCCGGCAGCGAACGAGGCGACCAGCTCGCGCATCGCCCGGCCGAGCTCGGGGGGCGAGGCGGCGTGCAGCTCGGCGACCTCGCGCACGAGGCGGCTGCCGACGATCACGCCGTCGGCGCCCGCGGCCGCGGCGGCCGCCGCCTGCTCGGGCGTGCCGATGCCGAAGCCCAGGGCGACCGGCACGTCGGTGGCGGCCTTGGCCCGCCGCAGGACCGCCCCGACGTCGCCGGCCTGCGTGCGCTCCCCGGTGGTCCCGGTGACCGAGACGGTGTAGAGGAACCCGCGGGCGCGCGCCCCGATCCGGGCCAGGCGGTCGTCGGGCGTCGTGGGGGCGACGAGCGGCACGAGCGCCACGCCCGCCGCATCGCAGGCCTCCAGGACGGCGGGCGCCTCCTCCAGCGGGAGGTCCGGGACGATCAGGCCGCTGGCGCCGTGGTCGGCCAGGCGCCGCGCGAACGCGTCGGCGCCCCGGGCCAGGACCAGGTTGGCGTAGCACATCGCCACCACCGGGAGGCGCGGCGCGAGGGCGGCGCAGACCTCCAGCACCCCCGCGGTGGTCGCGCCGGCGCGCAGCGCCATGCTGCCCGCGGCGTGGATCACGGGGCCGTCGGCGAGCGGGTCGGAGTAGGGGATGCCGAGCTCCACCAGATCGGCGCCGCCGTCGGCGTAGGCCTCCCCCACCACGCGCGAGCGCGCGACGTCCGGGAAGCCGCCCATCAAGTAGGGCATCAGGGCCGCCCGGCCCTGCGCGCCGGCGAACGCCGCCGCGATCCGCTGCGCCCCCGCGTGCTCAGTCGCCATGGCTGAGGACCTGGGCGAGGTCCTTGTCGCCGCGGCCGCTGAGGCAGAGCACGTCGCAGACGGAGTCGGACGGCAGATGGAGCACGGCATGGAAGGCGTGGGCCGTCTCCAGCGCCGGGATGATCCCTTCCAGCGCCGTGACCTCCCGGAAGGCGGCCAGGGCGTCCTCGTCGGTGACCGCCACGTACGTCGCGCGGCCACTGTCGCGCAGCCACGCGTGCTCCGGCCCCGAACCGGGGTAGT
Source organism: Baekduia sp. (assembly GCA_035628295.1). Taxonomy (GTDB): domain Bacteria; phylum Actinomycetota; class Thermoleophilia; order Solirubrobacterales; family Solirubrobacteraceae; genus Baekduia. Next base: position 7,398 of record DASPKC010000388.1, read on the forward strand.
CCAGGCCGGCGCTGATCGAGTGCGCCTCGGAGATCTGGCCCTCGTCGTCCTGGAGGATGGCGCTCAACGAGCCGTGCAGCACGCCGGTGCTGCCGCCGCCGGCCAGCGACGCGCCGTGACGGCCGGTGTCCAGGCCCTCACCCCCGGCCTCGACGCCGAGCAGCGCGACGCCTTCGTCGCCGACGAAGCCGGCGAACATGCCGATCGCGTTGGAGCCGCCGCCGACGCAGGCCACGACCCGGTCGGGCAGCGCCCCACGGCGCTCGAGGATCTGGGCGCGCGCCTCGTCGCCGATGCAGCGCTGCAGGTCGCGGACGATCGCGGGGTACGGGGCCGGCCCGACGGCCGACCCGAGGATGTAGTGGGTGGTGGCGACGTTCGTGACCCAGTCGCGGATCGCCTCGGACACCGCCTCCTTGAGGGTCCCCGTCCCGGCCTCGACGGGGGCGACGGTTGCGCCGAGCAGCTCCATCCGCTGGACGTTGGGGTGCTGGCGGCGGATGTCCTCCACGCCCATGTAGACGATGCACTCGAGGCCCAGCAGCGCGCAGGCCGTGGCCGTGGCGACGCCGTGCTGGCCGGCCCCGGTCTCGGCGATGATCCGCTGCTTGCCCATGCGGCGGGCCAGCAGCGCCTGGCCGATGGCGTTGTTGATCTTGTGGGCGCCGGTGTGGTTGAGGTCCTCGCGCTTGAGCCACAGCTCGCGGCCGGCGAGCTCGCTGAGGCGCCGCGCCAGGTACAGCGGCGACGGGCGGCCGACGTAGTCGCGCAGGAGCACGGCGAGCTCCTCGCGGAACGCCGCGTCCTCGCGCGCGGTGCACCACTCCTGCTCGAGCTCGCCCAGCGCCGGCATCAGCGTCTCGGGGACGTACTGGCCCCCGTAGGGCCCGAAGCGGTGCTCGACGGCGGGCGGGTCGCTCACGCGACCACCCCGGCCGTCTCGCGCACGGCCGCGGCGAACGCGTCCACCAGCGCCGGATCCTTCACGCCGGGCGCGGCCTCCACGCCGCTGGCGACGTCGACCGCCCACGGCTGGACCGCCGCGATCGCGTCGGCGACGTTCGCCGGGGTCAGCCCGCCGGAGAGCACCAGCGGCACCGACGAGCGGCGCCCGCGCAGCAGGCGCCAGTCGAACGTCTCCCCCGTCCCACCGCGCAGCGTCGGGTGGTGGGTGTCGACGAGGTGCAGGTCGGTGTGGAAGACCGCGAGGCGGTCGACGTCGCCGGCCGTGCGCACGCGCGCCGCCTTCATCACCTTCGCGCCGGTGCGCCGCGCGACCTCGTCGCAGTAGCGCGGACCTTCGTCGCCGTGCAGCTGCACGACGGTCAGCGGCACCGCCTCGGCGATCGCGGCGACCTCGTCGAGGGTCTCGTCCACGAAGACGCCCACGAGCTCGACCTGCCGGCGCAGCGCGGTGCCGATCCGCTGCGCCTCGTCCACGGGGCACGCCCGCTTGGACCCCGGCCAGAAGATCATCCCGATCGCCCAGGCACCGGCCTCGACCGCGTGGCGGGCGTCGTCGAGGCGCGTGATGCCGCAGATCTTGATGCGCGGGGCGTCTGGCACGCCTCCATCGTAGGCGGCGCCGGGGCGCGGGGCGGCTCAGCGCCTGTTGGCGGATCGCCGCGCGATCCCAGGGTCGATCCGCCAACAGGCGCCGGCGGTGAGCCGCCAGCGCGCGCCGCGCGCCATCCGCTCCGCCCGCGTGGCGCGCCATCCCGCCCGGCCGCCGGACCGCGCCCGAGCAGCAGCCGCCGCCTGGCCGGCGCGGTCGCTCAGCCGCCCGCGTCCGCGGGGCGGTCGGCGAGCTTGACCTTGACGGTCCGCTCCTTGCCGCCGCGCAGGAGCCGGACCTCGAGCTCCTCGCCGGACTTCTTGGACTGGACGAGGCGGGCGAGGTCGTCCTGGCGCTTGATCTCCTGGCCGGCGACCTTGGTGATGATGTCGCCGCCCAGGACGATCGTCTCGCCGTTGAGCGAGGCCTGGATCTCCCCGGCGCGGATGCCGGCCTTGTCGGCGGGGCTGCCCGGGGTCACCTCCTGCACGAGGACGCCCGAGTCGGCCGGCAGGTCGAGGGCGTCGAGGCTGCCGTCGATCGTCAGGCCCAGGACGCCGAGGTACGCGCGCTCGACCTTCCCGGACTTCTCGAGGTCGGGGAGGATGCGCTTGGCGGTGTCGATCGGCACCGCGAAGCCGATCCCGACGTTGCCGCGCGACGTCCCGGCGGTCTCGATCTGCGAGTTGACGCCGATGACCCGGCCGGCGGCGTCGATGAGCGGGCCGCCGGAGTTGCCGGGGTTGATCGCCGCGTCGGTCTGGATGACGTCGCTGATCGCGAAGCCGTTGGGCGCCTGGATGCGGCGCTGCAGCGCGCTGACGACCCCGGTCGTGAGCGTCCGGTCCAGGCCGAACGGGTTGCCGATGGCGATCGTCGGGTCGCCGACCTGCACGTCACGCGAGGAGCCCAGCGGCAGCGGCCGCAGGTCGAGCCCCTCCGGGTCGACCTTCAGCAGCGCCAGGTCGGTCGAGACGTCCTGGCCGACGATCTTCGCCTTGACCGACTTCTTGTCGGCGAACTGCACCTGGACGTCGGTCGCGCCGGACACGACATGCGCGTTGGTCAGGATCTCGCCGTTGTCGTCGATGACGAAGCCCGAGCCGGTGCCCTGGGAGCGCTGCTCGCTCGGGTAGAGGTCGAACGGGCTCTGGACGCGCTCGACGCGCTCGGCGGTGATGAACACGACCCCCGGCGCGTAGCGCTTGTAGATCTGCGACGGCGTCAGCCCGTCCTCGGCGTTGACGCGGTTGGACGCGCCGACCGGGGCCTGCTGGATGACGGTCCGGGTGCTCGCGGCCTCGTCGTCGTCGAGCAGCGTGACGGCGCCGGCGGCGACGCCGCCACCGAGCACCGCGGCGGCCAGCAGGGGCAGGAACGAGCGGGATCGGCGGGAGGCAGGGGGCATCTCGTCAGGGGTCATCGGCAGGGAGAGGGTGCAACGGGAGGCTG
>DASPKC010000389.1:0-6486 GCA_035628295.1 Baekduia sp.
ATGGCGGCCGCCGCCATCATCTGGTTCATCGCCTCGCCCACGGCGGACATGGAGATCTCGTCCAGCTCGCCGCCGGGCTCGACCGCGTCGGGGTCGGCGCCCATCATCACCGCGGCCAGCCGCCGCGCGCCCTCAATGGGCATGACCAGGACGTTGCCGCCGGTCACGCCGTCGACGTAGGACACGTCGGCGGCGACGGCGGGGGTGATCGCGTCGGCCAGCGGGTGCGTGCCCGCCGGGACGACGGTGACCTGGCCGGCCACCACGTCGTCGGTGAACGCGTGCAGCGTGGCCTGGACGGCCTCCGACGTCGACGAGCCGAGGCGCAGCAGCGCCTGTTCGGTGGTCACGAGCCGGCCTCCGGGGTGATGGGGGCGAGGACCTGGACGGCGCGCTTCTTGCCCGCGCGGCCGCCACGGCCGCGCAGCACCGGCGTGCGGTCGGCGAAGACGACGACCTCGCCCGAGCCGTCGCCGCCCGCCCCGCCCTCGAGCCGCAGCACGTCGCCGGGCTTGAGGGCGAGCACCTCGTGCAGCGTCAGCCGCGTCTCGGCGACCTCGGCGCGCAGCGTCACGTCGACGCGCCCGAGGCCTTCGCGGACGGCGGCGGCGGTGCGCTCGTCCTGGACGCCGTGCTCGTCCTCGCGGCGCGAGAACGACCCGGCGACCGGGGCGATCGCCGCGTAGGGCACCAGCAGCACGACGGTGGACGAGACGCGCTCCAGGCGCGCCTCCATGGTGAGCGCGAGGGTCGGCTCGCTGCCCTGCGCGACCTGCACCAGCTCGGGCTGGGTGTCGACGTCGGCCAGGGCGATGGTCGTCTCGGAGAGGTCGAACCACACGGCGCTGAGCGCGTCGACCAGCGTCGACAGCAGGCGGCGGACGAGCATCAGGTCGATGTCGGTGAGGGCGCGCTCCTTGACGGGCTCGTCGGTCGAGCCGCCCATGAGGCGCTCGAGCGCGTGGACGAGCAGCGGCACCTGGGCGGTGAGGAGCATGCGGCCCTCGTGCGGGGCCGTCGCGAGCGTGCCGAAGACCGAGCCGTCGGGCAGCGCGCCGAACGCGTTGGTCCAGGTGAGCTGCTGGACGTCGATGACCTCGAGCTCGATCGACAGGCGGTGCTCGGCGACCAGGCGCGTGGTGACCGTGTTGCAGAAGGCGTCCAGCGCGCGGCGCAGCCGGCGCTCCTGGTCGGTGGAGAACTTGCTGGGGCGCGTGAAGTCGACCGTGCGCAGCCAGCGGTTGCGCCGGCCGGCGGGCCCGGCGGCGCCCCCCACGACGTCGGCCTCGACCGGCAGGTTGCCCTCCGACGCGCGGTCGAAGAGCTTGGAGATCTGGTCGGCGCTGAGGAACCCGGAGCTCATGCGGCGGCCGCCAGCACGACGTCGAGGTCGAGGTCCTCGTCGGCGCCGCCCGCGTCGCGGACCGTGACGCGCGGCGCGAGGCCCGGCGAGGCGACGTGGACGCGGACCGTCCGGCCCGAGCTGCCGCCGGTGGCCACCGCGACCACCGGGATGCGCAGGTCGTCGAGCGTGGCGCGCACGGCGTCCTCGTTGCGCGCGCCGATCTCCTGGCCGCCGGCCATCGCGAACATCGACGCGCCGCCCACGAGGGCGGCCTCCAGGCGCGTCGGGCGCGCGCCGGCCGCCGCGAGGGCCCGCACGGTCGCCGGCACGCCGCTGTCGGCGTACTTGGCCGGCGTCGCGTCGGACGCTGCGCCGGACGGCAGCATGACGTGCGCGAGCGCCGCGGCGCCCATGCCGCGATCGAACAGGACCACGCCGATGCACGACCCGAGGCCGATGCACGACAGGACGTGCCCGCCGGCGCGGGACACCGCCAGCTCGCCCATGCGGACGACGTGCTCCATTGCGGCTAGAGCCCGAGCCTTCCGAGCAGGTCGCCGACCGCCGCGCCCTGGGGCAGCAGCAGGAAGCTCAGCTCGCAGGCCTCGCCCTCGACCACCAGCGCGCTGTCCATGATGAGCGCCACGTCGGCGTCCGCGCCGCTGAGCAGGACCGACGCGAGGATCGCGCCGAGCATGTCGCAGACCACCATCGGCGGCGCGGGCTCGGTGTCGATGCCCAGCATCTGCGCCAGCGCGTTGATGTACGACGTGCCGAGGATGTTGCCGATCTCGCCGAGCGCCGAGCGGCCGTCCTCGCTGTCGACGGGCACGCCGAGCAGCTCGCACAAGCGGACGGCGTCGCGCTGCGGGAAGAGCAGCAGCACGTGGCCGGGGAGGTCGCCGACGGTCGGGACGACGACGGCCCAGCGCGGCTCGGACGGGTCGCCGACGGCCTCGACGGCATCGGGCACCGGCAGGGCGGCGACCTTGGGCACGTTGATGTCGACGGGCTTGCCCAGCATCGCGCTGAGGGCCGTGCCGGCCGTGCCGGAGCCGATGTTCGCCAGCTCGCGCAGGGCGTCGAGCTGGACGTCGGTGAAGGTGGAGGTCATCTGGGGCTCACGCGACGGCGGCCAGCACGGGGCGGCCGCCGGAGGGGGTGGACAGGACAGGGGTGGTGAGGGCGTCGCAGTCGGCCAGCAGGACGATCGCGCCGTCCGGCAGCACGGCGGCGCCCGAGACGGCGCCGTCGGCGGCCAGGCCGCCCGGCAGCGGGCGGGTGACCAGCTCGCGCTGGCCGACGAGCTTGGACACCGTCAGGGCGACCGCGCGCTCCTGGCCGCGGACGATGACGATGTGCGTGTCGTGCCCGCCGTCGCCGTCGCCGTGGCCGAACGCCTCGGCGGCGCTGCGGACGGGGATCGACGGCTCGTCGTGCATGACGAGCATCCGGCGGCCGGCGACGCTGCGGATCGGCAGGTCGTCGATGCGCAGCGTGCGCTCGACGCGCTGCAGCGGCAGGCCGTAGGGACGCCCGTCGGCCTCGACGAGCAGGGCGGACATGATCGCCAGCGTCAGCGGCAGGCGGATCTCCGCCTCGGTGCCCTCCCCGGGGACCGACGTGACGACGACCTCGCCGCCGAGCTGGCGGATCTTCTCCCGCACGGCATCCATGCCGACGCCGCGGCCGGAGAGGTCGCCGACGGTCTCGGCGGTGGAGAACCCGGGCGCGAAGAGCAGCTCGATGGCCGCCCGGACGTCGACGGCCGCAGCCTGGTCGGCGGTGATGAGCCCGCGGTCGACGGCCTTCGCGGCGATCTTGGCCGGGTCGACGCCGCGGCCGTCGTCCTTGACGCTGATCACGATCGAGCCGCCGGCGTGGCGGGCGGCGATCGTCAGCGTGCCGGTCGGCGGCTTGCCGGCGGCGACGCGGTCGGCGGGCGGCTCGAGCCCGTGGTCGAGCGAGTTGCGGATCAGGTGGACCAGCGGGTCGCCGAGCGCGTCGACGACGGTGCGGTCCAGCTCGGTGTCCTGGCCGACGAGCTGCAGGTCGACCTGCTTGCCGAGCTTCGTGCTCGCGTCGCGCACCAGGCGCGGGAAGCGCAGGAAGACGGCCTCGACCGGGACCATGCGGATCTGCATGACCATGGCCTGCAGGTCGTGGGAGCTGCGCGTCAGCCCCTGCATGGCCTGCGTGAGGCCCGGGACGTCGCTCTGGGCCGCGAGGCCCTCCACGAGCGTGCGCTGCACGACCAGCTCGCCCATCAGGTGCATGAGCTGGTCCAGGCGCTCGGCGTCGACGCGCACGGTGCTCGCGGTCTTGCCGCCGCTGCGGCGCTCCTCGCGCACGGCCGGGACGTCGTCGACGGGCGCCGGGCGGTGCGCCTCGGCGGTCGCGCCGGCGACCTCCGGGACCTCCCGGGCGGCTGCGATGAGCGCCTCCGGCTCGGCGGACGTGGCGACGAGCGCGCGGACCTCGCGGCCGTCGAAGCCCTCGCAGTCGGCCTGCGCCGGGGTGGACTGCACGACGGTGCCGTGCGCCTCCAGGGCGTTGAGGGCCATGAACGCGCGGACGGCGGGCATGGAGCAGTCGCCGGCCAGCGTCACGACGACCTCCAGCACGGTGCCGTCGACCGGCGCGAGCACCGGCGGCGCGACCGCGGCGGGCTCCTCCTCGGCGGCCTGCGGGTCGTCGCTCTGGCGCACCAGGTTCTTGAGGCGGTCGATGAGCGCGTCGGGCTCGAGGTCCTCCTGGCCGTCGGCCTCGATCGCGTCCGTCGCGCTGACGAGCGCGTCGAGGCACGCGAGCAGGACGTCGGTGACCTCGCTGTTGAGCGCGCCGCCGCGCTGGCGCAGCAGCTCGAAGACGTCCTCCATCTGGTGGGTCAGGCGCGCCATGGCCTCGAAGCCCATGGTCGCGGCCATGCCCTTCAGCGAGTGCGCGGCGCGGAAGATCTCGTCGACCGTCGCGCGGTCGTGCGGGTCCTCCTCGAGGCGGACGACGGCCAGCTCGAGCTCGCCGAGGTGCTCGCGCGACTCGGCCAGGAACATCGGGAGGTACTCGTTGGTGTCCATGGATCAGGCCTCGCGGCGGTAGAGGAACGGGGCCTCGGCGACGAGGCCCAGGCTGCCGGGGTCGGCGACGCGCTCGGTCGCGCCCACGACGAGGCGCCCGCCCGGGCGCAGGCTGCGGGCCAGGCGGGCGTGCAGCGCGTCGCGCACGTCCGGCGTGAAGTAGATGACGGTGTTGCGGCAGAGCACGAGGTCGTGGCTGCCGGCCGCCGGCTCGACGCGCAGGAGGTCGCCCTGCTCGAAGCGGCAGAGCTTGCGGATGGCGTCGTTGGCCTGCAGGCTGCCGTCGGGCGCGACGGTGAAGTGCCGCGCGACGGCGTCCTGCGGCGCGTCGCGCGCGTCGTCGGCGCTGAAGCGCCCGGCCTGCGCGCGGGCGATCATGCGCTTGTCGATGTCGGTGCCCAGGATGCGCACCGTCGCGTGCGGGATCGCGTCGCGGCAGACGGCGGCCAGGGTGTGGGCCTCGGCGCCGTAGGAGCAGCCGGCGCTCCAGGCCCGCACGCGGCCCTCCTTGGCGAGCTGGGGCAGCACGTCCTGGGCCAGGGCGTCCCACTGCTCCGGGTTGCGCCACAGCTGCGAGACGTTGATGGTCACGCGATCCAGGAAGGCGTTGAGCTCCCGGTCGTCGGCCCGCAGCTTCGGCAGGTACTCGCGCAGGGACGGGATGCCGCGCGCGTCGATGAACGACCGGATGCGGCGCTCCATCTGCTCGCGCTTGTACTGCGACAGGTCGATGCCGGTGATGGCGCGCACGCCGGTGCAGAACTCCACGTACTCGCTCATGCGCAGATCGCCTCCGCGAGCTCGTGCAGGGGCAGGACCTCGTCGGCGAGCCCCGCCTCGACCACGGCGCGGGGCATGCCGTAGACGGTGCAGGTCGCCTCGGCCTCGACGAGGACGCGGCCGCCGTGGCGGCGCACCTCCGCGGCACCGGCCCGGCCGTCGGCTCCCATGCCGGTCATGACGACCAGCAGGAGGCGCTCGCCGAAGTGCTTGGCGGCGTCTGCGATGGTGAGGTCGGCGCGCGGGCGCAGCGCGCCGATCGGCTCGGTGTCGGTGAGCCGCACGCTGCCGTCGCGCTCGACGCGCAGGTGGCGGCCGCCCGGGGCGACGAGCAGGCTGCGGGGGTCGAGGCGCTCGCCGTCGGCGGCCTCGCGGACGTTCAGGGAACCGGCGGCGTCGAGGCGGGCGGCCAGCGACGCGGTGAAGCCCTCGGGCATGTGCTGCACGATCAGGCCGCCGGCGCCCAGCGGGGCGGGCAGCGACGGCACGACCGCGGCGAGGGCGCGCGGGCCGCCGGTGGACGTCTTGCCGGCCTCCGGGACGAATCTCCAGTCGTAACCCGTCGGTCGGAGAGTGAGACGAAGCACGCCGTAGGTGGTCGAGTTGCGCACCTCGCTGTTGGCGAAGGCGGTGCTGAGCGAGGTGTGATTCGACCCGCCCGTGCCGACGACGAACTGCCGAATGCCGTGCGCCGCGTCAGCTGTTCCGTCGGGCCGCTGCGGCGCGAACCGTTCGTAGATGTGGTCGTGACCGCTGAGCACGATCTCGGCGCCCGCGCTGTAGAGCGCGTCCCAGAACGAGCGGTAGCGGCTGCTCGCCCGCCCGCCGGAGCTGAAAAGGGGGATGTGCCAGTAGGCGAGCGTGCAGACATTCGCATGCGCGGCGAGATCCGCGCGGAGCCACTGGCCCTGCGGACTTGTCGCCGAGCATCCGCCGACGTCTGTGCACTCGGAGTTGAGGACCACGATGTGCCACGTCCCGACGTCGAAGCTGTAGTACCCCTTCGACGGGTCGCCGGCAGCGGTCCCGAAGTATCTGAAGTATCCGGCCGCGTTCGCGTTCGCCGACGTGCAGTCGGTGCCGCCGGAAGTCAGGTACTCGTGGTTTCCCGGCGCGGGGCGCGTGATGCCCTTCACCCTCCCCCAGCTCTTGTCGTACGACGCGAGGTACGCCTGGTAACCACCGCAGTAGTACTGGTTGTCTCCGAGCAGGAACACCGCGCTGAGAGCGGGATCGAGCAGCAGGTCGGACGTGGCCTTCTGCCGGCACGAACCCGTCGTCCCG
>DASPKC010000390.1:0-3673 GCA_035628295.1 Baekduia sp.
CGACCCTCGTCGTCCTGGCGCTCCTCGCTGCCTTCGACGTCTACCGCGTCGCGCGCGCGGTCCACGACGGCACGTCGGCAACCGACGCCCTGCTGCGCGCCGACCGCAAGCTGCTCGAGCTGCGGCTCGACGAGGCGCGGCGCGACCTGGTCGAGGCACGGCGCGGCTTTGCGTCGGCGCGGGATCGCGTCGACGCGCCGGGGCCGTTGCTGCTCCTCGCGCGCATCACGCCGCTCGTGCGCAAGCAGGTCGAGGGCACGGAGGCGTTCGCGGGGACCGGCGAGGCGCTGGCGGCCTCCGGCGTGCACCTGGCCGACACCGGGCGCAAGGTCCTGCTGTCGACGCGGGACCGCCGCGTGGCGCCGGGCGCCATGACGTCGCGGCAGGAGCTGCGCCGCCGCCTGCGCCCCGATGTCGATGCGGTCGAGCGCGCGACCGAGGAGCTCGCCGAGCTCGACGGGACGCGCCTGCTCGGTCCCATCGGCGCTGCGCGCGAGGACCTCGTCCGGCACCTCCCGCGCGCGCGTGAGCGGCTGCGTGACAGCCAGGACGGCCTGACGGCGCTCGCCGGGTTCCTCGGGCAGTTCGGCGCGCGCCGCTACCTGTTCTTCTCGCAGAACCCGGCGGAGCCGCGGCCCACCGGGGGCTACATGGGCACCTACGGCGTCATCCGGGCATCGCGCGGCAGGCTCTCGATCGAGCGCTACGAGGGGACCGACAAGTGGTACGCCCGCCACCCCGAGGCGGCCATCGCCCCCGAGCGCGCGCCGGCGCCCTTCCCGTTCCTCTCGCCGCCCAAGCCCCAGAGCCTCGCCAACCTCAACGCGGTCCCGGACTGGCCGCGCGTCGCGCGCGCCGCGATGGCGATGTGGCGGCGGGGCGGCGAGTCGCCGGTGGACGGCGTCCTGTCGGTCTCGACGGGCTTCCTGGCCCGGGTGCTGCGGGTCATCGGGCCGGCGCGCGTCCCCGGCTACGGAGACGTCGTCACCGCCGACAACGTCGTCGCGCGCATGGACTACTACACCGAGCGCCGGGACCGCCGGCACAAGGAGTTCGTGGCGGCGGTGGCGCGCGCGGTGCTGCAGCGTGTCGTCAGCACGCCGGCGTCGCGCATGCCGCAGCTCGCGCTGGCTGTCGGGCAGGCGTTCGACGCCCGGGAGGCGATGGCCTGGACGACGGATCGCGGCGTGAACGCCGCGCTCGCCGATCGGGGATGGGACGGCGCGCTGCGGCCGGTCAGCGGCGACTTCTTCTTCGACGCGCCGTTCTCCTTCGCCGCCAAGAACGGCCGCGGGTTGCGGCGCACCTACGATCACCGGGTGGACCTCGCGGCGGACGGGTCGGCGCGGGTGCGGACGAAGGTGACCATCGAGAACACGGACCCGCCCGGCCTGCTGAACCTCGACGGCCTCGGCTTCGTCACCCTCTACGGCCCGCGGGGGGCACGGCTCGACCCGTCGGCGTCGGATGAGCCGGCCACCCTGCAGCCGCCGGTGGCAGGGCACCCGGCCGCCGGGTGGTTCCGCGCGGCGCCGCCGAAGGGCCGGACGACGCTGCGCGTCGGCTGGCGGGTTCCGTCGCTGCTGCGCCGCGGCGCGGACGGCCGCTGGGTCTACGCGCTGCGGTGGCGGCGCGTCCCCGACCACGGGGGCGACGTTGTCCGTCTGCGGGTCGTCCTGCCCGGCGGGTGGCAGTGGGATGGCCCCGCGCCGCCGGGGCGGATCCCTCTCGACGACGACATCGACCGCTCCTGGGTCGCGCGCCCGGCCGCGTAGTTCACGCAGGCCGCGACACCCGCGCAAGGTGCCCCAGAACGAGCTCGAGCCCCGGAGACCGGGGCTCGAGCAAGGTGCATGGTGCGACGGCGCGGCTCGCTAGTCCGAGGGCTCCGAGCAATCGTCGTCGTCATCGTCGTCGTCGTCGTCGTCGTCGTCCCCGTCGTCCGAGCCGTCGCGGAACTCGCCGTCGTCGCCCAGAGCGGCCAGGCGGGCGTCGCGCTTCGCGATCAGCCGCGCGATGCGGCGGCGGTTGTCGGTGGCGGCGATTCTCGCGTTGAACCGGGCGATGATCCGGGCACGGCGCGAGAGCTCGCCGGCGCACTCGTCGTCGTCGTCATCATCGTCGTACGAGCCGCGCGCCAGGCGGGTCGACCCGTCGCCGTCATCGGAGGTCCGGTGCGCGGACTGCTCCACGTTCACCGCGGGCGCGCCGCTGTCTCCCTCAGCGAGAAGCAGCCCTCCGAACATCGCCATGGCGACCGCCACGACGAGGAGCTTGCGGAGGAATGTGCTGAACAGGTGATGCACCGCTGGTTCTCCTTTGTCCCGCCGGGCCTTCCCGCGAACATAGCGGGCCAGTCGGCGGTGCGCCACGTTCGGGTCGGCTGCGGACAGCGCGCGTGCAAGGGCTGCTGCACGACCTCCGGTTACCGGCATACAAACTTCTACTGCAGTAACCTCGCCATCGTTCGATGGCGAAGACGACGCCCTCACCCCGGCGGATGCCGCGGCAGAAGCGCGAGCAGCAGATGCTCGACGCCGCGCACGGCCTGTTCGCCCAGCGCGGGTTCGCGGCGGTGACGATGGACGACGTCGCGACGGCGGTCGGCGTGACCAAGCCCCTGCTGTACTCGTACTGGGGCAACAAGGACCAGCTGTTCCTCGCCTGCCTCGAGCGGTCGTCTGAGGCGCTGTTCGCCGCCGTTCTCGGCGCGGTCCAGCGCGAGCCCGACCCCGCGGACGCGGTGCGCGCGGCCATTCACGCGTTCTTCGCCTTCGTCGACGCCGACCGCGACGCCTGGCGGCTGGTCTTCGACCCGACGTCGCCGGCCGGCGGCGCCGTCGCCGAGCGCGTGGCCGCCGAGCGCGAGCGCATGACCGGGCTGCTGGCCGAGGCGTTCGTCGGCCTCGTCCCCGAGCGCCACCGGGCCCGCGTGCGCGTGGACGTCGAGGCCCGCTCGCACGTGATCCTCGGCGCCGCCGAGCGGCTGGCCGAGTGGTGGATCCGCACCGAGGCCATGACCGCCGCCCAGGCGGCCGACCTGCTGATCGAGACGGTGGTCCCCGGACTGCCCGAGACCCCGAAGGAGCCCTAGAGCACCATGACCGACCTCCCGCGTCGCGTCGCCGTCGTCGGCGGCTCGCGCATCCCCTTCGCCCGGCAGTTCGGGCCCTACGCGCAGGCGTCCAACCAGGACATGCTGACCGCCGCCATCGACGGCCTGGTGACCAGGCTCGACCTCGAGGGCGAGCGCTTGGGCGAAGTCGTCGCGGGCGCCGTGCTCAAGCACTCGCGCGACTTCAACCTCACGCGCGAGTGCGTCCTGGGCAGCCGCCTGCACGCGGCGACGCCCGCCTACGACCTGCAGCAGGCGTGCGGCACCGGGCTGGAGGCGGCGATCCTCGTGGCCAACAAGATCGCCCTCGGCCAGATCGACTCGGGCATCGCCGGTGGCGTCGACACGACGTCCGATGCGCCGCTCACGCTGGGCGAGGACCTGCGCCAGACGCTCCTGGAGGCCAACCGCGCCAAGAGCACGGCGGCGCGCGTCAAGGCGCTGGCCAAGATCCGCCCGCAGCACCTCGTGCCCGCGATCCCCCGCAACGAGGAGCCGCGCACCGGCCTGTCCATGGGCGAGCACCAGGCGATCACGGCCAAGCGCTGGGGCGTGAGC
>DASPKC010000391.1:0-24636 GCA_035628295.1 Baekduia sp.
CGAGGCGCCCAGCGCGACCGACGGGACGAGCACGAGCCAGGCCTGCGCGCGCCCGTGCAGGTGGTCGAGGAGCACGAGCACCAGCGCGCCGCCGAGCACGACGTGCAGGCCGTCGATGCCCGCCCACCACAGCGGGTAGCCGAGGACCTCCAGCGGCGGGTCGCCGAAGAACTCCAGGACGCCGATCCAGGCCGACAGCCCGATCGCCACGAAGTCCACCAGCGCGACGGCGCCGAAGATGGCCCACACCTTGCGCGCCGTGGTGCCGGTGCGCCGCAGGGCGCGCGCGGTCAGGTAGAGCAGGCCGCCGCAGAACCAGGCGTAGCCGATCGGCACGAAGATCGGGACCGCGCGGCCGAAGGACTCGAGCACCGGCAGGTTCTGCTCCGGCGGGTAGCCGACGAGCACGACGTTGTCCAGCCAGGACTCCATGAGTCCCGACAGCGCGCCGCCGAGCAGCAGGAACGGCAGGGCGGGCCCGACGCGCCGCTCCTGCGGGCTGCGCAGCCACCACCCGAGGAACCCCAGGGTCAGGACGACCATCAGGACCGTGTAGACGACGAGCGCCGCGTCGGGGTTGTCGCGGACCGGCATGGAGGGGACGGCGGCGAGCACGGCTACGCGGCCTTCCCCATCGCCTCGAGCACCTCGGGGCGCATGTTCTGCACGAGGCCGTCGATCCGTGCCACGAGCGGCGCGGGATCCGGCGGGGTGAAGGTCGCGGCGGCGCGGCGGTAGCCGCCCGCGGCCCGCTCGGCGGCCCGCGCGCGCTCCATGATCCGGGCGACGTCGGCCTTCATGAACCGCTCCCAGGCCGCGACGCCGCGCGGGCTCCCGAGGCCGGCCGCCAGCGCCTTCAGCGACGCGCGCACCGCCACGGCCGACCGCAGCTCCGGGCGCCGGTTCAGCTGCAGCAGCTCGAGGTCGTCGGCGTGCATCGTGGTGAGCGCGATGTCGGTGAGCGCCCGGATCGCGCTCGCGGCCGCGCGGCGCCGGCGCGGCGGCAGCTCGCCGATGACGCTGCCCGGCGGGTAGTCGCCGAACGCGAACGGCCGCAGGACCTCGCGGGTCTGGTGGCCGGCCGCGAAGCCCCGGCGGGCCGCGCCCAGGAAGGCCTCGAGCTGGCTGAACGTGTCGGGCAGGTGGGCGGGCGGGATCCCCAGGAGGGCGGCAACCGCCTGCTGCTCGACCACGAACCGGTCGCGCTGCGCGTCGGTGAGCCGCCCCGAGATCGCCTCGTAGGCGGCGATCCACGACGACGTGAGCAGCACCTGGGTCAGCGCGAGCTCGTAGGCCGAGTGCGCCTGGTACCGCCGGCCGGTGATGGGCTCGACGCCGACCACGCGCGTGTGGTTGCGCCGCACGAAGCCGCTGACGCGCTCGGCGTCGGCCTTCGTGCCGTAGACGCCGCTGTAGGCGTAGCGCGCGATGGTCCGGTAGCGCGTGACGGGGTCCTCGTGGACGCGGTCGTGGTCGACGGCCGCCGCGGCGAACTCGGGGTGCAGCGTGAGGAGGATCCCCTCCCGCAGCAGGGCGATCACGAAGACCGCGGGATTGCGCAGGACCTCCCAGCTCACGGCCCCGGGGCCGTACGCCCAGTCGGGCTCGCCGGCAATCCGCGCGACCGATGCGGGTGCCGTCTCCACGCGTACCGTCATTGTACTTACTGTACACGTGCGACTTGCGTAGCGACAACTGCGGTAGTCTCCGCATCTTCGAACGAGAGGGGTGTGGAGCATCGACATGCACAGGACGCAACCGCGGATCGCGATCATCGGGGCGGGCTTCGGCGGGCTCGCCGTGGCCCTCGAGCTGCAGCGCCACGGGTTGCAGGACTTCGTGGTGCTCGACCGCCAGGCCGACGTCGGCGGCGTCTGGTGCGCGAACACGTACCCGGGGGCGGCGTGCGACGTCCCGTCCGAGATCTACTCGTACTCCTTCGCGCTCAAGCCGGATTGGTCGCGGCGCTTCGGCACGCAGCCGGAGATCCAGCAGTACCTCGCCGGCGTGGTCCGCGACCACGGCCTGCGGCCGCACCTGCGCCTGGGCTGCGAGGTCGTCCGGGCGACGTGGGTCGAGGGCGAGGCGGCGTGGCACCTCGAGCTCGCCGGCGGCGAGGTCCTCGTCGTCGACGTGGTGGTGTGCGCGACCGGGCAGCTCAGCCGCCCGCGCATCCCGGACGTGCCGGGCCGTGCATCGTTCGGCGGCGCCCAGTTCCACTCGGCGGCGTGGGACCACGCCGTGGACCTGACGGGCAAGCGCGTGGCCGTCGTCGGCGGCGGGGCCAGCGCCATCCAGGTCGTGCCGGCGATCGCCGACGCCGCGCGGCACGTCACGGTGGTGCAGCGCTCGCCGATGTGGGTGGTCCCGAAGTACGACTGGGCCCAGGGCCGCGCCGAGCGCGCGCTCATGCACCTGCCCGGGGCCACGCGCCTGCGCCACCTGGCCATGTGGTGGAAGTTCGAGGCCAACGCCCCCCTGATCTGGCGGCGCGCGGATCCCGTCCGCCGAGTCGTCGAGGCGCGCCTGCGGCGGATGATCCGCCGCCAGGTGGGGCCCGAACTGGCGCGGCGCATCACGCCGGGCTACCCCTTCGGCTGCAACCGCGTGCTGCTCTCCAGCCAGTGGTACCCCACGCTCGCGCGGCCCGACGTCGACGTCGTGGACGCCGGTGTGACCGCGGTGGCGCCGGAGGGCCTGCGGACCGCGGACGGCCGAGAGGTGCCCGCCGACGTCGTCGTCTGGTGCACGGGGTTCACGCCGACCGAGTACGTGGCGCCGATGCAGGTCACCGGGCGCGACGGCCGGGACCTGCGCGACCACTGGGCGGCGGGCCCCGAGGCGTACCTCGGCATCACCACGCCGGGCTTCCCCAACCTCTTCATGAGCTACGGCCCCAACACCGGGAGCCTCACGAACACGATCATCTTCCTGCTCGAGCGCCAGGCGGCCTACATCCGGCAGGGCGTGCAGCACCTCAACGGGCCCGGCGCGTGGTGCGAGGTCCGCGAGGACGTGCACGCCCGCTTCAACGCGCAGCTGCAGCAGCGCCTGCAGCGGACCGTCTTCACCGCCGGATGCCCGGGCTGGTACACGACCGACGAAGGCAAGGTCACGACCGTCTGGCCGGGCTCCCACGTCGCCTACGCGCGGGCGGTCCGGCGCTTCGAGCTCACCGACTTCGCGTGGAGCATGGGCCGCCCGCAGGCGCAGCGCGTGGCGGAGCTCGCCGGCCGCGCATGAGCGGCGTCCCGGCGCCCGACGCGCAGATCGACCCGGGGTGGTTCCTGCTGCTCTTCGGCGCCCTCGCGCTGGCCACGGTCGTCGCGGCGGTCGTGCACGGCGCCCGGCGGCGGGACGTCGCGCCCGTGGCGGTGTGCCTCGGCGCGCTCGTCTGCGCGCTCAACGAGCCGATCTACGACGAGCTCGGGATGATCGTCTACGCCGGCGACGCGGCTCGCGCGTACACCGCGTGGGACCGCGACATCCCGCTGTTCCTCGTCGTCGGGTACGTCCCCTGGGTCGCCGGGCTGTCCTACGTGGTCGCCGAGCTGCTGCGGCGCGGGGGGCGCCGATCGCGCCTGCACGCGATCGCGCTCGGCTCGTTCGCGTCGGTCGTCGCGATCGAGACCGCCGGCACGTCGGTGGAGGCCTGGACGTACTACGGCGAGGCGCCGCTGAAGTACCTGGGCGTGGCGCCGCAGATGGCGCCGGTGCCGATCGTCTGCGGCGTGCTGATCCACCTGCTGGACAGCATGCTGACGGGGCCGCGCCGGCTCCTGATTGCGCTCGCCCCGATCTTCGCCCTGCCGGCGGTCTACGCCGCGGCCGGCATGCCGATCTACCTCTCCCTGCACTCCGACCCGCCCAAGGCGGTGCAGGTCCTGGCGGGCGCGGCGACGCTCGCGCTCTGCGCCGCGATCACCGTCGCGGCGACGGGTGTCGGTGCCCGCTGGCGGAGCAGCGTGGAGGCTGTGGTGTGACGGCGCCGACGGCCCGTGAGCGCAGCCGGGGTCTCTCCCGGGCCCTGGCGGTGTGCGCCGTCGTCCTGCTGGCGTTCCAGGCCTACGTCATCGCCGCCTGGCTGGCCGACGGCCCGTACCAGGTCACCGCTCCGCCCGGCGACGGCGACAGCGCGTGGTGGGCGGCCCGGGTGGTGGAGGTGGTCGTGGTGGCCTCGGTCGGTGCGGTCGTGGTCAGGGCTGTCCGTGACCGGCGGCGGGACGGGCGGCTCGGGGTCGACGCCCTCCTGGTCGCCGGCATGGCCTCCGCGGGCTTCTGGGACCCGATCTACAACTGGTTGACGCCCGCGTGGCTGTACAGCAGCACCTTCCTGAACGTCAACGACTGGCTCGGTCACGCGCCGGGGGTCGTGAACCCCAACATGGGCCACCAGCCGTGGCCGGTGATCATCGTCCTCGTCGGCTACCCGCTGTGGGGCGTCGGCTTCGCGATCCTCATCGACCGCGCCATGGGCCGGGTGGGCGGCCGGTCCGCGCGACGCGCGGCGGCCGGCCTCGTCGCCGCGGTCGCCATCACGTGCGCGGCGTTCGGGGCGTTCAAGGCCCTCGACCTCATGAGCGCTCCCGGGTTGCGCTTCGCCGCGCTGGGCGACCAGGACGTCCTGGTCGCCGGGCTCAGCGGCGGCCTGGTCTTCTGGGCCCTCGGCTGCCTGCGGCACTTCCGCGACGCCCGCGGCCGCGCCGTCTTCCAGCGCGGGAGCAGGAGCGGGCGGGTCGACGTCCTGGCGGCCATGGCGTCCTGCCAGCTCGCCGTCGTGCTCGGGTGGGGCGTGCTGACCGTGCCGCTGACGACGCTGTCGAGCCCCTACCCCCGGCTGCCGGCACACCTCGTCAACGGCGCGTGCGACGCGCCGGGGACCACCGGCACGGCCTACGGCCCGTGCCCGGGCGCGGCGGGGTTCGACCTGCCGCGGCGCTGAGCGGCGGATGGTCGCCGGGGTCAGGCGCTCGGGGTCAATGGGCGGCGCTCGTCGGCCATGGCCTTGAGCGTGCGCTCGAGGTCGGGGATCGCCGACGCCAGCGCCCGCAGGTCGCGGGCGGTCATCACCGCCAGGCGCATGGGCGACGTGGCCACCACGGTGGCGTTGCGCGTCCCGCGGTCCAGGGCGGCGACCTCGCCGAGGACGTCACCCGGGCCGAGGTCGGCGATGTGCTCGCCCTGGCGGGTGACCTCCGCCTTGCCCTCCTGGATGACCATGAACTCGTACGCGAACGCCCCCTCGCGCAGGAGCGCCTTGCCCTCCCGGACGTCGATCTCGTCCGTCGCCTGCGCGAGCCGGCGCAGGTCGTTCTTGCCGAGGCCCGCGAACAGCGGGATGGCCCGCAGCTTCTGCTCGTCCATCTCCGGCACTCCTCTCTCGGGCGCACGCCCGGACGACGACGCCGTCCGGCCGGCGCGTTCGTACCCCAGGCGCGATGGTGGACGCGGCGAGCCCGCGCGTCAAGCGACCCGCCGGCCGGCGGTCACCCGCCCGCGACGGCGAGGACGACGAGCCCCGCCGCGGTGGCCAGGGCCCAGAGGTCGAACCCGGCGCGCAGGGCCCGCGGCGCGAGGCGCAGGTCCATGAACCACCGGCCGACGGCCCAGGCCTTGGCGAAGGCGATGGCCAGCACGACCGCCGTCATCGCGCGGCCGCTGCCGAGGCCGTGATCGGCCCCGAGCCACCACGAGAGCGCGGTCGCGAAAACGAGGAACGTCCAGAGGGCGGTGATGGCATCGGGGCGCAGGACGGTGCGGGTCATGTCGAGAGATAGAGGAGGGGGAAGAGGACGAGCCACAGCAGGTCGACCAGGTGCCAGTAGGCGCCCGCGCCCTCGACGATCTCCGGGCGCAGCGGCCGCCGCCGCGCGCGCCCGGCGACGGCGAGCAGGAGGCCGGTGCCGAGCGCCACGTGGACGAGGTGCACGCCGGTGAAGGCGAAGTAGCAGAGGAAGAAGTCCCCGTCGCGCATCGAGTGGCCGGCGTCGACCAGGTCGGCGTACTCGTACGCCTTCACGCCGATGAACGCGACGCCCGTGGCGGCCCCGAGGAGCAGCAGCCGGCGGACGCCGGCGACCGCGCCCGCGCGGGCCGCCTCGACAGCGCGCACCACGAACACCGACCCGGTGACGAGCAGGACCGTGTTGAGGGCGGCGAGCGCCGGGTGCAGCGCGTCCTGCCCGGCCGCGAACGCCTCCGGCGCGCGGTCGCGGAGCACCAGGATCGTGCCGAAGAAGACGGTGAAGACCAGGAGGTCCAGCAGGAGGAAGACCCACAGGCCGGGCTCGCCGGGCACCCGCCGGACCGGCAGCGGCGACTCGTGCGCGCTCATGTGACCAGCCCGCGCCGCAGCACCGTGAACATCGCGACGTACCAGCCGAGGAACACCGTCGCGGCGACGTAGAAGCCGATCAGCCCGTTCCAGGCGAACGGGCCGTCGGTGAAGAACGGGACGAGCGAGCCGGTGAGGGAGGTGAACGCCATCCACAGGCTCAGCCACCCCAGCCACCTGGGCAGGAGGCGCTCGCCTGGGGGGCGGCGGTCGCCGAGGACCGCGGTGGCGACGGCGCAGGCCTGCAGCGCGCCCGGCGTCCAGACCCCCACGAACGGGATCCAGGCCAGGTCGTTGAGGGCGAGCATGATGCCGGCGTCGCGGGCCGGCCGGAACGCCAGGGCCAGCATCACGAACGTGTAGACGATGGTCGTGGCCGCCGTGATGGTCGCGGCGCCGAGCTGCACCGCGGCCGCCGCGGAGTTCGGCCCTTCGATGCGCCGCAGCTGCGCGGCCACCGCGACCCCGAAGGGCAGGAACAGGCTGCCGCCGACCGAGAGCAGCACGATGCCCGCCCGCCGGAGGTCCGGGTCCTCGGCGTAGAAGGCGCGGATCTCTTGGGCCGGGGCGGCCGGGGACGGCGGCGGGACGAGCCCCGCGAGCAGGAAGCCGGCGCCGAGGAGGACGAGCAGCGCCGGCCCGCTCCAGACGCACAGCGCCTCGGACGTCGAGACACGGGCCGGGCTGCGCGGATGCGGTTGCTGTGCGCTTGCAGAAGCCAGCATGCGTGGCCATCCTGCCATAGAGGAACGCAAGTTGCGCCTCTACGCTGGCCGGGCTCAGCACGTCAAGCGGCCTGCGACGCGATGACCGGCGTCGCCGGCAGCTCCGCCTCGAGGTCCACCTGCGGCAGGACGCGGTCGAGCCCTCGCGGCAGCCACCAGTTCCACGGTCCCAGCAGGTGCATCGTGGCGGGCAGGAGGACCAGCCGGACGATCGTCGCGTCCACCGCGACCGCGACCGCGTTGCCCAGCCCGATCTGCTGGATCGACGGCAGGCCGGTGAACACGAAGATGGTGAACACCGCGACCATGATCAGCGCGGCGCTGGAGATCGTCCGCGCGCTGCCCGCGAGGCCCTCGGCCACCGCCCGGCGCGTGTCGCCGGTGGCGGCGTAGCGCTCGCGGATGCGGGTGAGCAGGAACACCTCGTAGTCCATCGACAGCCCGAAGACGATGGCCAGGACGAGCGGCAGCGTGATGGGGTCGACGTCGCCGAACGCCAGGGTGAGCACCCCGTAGGCCGCACCCACCGACAGGAGGTTCATCAGCACCGCCTTGAGTGGCAGGACGACGCTGCGCAACAGGAGCATCAGCAGCGCGAAGGACAGCCCCAGGACGAACAGGACGATCTTCCACATCGACCCGGCGACCAGGTCGCGGAAGTCCTCCTGCGTCGCCGTCGTCCCGCCGACGGCCACCTCCAACCGGCGCGAGGCCGCCGGCAGCGCCGCGCGCAGGCGCCCGACGGCCGCCTTGGCCGCCGGGGCCTCGCCGTCGTGCTGCAGCTGGGCGACGAGCATCGCCGAGCGGCCGTCGGCCCCGACGACGGCGGGGGCGACCTTCGCCACCTCGCGGTCGCGGGCGAGCGCGGTGCGCAGAGCCGCGATCGCGGTCCGGTTGCGCGCGTCGGTCGCCGTGCCGCTGCGCACCCGCGCGACGACCCGCACCGGCGCACTCGCGCCCGGGCCCTGCGCCGCAGCGGCCGCCTCGAAGCCCTGGCGCGTCTCGTCCTGCGGGTCGAGCTGGCGCAGCGCGCCGCTGCTGGTCGACAGCTGCAGCGCCGGGGCCGCGAGGGCGAGCAGCACCGCGGTCGCCGCCAGCAGCGCGAGCGCCGGCCGCCGCATCACTGCGCCGGTCCAGCGCGTCCAGAACCGTGACGGGACGGGCGGGCGGCGCCGGGCGCGGCCCCGGGTCCCCAGCAGGCTGATGAGCGCCGGCAGCAGCGTGGCGCTCGCCACGACGGCCACTGCGACGACGACGATCGCGCCGATGGCCATCGAGCGCACGGCCGTCGTGTCGATCAGCAGCAGGCCGGCCAGCGACGCGATGACCGTGACGCCCGAGAACGCCACGGCGACGCCGGACGTCGCCATGGCGGCCGTGCGGGCGTCCTCGGCGGACCTGCCGCCGGCGAGCTCCTCGCGGTAGCGCGCGAGCACGAACAGCGAGTAGTCGACGGCCACGCCGATCCCGATCATCGAGGCCATGTTCGTCACGAAGACGCTCATCTCCATCGCGGTCGACAGCGCGTAGACGACCCCGCCGGTCACCAGCACGGAGGCGAACCCGAGCACGAGCGGCAGTGCGGCGGCGGCCAGCGACCCGAAGACCGCGAGGAGGATCAGGGCCACGATCGGGAAGCCGGCGCGCTCTGCGCTCTCGGCGTCGTGCTTGGCCAGCTGCTGCAGGTGCGCCCAGAGCGCGCCCTGGCCGACGAGGTGCGTGCGCACCGTGCCCGCGGCCCCACCGGGGCGCTCGAGGGTCAGGCGCTCGCGCAGCCCCGTCGCGACGGCGATCGCGTCCTGGTCATCGACATCGACGGCCAGGGGCATGACGAGCGTCTCGCCGCGCCCGGACCGCGAGATCGCCGCGGCGCGGTCCGCCGGCCGCAGGGCGACGTGCGCCTCGGCGCGCGCCGCGGCGTCGACGCGGCCGATGGCGTCCCGGATCTCGGCCGGGGTGGCGGCGCGGCCGGGGACCACGACCGCGGCCATCGTCGCGCGGGCGTCGCGGCTGAAGTTGCGCTCCACCTGGTCGCGGACCGCCTGGGACTGCGACCCCGGGACGCCGTAGCCGCCGCCCGTGAGGTTCTCGGACTGGCGCATGGCGAAGGGCACCGCCGCGACGAGCGCGACGAGCCACAGGGCGAGGACCGTGCGGCGGCGCCGGCGGACGAGACGGTCCAGCCGGACCATCGCCTGCTGCAGCGAGGAGGTGGGGCCCATGCCGTTCATGGGCTGGCACTGTGATACCCCCCGGGGGTACCGTTAAGCTTCTGGGAGGCGTCTCACACAGCCTGCAGCGCCGGGCCACCTGCCGCCGCGGCGATCCGGCCGCCGGCCGCCGCTCAGTGGCGCCCCGGCCAGGGGCGGTTCAGGCCCGGGACCGCGATGCCGGCAAGGCCGCGCACGAGGCTCACGCCGAGGTCGCCCCAGTCGAACGCGTCGCGCCACACGGTGATGCGGCCGTCGTGCACCTCGAAGCGCCCGTGCACCCAGAAGCGCTGCTCGAAGCGGCCGAGACCCAGCGCATCGGAGCGCTCGGTCAGCACGACCGGGCCTTCGGCGGCGAGGTGGTGGACGTGCACGCGGAAGCGCAGCCCGATCCTCGGCCCCATGCGGCAGAGGCGCTCGATCCGCGCGCGGCCGCGCACGGCGGGCAGCGAGACGTTGATCCACACGGCGTCGTCGGCGAGCAGCGCCGCGGCGCGGTCGACGTCGTCGTCGGCCAGCGCGCCCAGGAACGTCTGGACGACGGCGGCCGGCGCGGTCGAGGCGCCGTTGCGGGAGGTGGCGGTCGTGGCCATCGCCCGATTGTGCCGCGATCACACACGCCTGTGGGCGGCGTCGGCCTAGCGTTGCCCCGACGATCGCGACCGAAGGGGAAGTGCAGTGAGCACGCAGACGTTCATCCAGCAGGACGAGCTCTTCATCGGCGGCCAGTGGCTGGCGCCGCAGGGGACCGGGCGCATCGAGGTGCTCTCGGCCAGCACGGAGGAGCCGGTCGGGTCGGTGCCCGAGGCCGCCGAGGCCGACGTCGACGCCGCCGTCGCCGCGGCCCGGCGCGCGTTCGACGACCCGACGGGCTGGGCGTCGTGGAGCGTCGAGGACCGCGCGATGGTGCTCGAGCGGCTGGCCGACGCGATCGACGCGCGGGCCGAGGAGGTCGCGCGCCGGGTGTCGCTGCAGAACGGCATGCCGATCGCCATCTCCACGCAGCTGGAGGGCGTCTTCCCGCAGGTGCTGCTGCGCTACTACGCGGGGCTGATCCGCGGCGTGCAGCTCGAGGAGGAGCGCACCGGCCTGCTCGGCGGGCAGATCCTCGTGCAGCGCAAGCCGGTCGGCGTGGTCGGCGCGATCGTGCCGTGGAACTTCCCGCAGTCGCTGGCGATGTTCAAGCTCGCGCCGCTGCTGGCGGCGGGCTGCACGGTCGTGGTCAAGCCCAGCCCCGAGACGGTCCTGGACAGCATCGTGCTGGCCGAGGCGATCGTCGAGGCCGGCGTGCCGGAGGGGGTCATCAGCATCGTCCCCGGCGGCCGCGAGATCGGCGCGTACCTCGTCGAGCACCCCGGCGTCGACAAGGTGGCGTTCACCGGTTCGACGGCCGCCGGGCGCCGGATCGCCGCGCGCTGCGGCGAGCTGCTGCGGCCGGTGACGCTCGAGCTGGGCGGCAAGTCCGCGGCGGTCGTGCTCGACGACGCGGACATCGCAGCCTCCGCCGAGGCCCTGTTCGGCGCCACGCTGCTCAACAACGGCCAGACCTGCTTCCTGGGCACCCGGGTGCTCGCGCCGCGCTCGCGCTACGACGAGGTCCTGACCGTCTTCGGCGGGCTGGCGGAGGCCCTGCAGGTCGGCGACGCGATGGACCCGGCGACGCAGATCGGCCCCATGGCCAGCCGCGCGCAGCGCGAGCGCGTCGAGGGCTACATCGCCAAGGGCAAGGCCGAGGGCGCGCGCGTCATCGCCGGCGGCGGGCCCGCCGAGCAGGAGCGCGGCTGGTTCGTGCGGCCGACGGTGTTCGCCGACGTCGACAACCGCCACACCATCGCCCAGGAGGAGATCTTCGGGCCGGTCCTGTCGGTGATCCCGTACGACACGGACGAGGAGGCGCTGGCCATCGCCAACGACTCGGAGTACGGCCTGGGCGGCAGCGTCTGGACCGCCGACCCCGAGCGCGGCGCGGCGTTCGCCAAGCGCGTGCAGACGGGCAGCATCGGGATCAACCACTTCATGATCGACCCGGCGGCGCCGTTCGGCGGCGTGAAGGCCAGCGGCCTGGGCCGCGAGCTCGGGCCGGAGGGCCTCGAGGCGTACTTCGCGCTGCAGACGATGTACAAGACGGCCGGCGCGGCGGGCGCGGCGTAGGGGCCCAGCGGCGAGGGCGCGGCGCGAGCCGCGCCCTCGGCCGGACGTCGGTCCTGGGCTCAGCCGTCGAGGCGCGGGAACGCCGGAGCGCCCCGCAGCGTGCGGTAGTCGCCGACACCCGCTGCGATCGCGAGCGCTCCCACGAGCGCCGCCGGCGCGCCGGCCTGCATGTCGGCCCCGGCCGGGAAGTCCACCACGAGCATCCAGGCCACGAGCAGCGTCGACACCAGCCCGAGCAGGTCGGCGGCGCCGCTGAGCGACAGGTCGGGGCGGAAGAGGCCGATCCGCCCGCCCGTCAACGCGGCGGCGAGCGCGGTCACGGCGGCGGCCAGCAGCGCGAGGTCGCCGGTGGTCCACAGCTCCCAGCCGGTCAGGCGCTCGCCGCCGGCGTCGGCCCAGGGCAGGAAGAGCGACGCCAGCAGGACGCCGCCGCCGGCGCCCGCCACGAGTCGTCCCAGGTTCGAGGTCTTCGGCATGTCGTCGCCTCCACGACGTATAACGATGTTATGGCCGACGATAACGCCGTTATGGCCGGACCGCAAGCCGGGCCGCGCGACCGCCTCCTGCAGGCGGCCGCGGCGCTGCTGGAGGCGGAGGGGCCCGAGGCGCTGCAGGCGCGCCGGCTGACGCGCGAGATCGGCACTTCGACGATGGCGCTCTACACGCACTTCGGAGGCCTGCCCGGCCTCGTGGAGGCGCTGGTGCGCCAGGGCCTGGCGCGCTTCGCCGCGCACGTGCGCCAGCGCGCCCCCCAGACCGGCGACCCGATGGCCGACCTGCTTGCGGGCGGCATCGCCTACTCGCAGTTCGCGCTGGCCAACCCTCAGCTGTACCGACTGATGTTCGGCCTCGCCGGCGGAGCGCGGATGCGGGGGCTGACCGCGCGGGTCGACGAGGCCGGCGGCCCCTGGGCGCTGCCTGAGGGACAGGACGCGTTCTCCGTGCTCCTGCGCAGCGTCGAGCGCGTCATCGCGGCGGGGCGCATCCGCGAGCAGGACGCGCTCGCCGCGGCGACGCAGGTCCTCAGCATGACCCACGGCTACGTCCTGCTGGTCATCGGCGGCTTCGTCGACGACCCCGTCGCGGGCCTGCGCGACGTCGCGTTCCCCATGACCGTCAACCTCATGGTCGGCCTCGGCGACGAGCGCTCGCAGGCCGAGCGCTCGCTGGCGTCGGCCGTGGCGGCGCGGGGGCTCACCGCCGCGTCCTGACGCGGCGCGGGGCGGCCTGCGCGGGGCTACCGGTCCATCTGCTCGGCGGCCGCCTCCTTGTGCGCCGCCGTGCCGATGTCCTCGGCGTCCTCGGTGGGCCGGTCGGGCGCCATCTCGCCTTCGTTGGCGCCGGCGTCGGTCCCGGGCTGCGGCTCCTGGTCGGGTCGCGGGCTCTCGTCCATGGGCGACACGTACCCGGCGCGGCCGCCGGCGCGCGGCCTACACCGGCTGCAGCTCGATCGGCAGACCGTCGCCGGGGAACGGCCCGGTGCCGTAGTCGATCACGGGCTCGTAGCCGGCCGGCACCGTCCAGCGGAAGCGCAGCAGCAGTTGGTGCAGGATCGTCTTGACCTCCATCGAGCCGAAGTGCATGCCGATGCACTTGTGGACGTTGCCGCCGAACGGCGCCCAGGCGTAGGTGTGCCAGGCGTCCTCGGCGCGCTCGGGGGTGAAGCGCTCGGGGTCGAAGGTGTCGGGGTCGCGCCACCACGGCTCCATGCGCTGGGTGGGGTAGATGCCGAGCATGAGCTTGGTGCCCTCGGGGATGAAGCGGCCGTCGAGCTCGGTGTCCTTCAGCGCCTCGCGCGCGACGAGGCCGACCGGCGCGTTGATGCGCAGCGTCTCCTTGAGCACCAGCTCCATGAGCGGCAGCCGGCCGGCGTCGTCGTAGCCGATCGCCGGCTTGCCGACGGCGCGCGACTCCTCGCGCAGGCGCTCCTGCCACTCCGGGTGGCGGGCGAGGTAGTAGCCCATCATCGCCAGGGTGATGGTGCTCGTGTCGTGGGCGGCCATCATCGTGAAGATCATGTGGTTGACCACGTCGGCGTCGGAGAACCGCTCGCCGTCCTCGGTCTCCGCGTGGCACAGGACGGTGAAGAGGTCCTGGCCGTCGCCCGCCCGCTTGGCCGGGATGCGCGAGCGGAAGTGCTCCTCCAGCAATCGGCGGCTGGCCAGCCCGCGGTGCCAGCGCCCGCCCGGCACGTCGGCGCGCACGACGGCCTGGCCGCCCACCACGACGTCGATGAACGCGGCGTTGAGCCGGTCGGCCTGGGCGCCGAGCTCCTCGCCCATGAACACTTCGGTGGCGATGTCGAGGGTCAGCTGCTTGGCCGCCTCGTAGAGCTCGAAGCCCGGGCCCGGCCGCCAGCCGGCGACGCCGCGGGCGATCGTCGCGTTGGCCGCCTCGAGATAGGCGACGAGGCGCTCGCGCTTGAAGGCCTGCTGCATGATCCGGCGGTGGTGGCGGTGCTCCTCGAAGTCCATGAGCATCACGCCGCGCTCGAAGAACGGCCCGATGAAGTGGCCCCAGCCCTTCTCACTGCCGAAGGCGCGGTCGCGGTTGGCCAGCACGGTCCCGATGGCGTCGGGGCCCAGGGCGAGGACCACGGGGACGCCGGTGACGTCGGCCCAGAACACGGTGCCGAAGCGGGCGTGGCGCTCGCGGCAGAACTCGAGCGTGCGCTGGATCGCGCCGAGCGTGTGGCCCACCAGCGGCAGTCCGGGATCGCCGAGCACCGGCTGCAGCCCGCTGCCCGGCGGGGCGGCGGCGAGCGGGCGCGGCGTGGCGGGCACGCGCTCGGTCAGGGCTGCGGCCGCGGTCCGTGCGCGGAGGGAGAGAGTGCTGCTCACGATCTGGTACGCTACTGTTCCAGATGGTGCCGGTCAAGCAGCCGGCCGCACGTCCCTACGGCGGGCGGACGAACGACGAGCGCGTCGCCCAGCGCCACGCGGCGCTGCTCCACGCGGCGTTCGCGCTCGTGGCCGAGGACGGGTGGCGGGCGCTGCGCATCGATGCCCTGTGCCGCGCGGCCGCGCTGAACAAGCGCTACTTCTACGAGAGCTTCGACGGGCTCGAGGCGGTCGTGGCGGCGCTCACCAAGCGCCTGGCCGAGGATGCGATCGCCGTCGCGCTCGGCGCGATCGAGCCGGGGGTGCCGGCGCGCGAGGCGACGCGCCAGGCCATCGCCGCGATCGTGGGGCACCTCACCGACGACCCGCGTCGCGCCCGCGTCCTGTTCGGCGCGGTGCCGGCCGCCGACGCGGCGGCGGGCCATCGGGCCGACGCCCTGCGCCAGGTCATCACGGCGGCGGCCGCCACCGGCCGCGACCTGCACGACCTCGGTGCCGACCCGGCCGTCGATCTCGCCGCCTCGATGCTCGTGGGCGGGACGAGCCAGGTCCTCCTCGACTGGCTCGACGGGCGGATCGCCTGCGACCGCGACCGGCTCGTGGACGACCTGGTCGCGCTGTGGCAGGTCATCGGCGACGCGACGGCCGCGGCCTCGCGGGGCCCGCGCGGTCACTAGAACGGCGCGCCGTCAGCCCGGCGGCCACGGCGCGGGCACCGGCGTCCACGGCTCGGCGGACCAGTCGGCGTAGGCCTCGGCCACCACGTCGGTGGGCTGCTGCACCGACGCGTCGTAGCGCGCGGCCAGCTCGTCGACCGGGTAGTGCGCGCGGTCCTCGCGGCGCGATCCGATCATGAGCACCGCCGAGGGACCGTTGCCGGCGCCCACGAAGACGTGGTCCGTGCCGGCCGGGCAGTGCACGAAGTCCCACTGGCGCAGCCGGTGCTCGACGCCGTCGAGGATCACCAGGCAGCTGCCGTGCAGGACCAGGAAGTCCTCCTGCACCGGCTCGGAGTGGTAGCGGCACGCGGGCCGGCCGGGCTCGAGGACCTGGACGTTGACGCCGACGTCCGGCCAGC
This sequence comes from Baekduia sp., assembly GCA_035628295.1. Classification (GTDB taxonomy): domain Bacteria; phylum Actinomycetota; class Thermoleophilia; order Solirubrobacterales; family Solirubrobacteraceae; genus Baekduia. The sequence goes on from DASPKC010000391.1 coordinate 15,339, forward strand.
TCACGCCCTCCGGCTCCGGGTCGATCACGGTGCCGCGCCGCGGGTGCGCCCGGGCGTGCATGTCGGCGAGGTTGCGGATGAAGGCCTCGTCCATCCGGCGACCGTAGCGGCCGCCGGGGCGCTCAGCCTCCCGGCCAGGCGTAGAGGTGCTCCGGGCGCCCCGTGCCGCCGTAGCGCATCGACAGCGAGACCACGCCCTCGACGGCGAGGTGCTCGAGGTAGCGGCGCGCCGTGACGCGCGAGAGGCCGCAGCGGCCCGCCACCTCCGACGCGGTCAGCGGCTCGGCCGCATCGCGGACCGCCGTCCTGACGTGATCGAGCGTCGTCGCGTTCAGGCCCTTGGGCAGCGTCCGCGCCGCCGAGCCGCGCAGCGTGCCCAGCATCGCGTCGACGCGCTCCTGGTCGCCCTCGGCGGCGCCGGCGAGCTGCTCGCGATAGCGGGCGTAGCGCTCGAGCTTGTCGGCGAAGGTCGCGAAGGCGAACGGCTTGACGAGGTACTGGACGACGCCGCCGGCGATCGCGCGGCGGATGCTGTCGGTGTCGCGCGCCGCGGTGACCGCGATGACGTCGATCGGCGACCTGGCCCGGCCGCGGATGGTGCGCAGGAGATCCAGACCCTCGGCGTCGGGGAGGTGGAAGTCGAGCAGGACGAGCTCCACCGGACGGGCGGCGAGGATCTCCAGGGCCTCGGTCGCGCGGTGCGCGACGCCGGCCACGGTGAAGCCCGGCACGCGCTCGACGTAGGAGGCGTGGACCTCGGCGACGAGCGCGTCGTCCTCCACGACGAGCGTGCGGATCACGCGCGCACCTCGGCGCCCGCCTGGGTGCGCGCCCGGACGGGCACCCGCACCGTCACGACCGCGCCGCCGTCGTTGGCCGCCGCCGCCGACCCACCGAGCCGGGCGGTCGCGGCGGCCACCAGCGCCAGCCCGATCCCGCGGCGCCCCGCACCGGCGCCCGGCTTGGTGGACCAGCCGGCCTCGAAGGCGCGGTCCAGGCCCTCGGGCGCAAACCCCGGCCCGTCGTCGTGGACGCGCAGGACGACCGCGCCGTCCTCGACCGCCGCGTGCACGGCGATCCGCCCGCCGGTCTGCTCGGCCAGGGCGTCGAGCGCGTTGTCGATGAGGTTGCCGACGATCGTGACGAGGTCGTCCTCGGGGACGAGCCCGGCGGGCAGGTCGCTGGTGTCGTCGAGGACGAGCTGCACGCCGCGCTCGCGGCACGCCGCCGCCTTGGCCAGCAGCAGCGCGCCCAGCGCTGGATCGCCGATCCGCTGCTGGACCTGGTCGGCCTCGTCCTGCGTCACCCCGATGCGGCGGGTGGCGAACGCGACCGCGTCGTCGTAGCGGCCGAGCTCGACGAGCCCGACGACGGTGTGCAGCTCGTTGGCCGACTCGTGCGCCTGCGCGCGCAGGGCGTCGGCCAGGCCCCGCACGGTGCCCAGCTCGCGCACGAGGCCCTCGAGCTCGGTGCGGTCGCGCAGCGTCGTGACCGTGCCGACGCGCCGGCCGCCGACACTGGTGGGCCGGGCCGCGCTGACCAGCACCCGCTCGCCCACGACATGGACGCCGGCGCCGTCGGCGCCCGCGCCCGTGAGGGCCTCGACGAGCGCCGTCTCGCGCAGCACCTCGTCGACGCGGCGGCCGACGGCGTCGTCGCCCAGGCCGAGCAGGCGGCGCGCCTCCTCGTTGACCAGCCGCAGGCGGCCGTCGCCGCCGGTCACGACGACGCCCTCGCCGATGGCGTGCAGGACCGCGTCGTGATGGTCGTAGAGCGCGCCGAGCTGCTCGGGGTCCATGCCGCGGGTCTGGCGTCGCACCCGCCGGGCGAGCAGCAGGGAGAGCGCGGCACCGACGACCAGCGCCGCGGCCAGCGACGCCAGCAGCGCGGGGAGGTCGTCGCGCACCTGGTCGCTGATCGCCTCCTGCAGGACGCCGACGGCGACCAGGCCGGCCACCCGATCGCCGTCGCGCACCGGCACGACGGCCCGAACCGACGGGCCGAGCGTCCCGGTCGTCTCCTCGACCACCTCGCCGCCGCGGGCCGCGTCGTCGATCGTCCCGACGAAGCGCCCGCCGATGCGCCGCGGGTCGGGGTGGGAGTAGCGGATGCCGCGCGGCGACATCACGACGACGAAGCCGAGGCGGGCGCGGCGGCGGACGGCCTCGGCCAGCGGCTGCAGCGCCACCGCCGGGTCGTCACGACGCAGCGCCGCCCGCACCTCGCCGGACGCGGCCAGGGTGCGAGCGACGGAGACCGGGCGGGCGCGCTCGTCGTCACGCGTGCGGTCGTTGGTGGCCTTGACCGTGGCGAGGGCCACGAGGCCGACGGTGACGAGCACCACGACGAGCTGCAGCAGCAGGAGCTGCCGGGCGAGGCTGACCCTTCGCACGAGCCGATGCTCGCACGGGCGCCGCCCACCCGCCACGGGCGGGGGACGGCGCCCACGCGCTCCTCAGGCCAGGGCCGGGACCGGCTCCGGCACGGGCCGGCCGGGGTGGTGCGCCGGGACGGGGAGCTCGCCGGCCACGGGCTCGACCTCCGCGACCGGGGTGTCCGGGTCGGCCAGCGACGGGTCGGCGAGCACCGCCTGGAAGCGCTCCTCGTCCAACTCCCCGTGCCACTTGGCGATGACCATCGTGGCCACGCCGTTGCCGATGCAGTTGGTCAGCGCGCGGCCCTCGGACATGACGCGGTCGATGCCGACCACCAGCGCGATGCCGACCGCGATCGACTCGGCGGTGAAGAACGTGCCGCCGAACGCCTGCAGCGAGGCGGTCAGGGTCACGAGCCCGGCGCCGGTGATCCCGGCCGCGCCCTTGGACGTCAGCACCATCAGCGCGGCCAGCGCGACCTGCTCGCCGACGGCCATGTCCTGGCCGGTCGCCTGGACGATGAACAGCGCGCCGAGCGTCAGGTAGATGCACGTGCCGTCGAGGTTGAACGAGTAGCCCGTCGGCAGCACGACGCCGACGCTCTGGCGCGACGCGCCGGCCTTCTCGAGCTTGACGAGCATCCGCGGCAGCACGGTCTCGCTGGACGACGTGCCGAGGATGATGAGCAGCTCGTCCTTGAGCAGGCGGATGAAGCGCAGGATCGAGAAGCCGCTGATGCGGGCGACCGTCCCGAGGACCACGAACACGAACACCGCGGCCGTGCCCCAGAAGGTGAGCATGAGCATCGCGAGGTTCTGCAGCGCGCCGCCGCCGAACTGCGCGACGGTGAACGCCATGCCGCCGAACGCGCCGAGCGGAGCGGTCCACATGATCATGCGGATCACGCCGAAGACGATCTGGCTGGCGACCTCGAAGCCGCCGACGACGCGCTCGCGCACCGGGGCGGCCAGCGCGCTGATCGCCGCCGCGGTGAGGATGGCGAGGACCAGGACCTTGAGCACCTCGTTCTCGACGAACGGGCCGACGAGGCTGGTGGGGATCAGGTCGTCGGTGATGAAGGCGATCAGGCCGTGGCCCGCCTCGCCCGCCTCGGCGATCTTCTCCTGCGCCGCCTCGGTGGCCGAGCCGGTCGGGCCGCCGCTGAAGCCGTCGCCCGGGCGGACGACGTTGGCGGCCAGCAACCCGAGGCCGAGCGCCACGACCGTGGCGCCGAAGAAGTAGCCCAGCGCGCGCACCGCCAGGCCGCCGGCGCGGGCCATGTTGCCCAGCGAGGCGATGCCGATGACGACGGTGAGGAAGATCACCGGCGCGGTGATCGTCTTGACGAGCTGGAGGAACGCGTCCGCCAGCCACTTGGCCTCCTTGGCCGTGTCCGGAGCCACGAGCCCGAACGTCGCGCCCGCCGCGATGGCGACGAGCACCCAGAACCACAGCTGCCGCAGCGCGCCGCGCGGGCGCTTGGCGACCTTGTCCATGACCATCTCCTCCTCGAGTCCCTCGTGCCGGGTGGCACGACCCGCGAGCGACGGTAAGGACGGCGGCCGGTGGTGTCGCCGTTGCGGTCGCATCGGTCGTTCTGGTCGTTTCGGTCACGCGAACCGTGCGCTGGCCAGCCGCCACAGCGTCAGGGCGCCGAGCAGCAGGCCGAAGTCGCGCAGGGCGATGTCGCCGTAGCCGCCGGTGAGCAGGAGGTTGACGATGATGCCGCCCAGCCAGGCCGCCACGAGCAGCCCGCCGACGCGGGGCGCCACGAGGACGACCAGGCCGGCGAGGATCTCCACGCCACCGACGAGGTACATCGCGTCCTGGGCGCTGCCCGGGATCAGATCGTCGACCTCCGTGGCGAGGTAGCGCGTCCAGTCGTCGGTGAGGACCTCGGCGAACTTGTCCAGGCCGAACAGGATCGGGGCGACGGTGAAGGCGACGCGCAGCAGCAGGAAGGCCTGCGCCGCGGGATCGCGGCGCAGGACCTCCGGCTGCGGGAGCGGGCCGGGGCGCAGGGCGCCGGCGACGGTGGTGCTCATGGTGGTCCTCCTGATGGGGGGTTGGGTCGTCGCTGCCGTTCGCGCCGCGGGGCAGCGCCGTCTTACCGGCGTGCGCGGATCCGGTCGCGGGAGGTAAGACCCGCGGGAGGCGGCGCGCGAACACGTGCGTGACCCGAGCCCTCACCCACCTGCGCCCGCACGCGGGCCCCGTCGACGACGACGCGATCGACCTGCCGGCGGCCGAGCGCGCCGCGCGCGACCTGCTCGTCGCGCTGGGGGTCGACCTCGCCGGAGAGAGCCTGCGCGACACGCCGCGGCGGATGGCGGGGATGTACGCCGAGCTGCTCTCGCCGGCCTCCTTCAGCGCGACGACGTTCCCCAACGACGGCGGCTACGACGAGCTGGTCGTGGCGACGGGCATCCCCTTCCGCTCGCTGTGCGAGCACCACCTGCTGCCGTTCGTCGGGGTCGCGCATGTCGGCTACCTGCCGGGCGAGCGCATCATCGGCCTCTCGAAGCTCGCCCGGGTCGTCGACCAGTTCGCGCGCTCGCTGCAGGTGCAGGAGCGGCTGACCACGCAGGTGGCGGGCTGGCTCGACGACCACCTCGCGCCGAAGGGCGTCGGCGTGGTCCTCGAGGCCGAGCACCTGTGCATGTCGCTGCGCGGGGTGCAGAAGCCGGGGGCCCGGACGGTCACCTCGGCGCTGCACGGGCGGCTGCGCGACGACCCGCGCACCCGCCAGGAGTTCCTCGCCTTGACCGGAGGACGTCGTGACTGACCCCGGGCCCGCCGTGACCCTCAGCCCGTGTCGGTCCTGCTGACTTCGCCCGGGCGCGGCGCGAGCCGCCGCACGTATGCTCGACCGCGGGTGAGCTCCTCGGCCGCAGACGCAGACCTCGCGCGGGCCGGCCGCTCGCAGGCGCTGCTGGACGGGCTGCGCCAGGTGGGGCCCGCTCATGACGCCGCCGTCGCCGAGCTCCACGGGCTGCTGCTGCGCGGCGCCCACCACGAGCTCGGCCGGCGCCGCAGCGCGCTGGCGGAGCTCTCGCGCGACGAGCTCGAGGACCTCGCGACGCAGGCGGCGGACGACGCGCTGGTCGCCATCCTCGCCAAGCTCGACACCTTCCGCGGCGCCAGCCGCTTCACCACGTGGGCGTACAAGTTCGTGCTGCTCGAGGCGGGCGTGCGGGCGCGACGCCGCGCCTGGCAGGACCGCGAGGTCGCGCTCGACGACACCTCCTGGCGCCGGCTGGCCGACCCGGCCCCGGGCACGCAGCAGGAGGTCGAGGACGCCGCGCTGCTGCGCGCGACCGTCGCGGCCATCGCCACCGCGCTGACGCCCCACCAGCGGCGGGTCTTCACCGCGCTGGCGCTCAACGGCGTGCCGATCGACGTGCTCGCCCAGCGCCTCGGCACCACGCGCGGCGCGCTGTACAAGGCGCTGCACGACGCGCGGCGCGCGCTGCGCCGCGCGCTGGCAGACGCCGGCTACGACCTGCACGACCACGGCCACGACGGAGGTGCGACGTGAGCAGCGGCCACGACGCGCGCGACCGGATCGCCCGCCTGCTCGGTCCGGGCGAGCCCGAGGTCACCTGCGAGCAGTGCTTCGAGCTCCTCGACCAGTACGTCGACCTCGAGCTCGCGGGGCACGACGCCGACGCCCGGCTGCCCGGGATGCGCGCCCATCTCGCGGGCTGCCCGGCCTGCCACGAGGACCACGAGAGTCTGCGCGACCTCGTCCGGCGCACGTGAACCCGGACTTGAGCCCGCGTCGCGGGCTGAAATCCGGGTTCGGTGTGACCGGGGCCGTGCGGCGGCCACGGCCGGGAGACGCCGCCCCTGGGCGGCCAACATGCTCGATGTCGGTCCGCCCCGTCACATCAGGCTGCGCGCGCAGTCGAGGATCGACTCCTCGACCGGGCGCGTCTGCCAGCCCAGCTCGGTCCGTGCGCGCTCGCTGGAGTACGCGGTCCGCCGGCCGAGGTCGGACAGGATCGATCGCACGGAGCCGTCGAAGATCGCCATGACGCGGACGGCGACGTCGGGCAGCGTCCGGGTCGGGGCCTTGCGGCCCGCCTCGCCCAGGCCGTCACGCAGGACCTGGGCGATCTCGGTCATCCACAGGAAGCGGTCGGTGGCGATGTAGCGCTTGCCGCCCGCCTGCGGGGCCGTCATCGCGGCGAGGTGCAGGGCGGCGACGTCGCGCACGTCGACCAGGCTGTAGCCGAGCCGGGGCGCCGCGGGCAGGCCGCCGAGCAGGCGCGTGATGAGCTGCAGCGACGCGGAGTGGTCGTCGTGCAGGACCGGCCCGATGATCGCGCCCGGGTTGACGACGGCCAGGCGCTGCTCGGCGCCGCGCTCGCGCGCGAGGTCCCAGGCCGCGCGCTCGGCGATCGTCTTCGAGCGGGTGTACGGCTGCAGGGCGGTGTTCGAGGCGTCGGTCCAGTGCTCCTCGGTCAGCGGGCCGGGACCGGGGTCTTCCTTGGTCCCGCGGACGGCCGCCACCGACGACGTCACCACCACCCGCTCGACGCCGGCGTCCAGCGCGGTGCGCAGCACCCGCAGCGTGCCGTCGCGGGCCGGGACGATCAGCTCGTCGGGGTCGTCGGGCTGCTTGGCCGGGAACGGCGAGGCGACGTGCAGCACGTGCGAGCAGCCGTCCACGGCGGCGGCCCAGCCGTCGTCGGTGGCAAGGTCGGCCTCCACGACGTCCAGGGCCCCCGGGTCGAGGCCCTGCGACGCGACCGCGGCGCGCAGCTGCGGCTCGCGCGCGCGATCGCGGATGCTGGTGCGCACGTCATGGCCCTGGCGCAGCAGCTCCACGACGCACCAGCCGCCGAGGAAGCCCGTGCCACCGGTGACCAGCACCGTCCCCTCCGCCATGGGCGCAGCTTACGGGCCGTCGAGGATCCCGTCGGACCGCTCGTCCTCAAGCCGCCCGCGCCGTCACCCGCACCCGGGCGCCGCGCGGCACGCGCAGCCGCACGCTGCGCCGGCCGGGGGACAGGGTGCGCTGCACCCGGCGCACGTCCCTGCCGCGCCGCGTGATGCGGATGGTCACCCGTGCGCGGTCGGCGAGCGCGAAGCGCACGCGGTCGCGCAGGACCCGGACGCCGGTGACCAGCCGCCCGTAGCTTGGAGGCGCATGGCCCCATGACACGGCACATGTGTGCAGGGCGCGTTACTCCACCGTCGCCTCGGACACCATGCCCTTGAGCGCGTGCGGCTCGCCGCCCTTGCGGTCCGGGACGAAGCAGAGCATCGCGTACGTGCCCTTGACGAGGTCGAGCTCGACGACCTGGCGGCTGCCGCCGTCGAGGATCGCGGTGGAGATGGCGCGCCGCTCGTCGACGGGCGCCGCGCCGCGCTCGCGGCCCAGGTAGCGCTTGACGTCGTCGAGGTTCCTGCCGGGGCGCAGCGGCAGCGCGATGAGGTGGTGCGGCTCCTGACCGGCATTCTCGAACAGCACGCGCTGGCGGCCCGGACGGAGGGCCTCGGCCTCGAACGCGTACTCGCGCGCCGCGATCCGGGCCGTCGTCGCCTGCAGCTCGGCCTCGACGCGCTCGCCGGTCACGCGGAACTCCGCGGCCGCGTCGGGTCCCGAGCCCTCGATGTCCGTCACCGCGTAGGTCCCCGGCTCGAGGATCGTGGTGACCGACGCCTGGCGGCCGGCCGGCACGCTGCCGGTCCCGCCGACGAACCGCACCCAGTCCGGCAGGGCCTCGCCGCGCTCACCCCACGCCTGCCCGGCCCGGAGCGCCTGCGCGATCGTGTGACCCTCGCCGGCGCCGATGATCTGGGCGGTGTGCTCCCCGCGCGCCGCGTTGCGGAAGCGCAGCTGCACGATGCCGGGGTGCACGCTGCGCGCGGCCGTGAGCTTCGCCGCCCGCGCGTGGCCCGACGCCCGGACGTCGAGGATCTGCGGGCGGTCGGGCGCCCCGGCGGCCTCAGGGGTCTCCTCGCCGCGGTCGCCGCACGCGCCGAGCGCGAGCGCGGAGACCAGGACCAAGGCGGCCAGGCGGCGTCGGGGCATGGGGGCGTCCTCTCGTCGGGGACGGCGGATGTACCCGGCCGCCTGCGGGCCCATGCCCGCCGCGCGCGCTGCCGGTCCCGCCTCCGCCGGTCGCTGTAACGCCCGCCGGCGGTGGAGGACTGCACGGCCATGTCCTCCACCAACGGCCGGGCGGCGTACGACTTCAGCGACCTGCGCGCGCTGTTCATCAACTGCACGCTCAAGCGGTCGCCCGAGCCGTCGCACACCCAGGGGCTGGCGGACCGCTCGATCCGGATCATGGAGCGCCAGGGCGTGGCGGTCGACCAGATCCGCGCGGTCGACCACGACATCGCCACCGGCGTCTTCCCGGACATGACCGAGCACGGCTGGGAGCGCGACGCCTGGCCGGCGATCCACGAGCGCGTCATGGCCGCCGACATCCTCGTGCTGACGTCGCCGATCTGGCTGGGGGAGAAGTCCTCGGTGTGCACCAAGGTCATCGAGCGCCTGTACGGCACCTCCCACCTGCTCAACGACGCCGGCCAGTACGCCTACTACGGGCGCGTCGGCGGCTGCATCATCACCGGCAACGAGGACGGCGCCAAGCACTGCGCGATGAACATCCTCTACTCGCTGCAACACCTCGGCTACACCATCCCGCCGCAGGCCGACGCCGGCTGGATCGGCGAAGCCGGGCCCGGGCCCAGCTACCTCGACGACGGCTCCGGCGGCCCGGACAACGACTTCACCAACCGCAACACGACGTTCATGACCTGGAACCTGCTGCACCTCGCGCGCATGCTCAAGGACCGCGGCGGCATCCCGGCGCACGGCAACCAGCGCTCGGAGTGGGACGCCGGCTGCCGCTTCGACTACCCCAACCCCGAGCACCGCTGAGCCGGGTCACCGCCGCCGCATC
>DASPKC010000392.1:0-3123 GCA_035628295.1 Baekduia sp.
CCCCGAGACCCCCCGCACCTCCGCCCACATCATCCCGCAGCCCGAGGCGACGGAGCGCCTGCGCGCGCAGGCGACCGCGTCCTACGAGGCCAACCACGACGAGGTGGGCCGCGTGCTTCTCCTCTACTCGGGCGGCCTCGACACGTCCGTGATGCTCAAGTGGATCCAGGACGAGTACGAGGCCGAGGTCGTCGCACTCACGGTCAACCTCGGGCAGCCGGGCGAGGACTACGAGGTCGTCGAGGGCAAGGCGCGGCGGCTCGGGGCGGTCGAGACGTTCGTGGTCGACGCGCGCGAGGAGTTCGCGAACGATTTCGTCGCGCCGGCGATCAAGGCGAACGCGATCTACGGCCTGGCCTATCCGCTCTTCACGGCGCTGGGCCGGCCGCTCATCGCCAAGCTCGCCGTGGACTACGCGCGGCGCTCGGGCTGCGACACGATCGCGCACGGCTGCACCGGCAAGGGCAACGACCAGGTCCGCATCGAGGGCACGGTCGCGACGCTGGCGCCCGAGCTCAAGCTCATCGCGCCCGTGCGCTCGTGGGCGATGGGCCGCGACGAGGAGATCGCCTACGCGCGCGAGCACGGGATCCCCGTCAAGGGCGGCACCGAGGTGGCGCCGTACTCGATCGACGACAACCTCTGGGGCCGGTCGTCGGAGGGCAAGTGGATCGAGGACCTCGACCACGCCCCCGAGGACGACGTCTTCGACCTCGTCACGCGGCCCGAGGAGGCCCCCGACGAGCCGGAGGTCGTCGAGGTCGAGTTCGAGAAGGGCGTGCCGGTCGGGCTCAACGGCGAGCGCCTGGGCGTCGTCGAGCTGCTGGAGCGGGCCGCCGCGATCGGCATCCGCCACGGCGTCGGCATCGTCGACCACATCGAGGACCGCATCGTCGGGCTCAAGGTCCGCGACATCTACGAGGTGCCGGCGGCCACGATCCTGCTGACGGCCCACGCCGAGCTCGAGCGCCTCGTCGGCACGATCCACCAGAACCGCTTCAAGAGCCAGCTCGACGACCAGTGGGCCTACCTGGTGTACGCCGGGCTGTGGTGGGAGCCCCTGCGCGAGAACCTCGACGCCTACATGGAGTCGGTCAACGAGTGGGTGACCGGCAAGATCGGCCTCAAGCTCTTCAAGGGCAGCTGCCGGGTCGTCACGCGCGAGAGTCCCAACGCCGTCTACGACGCCCAGCTCGCAACCTTCAGCGAGTCCGGCGGGCTGTTCAGCCAGCAGGCCTCACCCGGCTTCATCGAGCTCTGGACGCTCCAGTCGCGCCTGGCCCACCGGCTGCACGAGGAGCGCCGGGCCGCCGGCGCGTAGCCGGCTGCGGGCTCAGACCGGGGCCGGCGTGCGGCGCGGGGCCGGCGCCGCCACCGCCGCGCGTACGCGCGGGATCCAGAGCGTCGCCGCGAACGCCAGCGCCGAGAGCCCGACGGACACCCAGAAGGCCAGCGCGTACGCGTGCTCGGTCGGGACCGGTGAGCTGCCGATCGTGTCGGCCGTCAGCAGGGCGGTGACGCCCGCGGCGCCGAACGCCCCGCCGACGGTGCGCATGATCGTGTTGATGCCGGTGGCGATGCCGACCTCGCGCGGGTCGACCGCGCCGACGATCAGGTTGGCCATCGCGGAGAAGCCGAACGCGATGCCGGCGCCGAGCAGCACGTTGGCGAGCATGAAGTCGACCGGCGCGCCGTGCGCGAGCCCGAGGACGACGAACGAGCACCCGATCCCGACCGTGCCCATGAGCAGGACGGCGCGCGAGCCGATCCGGTTGCCGAGGTGCCCGGCCAGCGGCCCGGCCACGAGCATCACGAACGAGCTCGGCAGCATGAGCAGGCCGGACTGCAGCACCGTCATGCCCAGGCCGTAGCCCGTGGACTCCGGGGCCTGCACGAACGCCGGGACGAGCAGGAAGGAGCCGAACATCGCGCCGCCCACCAGGAACCCGGCGATGTTCGTGGCCAGCACGGGACGCTCGGCCAGGACGCGCATGTCCACCAGCGGCTGCGCTGCCCGCAGCTCGTGGGCGCCGAAGAGCCCGAGCAGGGCGACGCCGCCGAGCAGCGCCGACCACGTCCGCCCGGCGTCCCAGCCCCAGCCGTTGGCCTTCGAGATGCCCAGCAGGACGACGGCCAGGCCGAGCGACAGCAGCAGGGCCCCGAGCCAGTCGATCCGCGTGCGCTCGCGTGGCGGGGACGGCGGGACGAGGCGGTGGACGAGCACGGCGGCGGGCAGCGCCATGAGGCCGACCCAGAACAGCCACGAGATGTCGAGGTGGTCGACGATGGCGCCGGCGAGGGGCAGCCCGATCCCGCCGCCGATGCCGAACATCGCCGACATGAGGCCGATCGCGACGGCGCGGCGGTCGGCCGGCAGCTCGTCGTTGATGATGCCGAAGGCCAGTGGGAAGACGCCGCCGGCGGCCCCCATCACGACGCGCCCGGCGATGACGATCTCGATGGTGGGGGCCAGGGCGCAGGCCACCGCGCCGACGCAGAAGAGCACGAGCAGCGTCGTGAGCACGCGCGCCTTGCCGAACAGGTCGCCCAGCTTCCCGGCCAGCGGCGTGCAGACCGACGCCGAGAGCAGGTAGCCGGTCAGGACCCAGGACGAGGTGCCGCTCGTGGTGGCGAACTCGGTGGTGATCGCCGGCAGTGCCGGGGCGACCATGGTCTGGGCCAGGGCGTAGGCGAGCGCGGAGAGCAGCAGGGCGCCGAGGACGGGCGCGGCGGGCTTGCCGTGGATGGTGGTGGTCGGCATCGGTGGGCGTCGTGAAACGGGCGCGGGCGAGACGGAAGCGGAGGCTCCGCTTCCGTATCAGAGCCTAGCAAGCGGAACGGAGGCTTCCGCCGGCCGCTACACTCGGCGCCGCCATGCCGTCCGAGCCGCGACCGCTGCGCGCCGACGCCGAGCGCAACCGCATCCGGATCCTCGACGCGGCCCGCGAGGTCTTCGCCGAGCACGGCCTCGGGGTCGGCGTCGACGCGGTCGCGCGGCACGCGGGCGTGGGCGTCGGGACGATCTACCGGCGGTTCCCCACCGAGTTCGCCACCACGAGCGGCACCTCGTCCTGGGTCCTGACCGGCTACCTGCTCTCGGCGTCGGTCTGCACGCCGCTGGCC
>DASPKC010000393.1:0-2045 GCA_035628295.1 Baekduia sp.
GTCGGCGAGGTGTTGCAGCTCGCCCTCGAAGCGCTTGCGCTCGCTGACGTCCTGCACCTGCAGGACGGCGTGGATCGGCCGGCGGGCCGCGTCGCGGACCAGCGACATCGACACGGCGGTCCACACGACGTCGCCGTCGGAGGCCACGACGCGCACCTCGCGCCGCAGGACGTCGATGTCCCCCCGCAGCAGGCGGTCGAGCTCCTCGCCGAACGCCGGGACGTCGCCGGGGTGCACGATCGACAGCGGTCCCATGGTCGAGAGCTCCGCGGCGGTGTAGCCCGTGATGTCGATCAGCGCGTCGTTGACGTCGAGCAGCCGGCCGAGCTCGCCGCCGTCGGTCGCGATGAGCGCCATGCCGACCCCGCTGTCCTCGAAGGAGCGCCGGAAGCGCTCCTCGGACTCCTGCAGCGCCCGTTCGGCGTTGCGCCGCTCGGTCATGTCGCGCACGGCCGCGATGACGAGGCGGCCGTCGTCGACGTGCAGGGGGCTGAGGCTCACGGCCACCGGGATCTCGCGCCCGTCCTTCGTCTGCAGCGTGATGTCGATCTCCGTCCCCATCGGGCGCGGCAGCGGCTCGCTGGCGAAGCGGCCGCGATGGTGGCGGTGGCGCTCGCGCAGGCGGGCGGGCACCAGCGCCTCCACCGGCTCGCCGATGAGCTCCTCGCGCCGGTAGCCGAAGAGCCGCTCGGCCTGGCGGTTGACGAGCGTGAGGCGCCCGGCGTCGTCGACGATGATCATCGCGTCGGGTGCCGCCTCCAGGAGGGTGGCGAAGCGCCGCTCGGCCTTCTTGCGCTCGCCGATGTCGCGCATGATGGCCGACGCGCCCGCGACGGCTCCGCTCTCGTCCATCAGGGGGGAGACGCTCATCTCGACATCGACGAGCGTGCCGTCGCGGTGCCGGCGGCGCGTCCGCCAGCCCAGCACCGGCCGGCCGCTCAGGACCACCGACATCTGGCTCGCGAGCTCCTCGAGCAGCTCGTCGGGGACGATGCTCCTGACGGGCCGGCCGATGATCTCGCTCGGCGGGTATCCGAGCAGGCCCACGGCGCCGGGGTTCCAGCTGGTGAACCGCCCGTCGGCGCCGATGCTCACCACGGCGTCGGCGGAGGACGCGACCACGAGGGCCATGCGGCGCAAGTCGGCCTCCATGCGCCGGCGCGCCAGGTCGGTCGCGCGCAGCCGCTGCGCCGTGACCAGCACGGTGGCGCCCAGGCCGACGATCACGACGATCGTGAACGACGAGCTGGCCGTGTTGAACCCGACGACGCCCTGCTCGTGCAGCAGGGTCTCGGCGCCGCCGGTCACTAGCGCGCCGAGCGACACGGCCGGCAGCAGGACGCGGGCCATCCGCGCCCCGGCGTCGTCGCCGCGCAGCACGTGCGCCAGGCCGCGCTCCGGGCGCAGCGCCACGAGCCCGACGGCCAGGATCACGAGGGCGCCCAGCGTGTTGATGGCGACCCCGCTGCGGCCCGACGCGCCGCGCAGCGCGTCGACGGCGAAGACGTAGCCCACGATCCCGAAGAGGACGACGACGAGCGCCGCCCAGCACAGCGCGGCGTTCAGCCGCCGGCCGGGTCCGTGGGCGTCCAGCGTCGCGAGCGCCGCGCCGAAGGCCACGAACGCGACGGCGGTGAGCGGCGCGGGCCGCCCCGGCTCGCGGCTGCCGTCATCCGCGAAGAGCAGCGTGTCGATGCCGACGTTGCCGATGCGGTACTCCAGCAGGGCGACGGCGCCGAAGACGCCGACCGCGCCGGCGAGCCAGCGGCCGGTGCGCCGGCGCCGGAAGGTCGCCTCGGGGTGCAGGAGGACGAGCGCCGCGCCGAGCGCGGCGAGCGCCAGCGCGGTGTTGGCCTTCATGGGCGGCAGGCCGGACGCCAGCGCGGTCAGCGAGCGCGACCCGGCGACCCAGCCCAGCAGCACGACCGCCCCGATCGCGACGACCACCGCACCGGCCAGCAGCGGCAGCGTCCCGATCGTCACGACCCGGCGACCGCCCCCGGGCTGCCGCGCGGGCGCCCCGACGGAGCCGCTGACCTCTCCGG
>DASPKC010000394.1:0-4307 GCA_035628295.1 Baekduia sp.
GAATCCGCACGCGTCGCCGGCGTGCTGGCGCTTCGTTGGACCCACGCGCGCAGAGGCGGCGGGAGAGGGCGTGATCTGCGTCTGCGGGTGTACGGCGCTGGATCATCATGGATGCGAATCCGCGTGCTTCGCGTGCAACCACTGCGATCAGTTCCGCGCGCCCCCCGCCCCCGCCCAGTGCGCGCCGGGGCACGACTTCAGTGACCCGTATTGCGTCGTGGTGGACATCGTGCGCGGCGTGACGGTGGAGAAGACGGTCACGCGTCTCTGCGTGGCGTGTGGCTCAAGCGAGGCGAAGGGGAAGTGCAGCCCCGCGCCCGGTTGGCGTGAAGGATTCCGGGATGGAGACGAACGGCACAACGCCGCGCTCACGGCGACGCTGGATCGTCAGCGCACCACCCCCAAGCCGCCCCGCTGCGGGCCACCTGAGGCGCTCAGGAACGGATGGGGCTCGGTCGTGGGCGGGCTCTGGGCGACGAGGGGGCGGCGGTGAGCAAGGGCTCCAGCTACGCCCGCATCGCGCGGCGACAGAGGCAGCTCGTCGAAGCTTACGGCTCGACATGTTGGCGCTGCGGCCGCGAGGTGCCGACGCAGGACGTGTGGCTCGACTTCGTCATCCCGCGCGAGCGGGGCGGGCGAAACACGCTAGCGAATCTGCGGCCCGCGCATCGGCTGTGCGCCGACGCCGCCCGCGCCGCGATCAAGGGGGAGGTGGACCGTGGGTAACTGCTGCTGCGACGAGCACAATGGCGTCCCGCACATTCACATGGACGAGAACGGCGTGGTCAAGGCGCCGTGTCCGCCCCCCGCCCCCCAGCCCTCGCCGGTGACGGAGGAGGAGGTGGCGGCGTGGCGCAAGCTCGAAGCCGACGCGCGAGGCTGGCGCGACGGCACCGGTACTACTCCGCTGGGCATCATCGTGGACCGCGCAATCGCCGCGCTCGACGCCGCGCGGGCGCGAGGTTCGAAGTGAAGGGCTGCACCGGGTTCTGTGAGCACCCGTGTCCGCTACATCCCGCCCCACCACCGGAAGCGGGTGAGGCGCTCGCGCCGTGTCCGTTCTGTGGCAGTGATTTTGTCGTCATAGGGCCGCACACAGAGGGGAGTTGGCGAATCCAGTGCGGCAATGTGGACTGCGCGCTTCGCCCGTCAACTGTGAATCGAGCAGTCGAGCGCGCTCGCGCCGCCTGGAACCGTCGCGCCGCACCCCCAGCGCAGGGGCGGGGGGTGGGCATGTGCTGGTGCGGGTCGAAGCTGGGCGAGTGCGTCGACTGCCAAGCATTCGCGCGTGCGGTGCCGCGCCTGTCAGAGGCCGACGTCACCGCTGCGCTGGAGAAGGCCGCACCCGGCGCGAACGAGCTGCACCGCGACCTAACCGCTGCGGCCCTGCGTGCGCCTCGTGACCTTCGCCTAGGCGCCGCCCCCCAGGAGCCAGCGCAGGGGCGTGGGCACTGGATGCAGTCGCCCGAGAACAGGGCGCTGCTTACCGAG
Organism: Baekduia sp.; assembly: GCA_035628295.1. Lineage (GTDB taxonomy): Bacteria > Actinomycetota > Thermoleophilia > Solirubrobacterales > Solirubrobacteraceae > Baekduia. Next base: position 1,492 of record DASPKC010000394.1, read on the forward strand.
GCGATTGACCGGCTAGAGAAACGCACCGCCGCCCCCCAGGAGCAGAGCGCGACGGGGGAGCGAGGCGAGGAACGGTCACCATGCGGGCACAGCTATTACGAACTGCGCACGGTGTGCGTGAAGTGCATCGCCGCCGCCGAGGCCCGAGGCGCGGAGAGGGAGCGCGCGGCGGTCGTGGCGTGGCTGGACGCGCGGAAGTCGTCGCAATGGACGCCATGGGGCTTGGCGCGAGAAATCGCAGGCGGCGCGCACCACCTGAAGGAGCGGACGAATGGCGACCGATGACGTGTGCGCGATGTGGTGCAGACACGGAGGCGGCTGCGGGAACGCATCGGCGGCGCTCCAGAAGGCGGCGGACGAGGCGCGCGACGAAGCCGCTCGGCTGCGACGACGCCTCGACGCCGAACGCGCCGCACGGGAGGCGGCATCCGAACGCGTCGAAGCGCTGGAGGCCAAGTGCGCGCTGCTGTCCGCGTCGCTGAAGCAAGAGACCGCCGCACGGGCGGCGGCAGAGCTGGAGCTTGCCGAGCTGAAGGCGAGGCGTCCGTGAGCAACATATCGCGCACGCCGCTGTATCGCGTGTGGACGTCCATGAAGGCCCGGTGCTACCGCGCGACGTCCAAACACTACCCGCGCTATGGCGGCCGTGGGATTCGCGTTTGCGAGCGATGGCTGAACAGCTTCGCGGCGTTCGCCGAGGACATGGGGCCACGGCCGTCCCTCTTGCATTCCATTGACCGAATTAACAACGACGGCCATTACGAGCCTGAGAACTGCCGCTGGGCGACGGCTGACGTGCAATCAAGGAACACCAGCCGCACGCGGCTGCTTGAGTGGGACGGCAGGCGCATGTGCTTGACCGACTGGGCCCACCATCTGGGTCTCGTTGACCCCGCGACGCTTCGCCGCCGGCTGAAGAAATGGGGACTCGCGCGGGCGCTCTCGACTCGCGTGATGCTAGCGTCGGGAGAGGGCCGCCCTGGCGTCGTGCTCAACGCTGAGGCCGTCGCGGAGATGCGGCGCGAACACGCCCAGGGCGCGACGTGCGCGGCTCTCGCTCGGAAATACGGGGTGGCTCGGCAGACGGTGTCGGACGCCGTCAATCAGAAGAAGTGGAGGAACGCAGCATGACCGACGAGAAGAAGCCGGAGCATCGCTGCCCGTCGTGCGACAGGCTCGCGGCGGCGCTGATGGATGTGGAGCGCATCCTGGCCGTCGGGCATCCGTACGGCGAGGGGTGTGACGACGGGCTCTCGTGCCCTCAGTGCCGCGCGTGTCTCCACGCCCGCACTGCCCTCACCCCCAAGCCCGCCGAGGGCGAGGAGCAGGCGAAGTGACGGTGCGGGAGAGGGTGGCGGCAGCGATCCGTGAACGCTGGGACCGCCAGGACATGGACACGCTGTCAGTTGCCGAGGTGGACGCGCGTCTCGCCGACGCCGCGTGCGCGGTGTTCTACGAGGAACTACTCGCGTGCAGGGACGGCGAGCCGCCGGCAACCGATTGGCTGCGGGAGCGCATCGACCGCCTCCTCGCATCCCTGGCCCCGCAGCGGGAGGGGTCGGAGTGATGCGATTCGATAGCAAGCGCATGCGGAACGTGAACCCACTGAAGGAGCCGCGCGGGGACCAGGTCGACGCCGTTCTCGACTGGCTGGAGAACTACGCCAGCGGCGAGGGCAAAACGCTCGATGCGGTTCGCGCGGCTTGGTACTCGGAGATGGCCCCCGACATGGACCACCGTCAGAGCGCGATGGGACATGCACTCGACAGGGCGGCGGCGAAGGCGATCCGCGCGATGGCGTTACGGTTGCGCGAGGAAACGGGCCGCGCCTCTCCTGGCGCGAAGGGGGGCGGGCGCCGTGGGTAGGCCTGTGTTCAAGCTGCCGTGTCACAAGTGCGGAACGCCGCCGGTCGCTGCGATCGAGGCGTGGGGCGAGGTCATGAAACTCGTCACGTTGCAGGGCCGCAAGCGCCCATGGGGCGGCATCGACCGGGAACGGACGCTCGCCGTCCGCTTCGTGCCGCGCGAGCGTGACGCCGAGTTCTGGTCGCCCCGACGCTGCGACGGACACCTAGTCTACAACGCGTTCGCCGGGTTCATCACGTGGCCCGAGTTCCTCTACGAACTCGACCAGCGCGGCTACGACCTGAACACGCTGCGCTTCTCGGTTGAGATGAGCAGGCCCGCCACCGCCCCCGACGACGAGAAGCAGGGGAGGGGGGAGCCGTGACGGCCGACGAAATCATCGACGCTATGCTGGACGAGGTGTCGCGGCTTGGCGACGCGAAAACGGTGCTAAAGCGCATCGAAGCCGCCGGGGTACTTGCTGGCTACCTGCTGGCGCTGCGCGAGCGATTCGCTACTGAAGCCGACCGCGCCTCCCGCTTCTCGGTGACGCTGATCCAGGTACAGGGCGCCGTCGACCGCGTGCTCGATGAGATGCGCGCCGTGGAGCGCACTGGGTGTGACGAAGCGGCGTTGCATGCGGAGAAGTGGCGGGATCGGATTGAGACGGAGATACGGAAGGTGGGGCGATGACCATCGGCTCCCTCTTCAGCGGGATCGGCGGCCTGGAACGTGGCTTGGAGATGTGCGGCCTCGGCCCGGTGCGATGGCAGTGCGATTCCGACCCGTGTGCGCGCGCAGTACTGGCGCAGCACTGGCCCGAGGTGAAGCGATTCGAGGACGTCAGGGAGGTAGCCCGTGGGAAAGCCGAGAGAGTCGACATCGTCTGCGGGGGCTTCCCCTGCCAACCGGTCAGCGTCGCGGGCAAGAGGAAGGCGCAGAGGGACACGCGCTGGCTCTGGCCGCATTTC
>DASPKC010000395.1:0-3704 GCA_035628295.1 Baekduia sp.
GGAGGTGGCTGATGTTCGCCGATGACCTGAAGTTGATCCGCGAGGTGGCGGCGAAGTACGGGCCTATCCAGGGGCCGATCGTCGACGTGGGCGGCTTACGCCGGCCGTGCGTCGCCAACTACCAGAAAACCATCGACGCCATGGAAGCGCTGCGCAAGCAGTGTGCCGCTGATGGCAGGCAGCCGGAATGGCGAGAGGTGGCCGAGGCGCAGCACGCGCGATACGAGAACATCGACAACCCGCTGGGTTTTCTCGGGGACGTGATCATCGAGAACCCGGCTACGGGCGGCGCGCCGATCGAGGAGTTGTGGCGCCATTACCCCCACGCCATCGGAACGGCCGTCGTGCTGTCGACACTGGAGCACGTGCGCAATCCGTTCGCCGCCACCGAGGCACTATGGAGCGCGATGAAGGATGGCGGCCTGATCGTCGTGTCGACACCATGGACGTTCCCGCATCACCCGTCACCGGAGGATAACTTCCGGTTCTCGCCGACGGGGCTGCGCTACCTGTTCCACCCGGACCTGTGGAACGTCCTCGAACACGGCTGGCGGCTGCGCATCCCGGCGGACGCGGGCGTGCTCTGCACCCGGACGGGCAAGCCGCAGGCGGTGGAATCCTCCTACTTGGTGGCTCGCGCCCGATGAAGGTCCCGTTCCTCGACCTCGCCCGCGAGAACCAGGCGCTCGCCGGCCACCTGACCACCGCCTTCAATCGCGTCGTGAAGTCGGGGCGCGTGCTCTACGGCGCGGAGTTGGAGGCGTTCGAGCATGAGATCGCCGCGTGGCACGGCGTCCAGTACGCGGTCGGCGTCGCCAGCGGGACCGACGCCGTCGAAATCGCGCTGCGGGCCGGCGGCCTGCGCTGGGCGCGCGTCACCGCGATGACGGCGCCCGCGACGCTGAACGCGATGGAGGCGGCCGACGTGGCGGCCGATCTCGCCGACCCCGAGTCGCTGACCCTCAACGCCGTTGGCTGCGACGTGCACGTCCACCTGTATGGACTGGCCACCCCGGCGCTGTCGGCGGCGGTCGAGGACTGCGCGCACTCGATGGGCGCGACCGTGAACGGGATGCTCGCCGGGACCATGGGGCGCATCGGGGCGCTGAGCTTCTACCCAAGCAAGATCATGGGAGCGGTCGGCGACGGCGGCGCGATCATCACGAACAGTCGCGACATCGCAGAGCGGGCGCGGGCCATTCGCCACTACGGGATGACCGACACGGGCGAGGTGTCGGGGCGCGGCCAGAACTCGCGCCTGAGCGAGCTCCAGGCGGCCTTCCTGCGCGCCAAGCTGCCGTTCGTCGCCGACTGGATTGCGCGGCGGCGGGCCATCGCCAAGCGCTACGCCGAGGAGCTTCACGGGCTGGTGACGGTGCCGTATGAGCCGCCAGGGGCGCGGCACGTCTATCACGTCTACGTCGTCGAGCACCCGGAACGGGACCGGCTGCGGGCGGCGCTGGAGGCGCGCGGCGTGGGGACGATGGTCCACTACCCGCGCGCCATCCACGAGCACGCGCGCTGGCGGCACCACGGCGGGGCGGGCGCGTTCCCGGTGGCGGAGCGGCTGGCGCGGGAGGCGCTGTCGCTGCCCTGCTACCCGTACCTGACCGACGCCGAGCAGGACCACGTGATCAAGAGCGTGAAGGAGGCCGTATGAACCGCGAGCGCGTGGTGCTCCCGCTGCCGCCGGAGGGCGCCATAGAGGTCGGTCCGGACGCACGGGCCCTCGTGCTTTCGAACCTGAAGAGCGACATCAACGAGTTCCTGTGGGCTCATCTTCCCGGGCGCGTGACCCTGGACAGGGCCGAGCGGATCGCCTGCGCCATCCACGACGTGATCTTCAAGGAGTGGGACAATGAGTAACTGGAACGACGCCGAGGTCGCCCGCCAGCAGCGCGCGCTCGTCGACCAGCAGCTGGAACAGGACCCGTGGCCGATGCACTTCACGGCGCTCACGGAGGCGGTGCGCGCCACCCGCTGCCCGGGGACGATTCTCGAGGTCGGCTGCGCCAGCGGGTACGGGAAGGAGATCCTCGACCGAGCGGGCGTGGCCTTCGCGAAGTACATCGGCGCGGACATCAGCGAGCCGGCGCTCGCTATCGCGCGGGAGCGGCATCCGGACGCAGAGTGGGTGAACCCCGACACAACGCTGCTGGTCGGGCGCCGGGCGGACGTTGTGATCGACGGCTGCGCCCTGATGCACGTCGACGACTGGCGCGCCCATCTGGCCAGCCTGTGCGCGGCGTCCGGGCGGTGGGTGATCCTGCACCGCGTCCCGATCCGCGACGGCACGCGCCGCACCACCACGAGCGGCTACGGCAAGACGTTCCCGGCGTGGGAGTTCGGGGCGGCGGACGTGTGCAACGCCATGGAGCGGCTGGGGTTCCAGGCGTGCGGGTCGACGCCGGCCGACGGCGACTCCGTGACGTTCACGTTCGCGAAGCCGAGGCATTACGCCACCTACGCCGACCGCGCCTATCTGCCGAAGCTGCGGGCGCTGTATCGCTCGATGGAGCGGCACTGTGCGCCGTTCGCCCTGAGCGTGCTCGCGTGGGACGAGGAGACACTGGACGCGGTGAAGCCGTGGCCCAGAGCGTACGGCGAGAGCGCGGAACGAATGTGGCTGAGGCTCAACCCGGAGTTCGAACTCGACCGACTCCCGGGCCCGCCGCGCAGTCGCATCGAGCACTACTGGACGTGCGGGCCGCAGTGGATCGCCGACGTGATGGACATGGCGGGCGAGCCCGTGACCTACGTCGACGCCGACGTGATGTTCCACTCCTCGCCCGAGCCGGTGTTCGCCGAGATCGGCGGCGCGCCGGCGGCGGTGTTCCCCCACAACTTCGCCGAGGCCGCGCCCTGGCCCATCCCGACGCGCGCGACCCACGAGCAGTTCGGCTTGTACAACGTCGGTCTCGTGCACGTCGCCGCCCGCGCGGTCGCAGAGCACTGGGCGGCGCAGGTGCGTGACTGGTGTTACGACCGGGTGGAGCCGGTGCCCATCCCTGACCGGCGGCTGAGGTACGGCGACCAGAAGTACCTCGACGAGTGGCCCGCCCGGTTCGGGGCGCACGTCGTGCAGCACCCCGGCGCGAACCTCGGACCCTGGGCTGTCCACACGCAGCCGCTGGAGGCGCGGGACGGCGTGCCGTACTTCGGCGGGCGGCCGATCGTGGCCTACCACTACAGCGGGTTCCGCGAGTTACCCGAGGGGCACACGGTGCTGACCCGCCCTGAGTACTGCGTCGCCGACGAGCAGGCGCGGATCATTTACGACCCTTACCTGGAGGCGTTGAAGCCATGATCACATGCAACTGCACCGGGCGCTGTGTGGACTGTCCAACGAGGGGCTGGATGACGTTCACGCCCTGGACGACGAACATGAAGGGGCCGCCGCCGGAGGCGGTCACGCATGTCACCGGGACAAGGTTCGTGACGTGCCCGGACTGCGCCGGCAATGGCTACAAGGTCACGCGCAGCGCCTTGAGCCGCAAATACGAGGCCCGCGAGTGCGAGTCGTGCGGTGGAAGCGGCAGGCTGGAGGTGAAGAAGCCATGAGCAAAATCTCCGTCATCGTCCCCTCCCGGTTGCAGGCGAATCCCGCCAGCGGCCGGGGCAGTCTCTACCTCGACCGCGCGCTGATGTCGGCGCGGCGCCAGCGCGGCGGCTTCGACCTGGAGCTGGTCGTGGGCCTCGACGCA
>DASPKC010000396.1:0-7669 GCA_035628295.1 Baekduia sp.
GAGGGCGCGGACATGGGCGCCGTGGGCGTCGGCCAGCGCGCGGGCCGCGTCCAGAGCGGGCCACGAGGCGGCCGTGCCGTTGAACGCCGCGCCGACGACGCGCATCGCCGACGGGTCGTGCGCGTGGCCGGCGGGCGCGACCGCCACCGGCCGTCCGAGCGCGTGGACCGCCGCCTGCCCGACGTCGCCGAGCACCAGCCGGCCCCACGCGGAGCGGTGCGCGGCGCCGAGCACGAGCAGGTCCGCCTGGTGGCGCTCGGCCAGGGCCCGCAGGCCCGAGGCGATGTCATGGTCGCCCAGGGCGTCGACGTCGGCGACCACGTCGGCCGCCTTGCGCTCGGCCTCGAGCATGCGCAGGCTGTCGAGCATGTGGTCGGCGCGCGTCAGCGCATCGGCGACCCAGACGTGGACGAGCACCAGCCGGGCGTCGCGCCCGGCGAGCACGCGCGCGAGCGCGATGGCGTCGCGGCCGCCGGAGCGGCCGTCGACGCCGACGAGGATGCGGTCGAAGGTGCCTGCCTCGAGGGTCATGCCTGCAGCGTTCCGCTCCCGGCGGGATGCTTCATCGGGGCGCGCTGCGCGGCGCTCTCCGTAGTTGTTGCGGTACGGCCGGGGCTCAGGGCACGACGACCGCGGCACCCGCGAAGCGCCCCGCGCGCAGGTCCTCGAGGGCGACGGCCGCCAGTTCGAGGGGGTAGGTCGTGACGTGCGTGCGGATGCCGGCGCGAGGTGCGAGCGCCAGGAACTCGCGGGCGTCCTGACGGGTGAGGTTGGCCACCGAGCGCAGCGTGCGCTCGCCCCACAGGAGCTCGTAGGGCAGCGGCGGGATCTCGCTCATGTGGATGCCGCCCAGCACGACGACGCCGCCGGGCGCCACGGCGCGCAGGGCGGCGGGCACGAGCTCGCCGACGGGCGCGAAGATGATGGCGGCGTCCAGCGAGCCCGGGGGCACCTCGTCGGCCGTCCCCGCCCACGCGGCGCCGAGCGTGCCGGCGAGGTCCTGGGCGGCGGTGTCGCCGGCGCGCGTCACCGCCGCGACCGACCGGCCCTCCCACACGGCCACCTGGCAGACCAGGTGTGCGGCGGCGCCAAAGCCGTAGAGCCCCAGCCGCTGGGCGTCGCCGCAGAAGCGCAGGCAGCGGTGGCCGATCAGCCCGGCGCACAGCAGCGGGGCGGCCTGCTCGGCGGGCAGGCCGGCGGGGACGTCGAAGCAGAAGCGCTCGTCGGCGACGGTCATCTCGGCGAAGCCGCCGTCGATGTCGCGGCCGGTGAAGCGGGCCCGTGGGCACAGGTTCTCGCGCCCGGCGCGGCAGTGCTCGCAGGCGCCGCACGTCCACCCCAGCCACGGGATGCCGACCCGCCGGCCGTCGCCCTCGACGAGGCCGACGACCTGGTGGCCCAGGACCCGCGGGTAGCGGTCGATGGCGACCTCCCCGTCGAGCAGGTGCAGGTCGGTGCGGCAGATCCCGCACGCCTCGACGCGCACGAGCAGCTCGCCCGGCCCCGCGACCGGCGCCGGGCGCTCCACGCGGCGCAGCGGTGCGCCCCGGTGGTCGACGGCCATCGCCCGCATCGCGGCGCAGCGTAGCCCCGGGGCGCCCGCGCGCCGCGTCCTAGTGCAGCACGACCTCGCGGCGGTGCGGGAGGCTGCCGGGCTCCACGACGTGCGTGCCGTCGCTGGGGAAGTGGATCGACTCGTGCACCTCGTCCCAGCGCACGCGGTAGCGCTCGTGGCCTTCGTCGCCGAGGACCTCGACGACCTGGCCGCGGCGCGCGAGACCGCCGGCGGTCACGTCCACGTCGATCCAGTCGCCCACCTTGGGACGGTGGTCCAGGCGCTTGTGATGGGACACGCGGGCTCCTTCCGAGGGTCGGGTGGTGTCGGCCCGACCCTGCCAGCCGGGACCGGTGCCACGCATCCGTAGTCCTTCCCGTGCGCGACGGGCGATCGCTGCGGATGGCCGGTCCGGCATGGAGGCGGACGATCGGTGCATGTCCGCCATCGCTGGTCCTGCCAGCTCCTCCACCCCGGCGCCCGGGTTCGGACGCGTGCTGGCCATCGTGGCCGGCAGCCTTCTCGCACTGCTTGCCGCCGCCCTGACGGTCGGCGGCATCGCCCTCGCCATCGCGCATCTGACGCTGCGCGACGACGACGGCTTCTACACCTCCCCCACCGAGCGCCTCGAGACGGCCGGCCACGCGCTGACCGGCGAGCGCCTCGACCTGGGCGACGTCCGCGGTCCCGGCATGGAGATCGACGACCTCGGCGCCGACGTGCGCATCCAGGCCCGGCTGGCCGACGACGGCCCCGTCTTCGTGGGCATCGCGCCGGCCGCCGCGGTCGACCGCTGGCTGGCCGGCGTCGCGCACGCCGAGGTGACCGACTTCGACGACGACGGCCCGCAGCTGCGTGCGGCGCCGGGCACGCGCGCCCCCGAGCGCCCGGCTGACGCCGGCATCTGGGCCGCCTCGTCGACCGGCGCCGGCGAGCGCACGGTGCAGTGGGAGCCCGAGGGCGGCCGCTGGTCGGCGGTCGTCCTGCGCGCCGACGGGCGTGCGGGCGTCGCGGCCGACGTGTCGGTCGGCGCGCGCGTGCCGTGGCTCGTCTGGCTCGGCCTCGGGCTCCTGGCGGCCGGCCTGGTGCTGGGCGCCGGCGCCGCCGCCACGCTGACGGCGGCCCTGCACACGCCCGCCGGCCCGGGCGGGCCAGCCGCCGGCGCAGCGGCCGCGCCGCCCGCGGCCGGTGATCCCGCGGCGGCGGGCTCCGGCGCGGCGGCGGCGACCACCGCCACAGCGGCGGCCGTCCCCGCGGCGGCACATCCGGTCGACCTGCGCGCCGAGCTCGACGAGCCGCTGAGCCGCTGGCTGTGGATCGTCAAGCCCATCCTGGTCATCCCCCACGCGATCGTGCTGGCGTTCCTGTGGATCGGCTTCGTCGTCCTGACGCTCGTGGCGCTGCCGGCGATCCTCGCGACGGGGCGCTACCCCCGCGCGATGTTCGACTTCAACGTCGGGGTGCTGCGCTGGACGTGGCGCGTGGGTTTCTACTCGTTCGCCGCCCTCGGGACCGACCGCTACCCGCCGTTCACGCTCGGGCCGGCGGACTACCCGGCCGACATCGACGTCCCCTACCCCGAGCACCTGTCGCGTCCGCTGGCGCTGCTCAAGCCGTGGCTGCTCGTGCTCCCGCATGCGCTGGTGCTGACGGCGTTCCACGGCTGGTGGCAGGCGCAGGGCTGGGCGCCCCCGGGCCTGGCCACGGTCCTCGCGCTGGTCGCGGGCGCGGTCCTGCTCGTCCGCGGGCGCTACCCGCGCGACGTCTTCGACCTCCTCGTCGGGATCGCCCGCTGGACCTTGCGGGTCGCGGCCTACGCCGCGCTGATGCGCGACGAGTACCCGCCGTTCCGTCTCGGCCGCTGACAGCGCGCGGCGCACATCCGGCCCGGCCCGGATGTGCGCCGCCGTCACGCTCAGCCCGTGGGGACGATCGTGGCCGCCACCGCGAAGTACACGGCGATCGACAGGAGGTCCTGGACGACCGTCGCCACCGGGCCCGAGCCATAGGCCGGGTCCTGACCGGCGCGGTGCAGCAGCCAGGGCAGGAGCATCGCCACGCCGGTCGCGATGGCGCAGCTGCCCAGGAGCGCGAGGGCCACGGCGGCCGCGACCTCGGCATCGCCCCACACCACCCAGGCGAACGGCAGGAAGCCCGCGGCGATGGCGAGCCCGATCGCGCCGCCGGTCAGCAGCTCGCGCCGCAGGACCCGCCGCAGGTCGACGCCGACCGACAGCCCGCGGATGACCAGGACCTCGGTCTGCGTGCCCACGGCGTCGGCCATGTAGACGACGGCCGGCACGAAGATCGCCAGCAGGACGTTGTCCTGCAGGCGCTCCTCGAAGGCGCCGACCAGCAGCGCCGAGGCCATCGCGCCCAGGAGCCCGAGCAGCAGCCACGGCAGCCGGTGGCGCAGGCGCCGGCGCACCGGCTCCTCGGCCGCGGCCCGCGCGGGCGAGCCGCCGGCGACCACGCCGGCGTGCAGGCGCACCGCCTCCTCGTGCTCGCGGCGCAGCACCTCGAGCAGCTCGCGCCGCGGCACGATCCCCTGGAAGCGCCCGCCGGGACCGGTCACCGCCACCGACGTCCAGTCGCCGGTCGCGGCCCGCCACGCGACGTGCTCGCGGTCGGCATCGGGGTCGACGACCAGCGGCGGGCCGACGGGCAGGCCGCCCAGCGGCGCGTCGTCGGCGGCCGCGAGCAGCTCCTCGACCTCGACGAGCCCGAGCAGCCGCTCGTCGGCATCGAGCACGACGACGGCCTCGGCGCAGGTGAACCGGCGGCGGTGCAGCGCCTCGCGGACCGCGCCGCACCGCGCACCCGGCGCAGCGCGCGGGACATCGGCCGTCGCGTGCGGCCCGACCGGGTCGCCGCCGCCGTGGCGGCGCGCTCCCAGGTCCTGCGCGGCGATCGCCGGGCGGCTCACCGGGCGGTGAAGGCGGCGACGTGCGTGCCGGTGGCGGCGTGGACCTCCGCCAGCGCGACCGGGCCGGTCGGCGACCGCACGAGGCGCAGGTCGGCGACCCGGCCGCCGGCCGCCAGCGCCTCGGGCGCCGCGGTCCCGAGCTGGACGTAGCCGGTCAGCGCGGCGCTGTCGGCCGTGGCAGTGTGCCAGGCCAGCGCCGGCTGGGCGTCCGGGCTCACGAGCAGGTCGTCGAGCACCGCAGCGGTGCCGTCGGCCGGCACGATCGCGGTGGTGCGGCCGGCCCGGTCCAGGCGGCGGGTGCGCAGCGTCACGCGCGTCCCGTCGCTGTCCTGGAACGCCACGAGCGCGACGTCGCGGACGAACGCGATCTGCACCGCGGGCCCGAACTGGTCGGCCACCCCGAACGGCACCACCGCGGGCGCGGAGCGCCCGACGACCGACGTGCGCAGCGGCCCGTCGGCGGGCCCGCGCGCGACCCGCGTGACGATCCGCCGGGCCGCGCCGCGGCCCTCGCGCGCCGACCAGGCGACGACGATCCGGTTGTCGGGAGCGACGCGCACGGCGAGCCCGGGGAAGGCCTCGGTCGACGGCCCGAGCCACCGGACCGGCCCCCAGCTGCGGGCCCCGTCCTGGGAGATGCGGGCCTCGATGGTGCCGCGCCGCTGCCAGGCGACCGCCACCGTCCGTCCGCGCCGGCCGATCGTCGCGCGGGTGGCCGAGAGCCGCGGCCCGAGGCCGCTGCCGTACGGCGGCGCGGGCGGCAGCGGCGAGATCCGGCGGCCGGCGCCGAAGGGCTGCGAGGACGACGATCGGCGCGCCGCCATGACGACGCGGGGACGCAGGGTGCTGCCGGCGCCCTTACGCGGCTGCATCCACGTCCACGCCGCTGCCGCGGCGCCGGTGGGCTCGACGGCGAGCACGCCCGGTTCCCAGGGGTCCTGCGCGAGGGTGTCGCGACGGCGCAGGGCACTGGACGTGGATCCCTGCCAGACGTCGGTCGCCGCACCGCGCCCCCGGCCGGGGCGGACGGCGAGGCCGACCACGCGCCCGCGGCCGAAGGCGTTGAGCGCTAAGAGGCCGTCGCCCACGCCGGTCGTACGCCCGGTGCGGGTGTGGAGCGTCCCGAAGGTGATGGCGGGCCCCCACGTCCCGGTGGGCGACCGCGACGCACCTGTCACGCCGGCCAGCTCGCCGTGCCGCCACCACCACGCGCCGAGCACCCGGCCGTCGAGCCCGGACACCGCCTGCAGCTGGTCGACGTCGGCGGTCTCGGGGCCGATCAGCGCCGGTGGCGACCAGGCGGCGCGGGCCGGCGCAGTGGCAGCCAGGGCGAACCCGATCCCGAGGACGACGACGCGGCGGTGCGGCATGACTCCACGATGCCACCGGCGCCGCGGACCGAGGTCCGCATGACATCCGCGATCTCCCGCGGCCTCCTACGGACCGCGCACCAGGGGGGCAGGCCCTTTGGTGCGCACCAGGGGGCGAGGCCCTCTTGGTGCAGGGCGGCAGAATGCGCGCGTGGATCCCGGGACGCTGGCCGCCATGGTCGCCACGGGCGCGGCGACCGGCGTCGGCGGGCTCGTGCTGCTTGGCGTGCCCGACCCGAGCGAGCGCCTGCTGGCGGTCCTGCTGGGGTTCACCGCCGGCGTCATGCTCGCCGCGACGGCCTTCAGCCTGCTGGTGCCCGGACTCGAGGCCGGGGGCGTCGCGGAGGTGCTGGCGGGCTTCCTCGTCGGCGCTGCCGTCCTGCTCGCGCTCGACGTGGTGATCCCCCATGCGCACGTCCGCCTGCGCGAGCGCGGCCACCCGACGCTCGGCGAGACGCCCGAGCAGCGCCGCGCGACGCTCCTGCTCGCCGCGCTCACGGTCCACAACGTCCCCGAGGGGCTCGCCGTCGGCCTGGCGTTCGGCGCCGGCGGCCCCGACGCGGGGATCCCCGTCGCGCTGGCGATCGGCATCCAGAACGTGCCGGAGGGCTTCGCCGCCGCCGCGCCGCTGCTGTCGGCCGGCGTCTCGCGCGCGAAGGCCGCGCTCGTCGCGCTCGGCACCGGCGCCGTGGAGCCCGTCGCAGCCGTGCTGGCCTATGCGGGCACGGACCTCGTCGGCGGCCTGCTGCCGTTCGGCTACGGCTTCGCGGGCGGCGCGATGCTCTACGTCGTCGTCGACGAGCTCATCCCCGAGAGCCACGGGACGGGCTACGAGCGCCCCGCCACCGTCGCCATGCTGGGCGGCTTCGCCCTGCTGCTGGCGCTCGACAACGGCCTCGCCTGACGGCGCTCAGCGGCCGGCGGCGCCCGACAGCGGCGCACCAGGCCGCGCGGCGCGGCGCCCGGCGACGTCGAGCACCTCGAGGACCCGCAGCGCGTCGGTCGGCGAGAGCAGCGCCCAGTCGGCGCCGTCGCGGACCAGCGCCCGGCGCAGCGGCGCACCGAGCACGACCGGGAGCGCGTCAGCCAAGGGCATCGTCGCCGGCACGGTCGCGACCCGCTCGACCGGCACCATGACGTCGGCCACCGACAGCCGCTCGATGCGCACGGGGAGGCTGCGGAACGACACGAGCCCGACGAGGCGCCCGTCGTCGACCACCGGGTAGGCGGTGTGGCGGTGGGCGAGCACCACCTCGACGAACGCGTCGAGCGACATCGTGGCCGGCACGGACACCGGCCGGCGCACCATCGCGTCCGCCACGGTCCGGCCGTCGAGGGCGAGCTCCTGGCGCGCCGCGGTCGCCTCGGCGCCGCCGGCGCTGAGCAGGAACCAGCCGATGATCGCCAGCCACAGGCCGCCGATGCCGCCGCCGAGCAGCGCGAGGCTCAGCCCCACGGCGATCATGAGCTGCCCGCCGGCCCGCCCGACGTCCGCCGCGGTCCGCGTCGCGCGGCCGAGATCGCCGTGGCGCTGCCACAGCACGGCACGCAGCACGCGCCCGCCGTCGAGCGGCAGCGCGGGCAGCATGTTGAATCCCACGAGCACCAGGTTCATCGTCCCCAGCCAGTGGGCGACGCCGTCGACCGCCGAGGGCAGCGGGAGCAGGAGCGCGGCCGCCAGCAGGACGACCCCGAGCGCGAGCGAGACCGCGGGCCCGGCGAGCGCGATCCGCAGCTCCGCCGGGGCGGACGGGAACCGGCCTTTGAAGCGCGCCACGCCGCCCAGCGCCCAGAGCGTGATGCCGTCGATCTCCATGC
>DASPKC010000397.1:0-3379 GCA_035628295.1 Baekduia sp.
TCCGAACCGGCGATCGAGAGGCAGACGGGGATCCGGGGCGCGTCCATCGGCCCGGAGCTTGTCACGGCACCCTCGGCGCGTAGCGCCCGCCCGGCGCGCGCCGCACCAGGCCGAGGAGCACGAGCTCGGCGAGCTGGCCCGAGACGACGGCGACCTCCTGCGGCGTGCGGGCCAGCTGCCCCACGGTGTCCGCGCCGTCGGCGAGGCGTGCCAGCAGCGCGTCCAGCGCCGGCTCGAGGTCGGCCGGCAATGGCGTGCGCGCCGAGGCCTGGGCCTCCAGCGCCGCGCTCGCGCCGTCCACGCCGAGCACCAGGTCCAGCGCGTCGCGCGCGTCGCGCACGACCGTCGCGCCGTCGCGCAGGAGCGCGTTGGTCCCGCTCGCCCGCCACGACAGCGGCGAGCCCGGCACGGCGCCGACCTCGCGGCCGAGGTCCATGGCCATCTCGGCCGTGATGAGCGACCCGGACCGCTGCGCGGCCTGCACCACGACGGTGGCGTCGGCCAGCCCGGCGATGATGCGGTTGCGGGCGGGGAACGCCCACCGCCGCACCCCCGTGCCGGGCGGCAGCTCACCCACCACCGCGCCGGCCGCGGCGATGCGCGCGTGCAGCCCTCGCTTGCTGCGCGGATACGGGACGTCGGCGCCGCCGGCCAGCACGGCCACCGTCGCCCCGCCGGCCTCCAGCGCGCCCTCGTGGGCGGCGCTGTCGACGCCGAGCGCCATGCCGCTGACCACCGTCACGCCCGCCGCCGCCAGACCGCGGCCCAGCGCGCGGCCGAGCTCCAGCCCGTCGTCGGACGCCCGGCGGGTCCCGACGATCGCGACCGCCGGCGGCCGCTCGCCGCCGGCGCCGACGAGCTGCGTCAGACGCCTGAGGCCGCCGGCCGCCAGGACGTGCAGCAGGGCCGGCGCCGACCGGTCGTCCAGCAGCCGCCCGGGGTAGCCCGCGTCGTGCCGGCAGACGGTGGCCAGACCGCTGGCGGCAGCCTCGCGGCGGGCCGCCGCGGCGTCGAAGCGCCCGGCCCACGCCGGGGGCCCCGGCCCGCCCACCGCGGCGAGAGCCGCCGGCAGCTCGTCCTCGCCGAGCGCGAGCACATCGCGCACGGGGCGGCGCTCGAGATGGGCGATCTCCAGCCGTCCGCTGAGCTGCGCCAGCAGCCACGACCGCCGCAGGCAGACGTCACAGGCGGTCATGCGGCGTCCCCCTGCGCGCCGGGGGCCTCGGCGCCGTCGTCGCGCAGGACGAGCGCCTCGCGCACGTGGTCGGCGCCGACGCGCGGCGCCGCATCCAGGTCGGCGATCGTGCGCGCCACGCGCAGCACCCGGTCGTGGCCACGCGCCGACAACGCGCCGCGGTCGTAGGCGCGGCGCAGCACGCCGGCGGCCTCGGCGGTCGCCCCCGCGACGCGCTGCAGGGCGGCTCCGGCCAGGTGGGCGTTGCACGCCGCGCCCGTCTCGGGCACGCGCGCCGTCTGGCGCTCGCGCGCGGCGACGACGACGGCCCGGACGTCGGCCGACGAGGTCAGCGCCGGCGCGCCGAGCTCCGCGGTCGGCACCCGCTGCAGCTCGACCGTGAGGTCCATCCGGTCCAGCAGCGGCCCGGACAGGCGGCGGCGGTAGCGGGCGACCTCCGCCTCGCTGCAGCGACACCGCGGCGAGCCGGCGAACCCGCACGGGCAGGGGTTCGTGGAGGCCACGAGCATGAAGCGCGCCGGGTAGACGGCGGTCTGCTGGGCGCGGACGATCGCCACCCGCCCGTCCTCCAGCGGCTGGCGCAGCGCCTCGAGCGCGTTGCGCGGGAACTCGGCCAACTCGTCGAGGAAGAGCACGCCGTGGTGCGCCAGCGACGCCTCACCCGGCAGCGGCGTGTGACCGCCGCCCACGAGCCCGGACACCGAGATCGCATGATGCGGGGCGCGGAACGGCCGCTCGATGGCCAGCCCGCCTCCGACCCGCAGGCCGGCGATCGAGGCGATGCGCGTCACCTCCACCGCCTCGGCGCGCGTCAGCGGCGGAAGCACGGACGGCAGCCGCCGCGCGAGCATCGTCTTGCCGGTCCCCGGTGGGCCCGACATGAGGAGGTTGTGGCCGCCCGCCGCGGCGATCGTCAGCGCGCGCAGGGCCTGCGCGTGGCCCCGCACGTCCGCGAGATCCGGCCCCTGCGGCGGCCCGGGCGCCGGCGGCGCCGTGGACGCCAACGGGGGCGCGAACGGCTCGGCGCGCCCGCACAGCACGTCGACCACCTCGTCGAGCCGCTGCGCGCCGTGGACCTCCAGGTCGCCGACCAGCCGCGCCTCGTCGAGCAGGGCCCGCGGCACCACCAGCCCGTGGCAGCCGTCGCGCAGGGCGCCCTCCGCGACGGCCAGCGCCCCACGGCACGGTCGCAGCTCGCCACCCAACGAGAGCTCGCCGAACACCGCGCGCCCGTCGAGCTCGGCCGCGTCGACCTGTCCGCTCGCGGCGAGCACCGCGCAGGCCATCGCCAGGTCGAAGCCGGGCCCGACCTTGCGCAGGTGGGCGGGCGCCAGGTTCACGGTCACCCGGCTGTCGGGGAAGCTGAACCCGCAGTTCAGCAGGGCGGCGCGGACGCGCTCGCGGGCCTCGCGCACCGAGCGGTCGCCGAGCCCGACGATGGTGAAGGCGGGCAGGCCCGACCGGACGTCGACCTCCACCGACACGCGCTGGGACTCGACGCCGTGCAGGGCGTAGGTGGTGACCCGCGAGAGCATGGGCGGCACCTTGGCCGAGCCGGTGTCACGCAATGCGCACGGACTGCGCAGATGCGGTGCGACGCGACGAACGCCTGGTGTTCTGTGACACGTCAGCGCCTAGCGTCGCCACCCATGCGAGACGGGACGGACGGACGACGAGCGCTGGGGCGGCTCGGCGAGGACCTGGCCGCGCAGCACCTCGAGCGCCTGGGCTACGCGATCGTCGCGCGCAACCACCGCACGCGCCACGGCGAGCTCGACCTCGTCGCCTGCGACGGCCGCGTCCTGGTCTTCTGCGAGGTCAAGGCGCGCCGCGGCACCGGGCGCCCGTGGGACGCGCTCGGGCCCGCCAAGCAGCAGCAGGTCCGGCGCATGGCGCGCGCCTACCTCGCGGACGCCCCGGACCGCCCCCGCGTGCCCGGCCTGCGCTTCGACGCGATCGGCGTGGTCCTCGACGGCCGCGGGCGCCTCGTGCGCCTCGACCACCTCGAGGGGGCGTTCTGAGCCTCGACGCGCGGCCTCTAGCCCAGGGCCAGCTGCTGGTAGGCCGTGGACTGGAAGCTCATGCGGTGCAGCGGCGAGACCCCCAGGCGCTGGATGGCGTCGCGGTGCTCGGGCGTGGAGTAGCCGACGTGCGCGGCGAACTCCCAGCCGGGGTGCGCCGCGT
>DASPKC010000398.1:0-20754 GCA_035628295.1 Baekduia sp.
CGCCTCCTCGGCGGCCTGCGCCCGGGCGGCGTCGGCCTCCTCGCGCGCCGCGCGCGCCTGCGCCTCCGCGGCGGCGCCGGCCGCGACCAGGTCCCGCAGGCGCTCCTCCAGCGCGGCGCGTGCGGCAGCTTCACCCTCCGCGGCCGCGACCGCGGCATGCAGGTCCTCCAGGGCGGCGTCGAGCTCCTCCCGTGCCGCCTGCGCCTCGGCGGCCGCCCGGCGCGCCCGCCGGTCGGCGGCTTCGGCGAGCTCGAGCGCCTCGTCGCGCTCGGCTGCCGCCTCGTTGACGGAGGCCAGCGCCTCGTCGCGCTCGGCCGCCGCACGGGCGGCGGCCTCGAGCGCCTCGTCGCGCTCGGCGTCGCCCCTGCGCAGATCGGCCAGACGGGCCTCGAGATCCCGCTGCTCGGCGGCGGCCGCGCGCAGCTGGCCGTCGAGCTCGTCGCGCTGCGCCGCGGCGGCCGCGGCGTCCGCGCGCGCCGTCTCGGTCGCCGCGCGCAGCTCGGCGAGCTGCGTCTCCAGGGCGCCGCGCTGCTCCTCGAGCTCCTCGCGGTGCTGCGCGGTGGTCTGCAGCCGCAGCTCCAGGTCCTCGCTGTGGGCCCGGACGGTGCGCAGCTCCTCGGCCAGCGCCGTGGCGCGAAGGCCGTCCTGGCGGGCGTCGTCGAGCGCCTCGGTGAGGTCCTCCTCGCGCGCGTGCGCGGCGGCGAGCGCGTCACGCAGGCGCTGCAGCTCGCCGGCCAGCTCCTGGCCCGTGCGCTCCCGATCGGCGGTCTCGGCGCGCAGCTGCGCGAGCTCGGCGCCCAGCGCGTCGGCGTGCTCGCGCAGCCGCGCCGCATCCGCGTGCGCGGCGCGCAGCTCCTGGCCGGCGGCCGCGGCCTCGGCGCGCGCGCCGGCCAGCTCCTGGTCCAGCTGCGCCTCGCGGGCGCGGGCGGCGTCCTGGTCGTCGCGCAGGGCGCCGAGCTCGTCGGCCAGCTCTGCCACGTGGCGCAGCGCCTCGTCGGCCGCGAGGCGCGCGGCGGTGACGTCGTCCTCCAGCGCCGCGATCCGGCCGGCGGCCTCCTCGGCCTGCGCCCGCGCCGCGTCGCGCTCCTCGGCCAGCGCGGCCGCCGCGGCGTGCTGCTCGTCGCGCTCGCCCTGGACGGCGGCGAGGCGCGTGGTGAGCTCACGCTCGGCCTCGCGCAGCCGCGCGATCTCCTGGCCGCCGGTCGTGTCGCGCTCGCGCGCGGCGGCGCGCAGCGCGTCGAGCTCCTCGCGCAGGGCGGCCTCGCGGTCCTCGGCCGCGGCCTGGGCGGCGCGCAGACCGGCCAGGTCCTCCTCCAGCCGCGGCACCCGAGCCGCCTCGCGCTCGGCCTCCTCGGCGAGCCGGTCGAGCTCGGACTCGAGCTCCTCCTCGCGGGCGGCGGCGCGCGCGGTCGCCTCGTCGAGGCGCTGCTCGGCCTCGTCCAGGGCGCTGCGCGTCTCGTCGAGCTCGGTCGTCAGCGCGGTCTCCCGCGCGGTGGCCTGCTCGGCGGCGGCGCGGAGGGCGTCGAGTTCGGCGGTCAGCGCGGTCTCCCGCGCGGTGGCCTGCCCGGCGGCGGCGCGCACCGCGTCGAGCTCGGCCGCCAGCGCCTCCTCGCGCTCGCCCGCCGCAGTCCGCGCGCTGCGCAGCCCGTCGAGCTCCTCGCGCAGGGCGCGCTCGCGCTCGGCGGCCTCGGCGAGCTCGGCGCGCACCGTCTCGAGCTCGGTCGTCAGCGCCTCGCGCTCCGTGGCCAGCGCCTCGCGCTCGCGTGCCGTCTCCTGCGCTGCGGTCCGCAGGGCGTCGAGCTCGGTGCTCAGCGCGTGCTCGCGCTCGCCGGCGCCTTCGCGCAGCGCCGTGAGCTCCGCCTGCAGCGACCGCTCGCGCTCGGCGCCCGCCGTGCGCAGCGCCTCGAGCTCCGCTGCGACAGCGTCCTCGCGCTGCTCGGCCGCGGTGCGCAGCGACCGCAGCTCGGCCGTCAGGTGCTCCTCGCGCTCGGCGGCCGCATCGCGCAGCGTCCCGAGCTCGGTGGTGAGCGCCCGGTCGCGTTCCTGTGCAGCGGTGCGCAGGGTCTCGAGCTCGGCGGCGAGCTGCTCCTCGCGCTCGGCGGCGGCCGCCCGCAGCGAGGTCACCTCGGCCTGCAGCGCCTGTTCGCGTTGCGACGCCTCCTGGCCCTGGGCCGTGGCGGCCTCGCGCAGCGCGTCGAGCTCGCGCTGGAGGACGCGTTCGCGGGCGGCCGCCGCCTCGCGCACCCCCTCGAGCTGCTTGTGCAGCTCCTGCTCGCGATCCGCGGCCGCTGCCCGCAGCACGTCCATCCCGACCGAGAGGACCTGCTCGCGGTCGGCGGCCGACACCCGCAGCTCGTCGAGCTCCTCGGCCAGGGCCCGCTCGCGGGTGCTGGCGGCCGCGCGAAGGCCCTCCAGCTCGGCCGTCAGCTCCTGCTCACGGGCCGCCGCGGCGGTCCGTGCGGCGTCCAGCTCGGCCGCGAGCGCGCGCTCGTGCTCGGCCGATGCGGCCCGCAGCGCGTCGAGCTCCTCGCCCAGCGCCCGCTGGCGCTCGGAGGCCGCGGCGCGCGCGTCCTCGAGCTCGCGCCGAGCCTCCTCCTCGCGGGCGGCGGTGGCCCGCTCGGCGGCCCTGGCGGCGTCGAGCTCGTCGCGCAGGGCGAGCTCGCGGTCGTCGGCGGCAGCGGCCGCCGCGCGGAGGCGGTCGAGCTCCTCGGCGAGGTCGGCGGCGCGCTGCTCGGCGGCGGTGACCTCCTCGTGCGTCGCGTCGCGCTCGGCGAGCGCGGCGTCCAGGCGCTCCTGGGTCTCTGCGGCGGCAGCGCGCGCGGCCGTCAGCTCGGCGTCGCGCGCCTCGCTGCGCTGATCGGCCGCCGCCGCGCGCTCCTCGAGCTCGGCGACGTGGCGCTGCGCGGCGTCGCGCTCGTCGCGCAGCTCCGCGAGCCGGTCGCGCAGCGCCCCGAGCTCCGTCTCGCGGGCGGCCGCCGCCGCCCGGACCTCGTCGACGCCCGCCGACAGCGCCTGGACCTCGCGGCGGTGCGTCTCGGCCTCGCGCTGCGCGGCCTCGAGGTCGGCTCGCGCCTGCTGGGCGGCGGCGTCGCGCGCGCGCAGCTCGGTGCGCACAGCCTCCAGCGCCGCCTCGAGCTCCTGCAGCGCCGCCTCGCGCTCCTCCAGCGCCGCCCGGCCGGCCTGCGCCGCCGCCTCCAGCTCCGCGGCGCGCGTCTCGGCGGTCGCGGTGCGCTGCTGGGCGCCGGTGGCCTGCTGCGCGGCGGCGGCCGCCCGCTCCTCGGCCTCGGCCGCGAGCTCCTCGGTGACCTCGGCGCGCTCCTGTGCCTGGCGAGCGCGCTCCTCGGCCTCCTGCGCTCGCTGCCGGGCCGCCTCGGCCTCCTGCTCGGCCTCGGCAGTGCGCGCCTGCGCGGCGCGCGCGGCCTGCTCGTGCTCGGCTGCCCGCTGCGCGACCGCCTGCGCCTCGGCAGAGACGCCTTGGGCGCGGGAGCGCAGCTCGGCCAGCTCCCGCTCGGCGTCGCGCGCGAGCTCGAGCGCCTCCTCGAGCTCGGAGGCCAGCCGTTCCCGCTCGGCCTCGGCGTCGTCGGCGCGCCGCTGGGCGGCGTCACGTGCCGCCGCCTCCTCCTCCAGGCCTGTCCCCGCCTCGGACGCCTCGCGCCGGGCCTCGGCCAGCTCCGCCCGCACCGCGTCCAGGGCAGTCGTGGCCGCCGCGAGGCGCGCCGCCTGCGCGGCCGCCTCGTCGCGCTCGGCCGTGACCTGCTCCAACGCCTCGCGGGTCTGCGCCAGCGCCTCGCGCGCCTGCGCGAGCGCCCCGGCGTCCTCCTCCCCCCGGGCGGCGCGCTCCTCGAGCTCGGCCAGCCGGGCTTGCGTCTGGGCGTCGCGCCGCTCGACCTCGGCGACCTGCGCTTCGAGCTCGGCGCGGCGCACCTCCAGGCCGTCGCGCGCCTGCGCCGTCGCCGCGAGCTCCGCGGTGAGGACGCGCAGGCGCTGCTCGGCCTCGGCCAGACGCCGGCCCGTGGCAGCCGCCTGGGACTGCGCCTCGCCCGCGTCGGCGCGCAGGGCCTCGAGCGCTGCCGCGGCCGCCTCGCGCTCCTCCTGCAGCGCATCGAGCTGCTCTCGCAGGCCGCGGGCATCGGCCAGCGCGGCCTCGTGGGCCTGCTCGAGGCCCTCCGCGCGCTGCTCGAGGCGCTCGGCCTGCCGGCGCAGCGCCTGGTGCTCGGTGCGCAGCGCCTGCGCCTGCGCCTGCGCCTCGCGGCCCGCCTGCGCCTCCTGCTCGGCCTCGGCGGCCCGCCGCGCCGCCCGGGCGGCCTCGGCCTCGGCGGCGCTCGCGCGCTCGGCCGCACTGGCCGCTGCGTCCTCGAGCTCGGCCGCGCGAGCCCGGACCTCCTGCAGGCGCTCCTCCAGGCCGCCCGCCCGCGTGGCGGCCTCGGTCGCCCGGGCCTCCATCGCCGCGGCGCGCTGCGCCGCGGCGGACGCGGCCTGCCGGGCGTCGGCCTGCGCTGCGGCGGCAGCGGCGGCCTCGGCCCGCAAGGCCTCGGCGGCGCGCTCGGCCTCCGCGCTGCGGCGCTCGGCCCCGGCCGTGCGGTCGCGCAGCTCGGCAGCCGCGGCCTGCGCCTGCTCGCGCGCGGTGGTCGCCTGCGCCGCCGCGGCCTCGGCGGCCTCTGCCCGCCGTTCGAGCTCGGCGACGGAGGCGGCGGCCGCGCTCTGCGCCGCCGCCGCGCGACGCTCCTCCTCGGCCAGTCGCCGGCGGGCGTCCTGCAGCGCGGCCTCCAGCTCGGCGGCGCGCGGCTCGACCGCTGCGAGGCGCTGGGCCGCCTCGGCGCCCGCCTGCGCCTCGCGCGCCAGCTCCTCCACACGCGCCTCGAGCATGACGGCGCGCGGCTCGACCGCGGCCAGGCGCTCCGCGGCCTCGGCACCTGCGCGGGCCTCGCGCTCCAGCTCGGCCAGGCGCGCCTCCAGCGCGGCCGCCCGCTGCCCGGCCGCCTCGACCTCGGCGGCGTGGGCCGCACGGAGCTCCTCGACCTCCGCCGCCGCCCGTTCGCGCGCGGCGGTGAGCTCGACCTCGAGGGCCGCCCGCTCGCGCTCCGCTTGCTCGCGCGCGCTGCCGGCCTCCCGCGTCGCGTCCGCACGCGCGGCCTCCAGCGCCGTCTGCAGCGCCTCGACCTCGGCCGCCGCCTCGGCGCGCGCCGCCTCCAGGGCGGCCTGCCCCGCGCTGCGCGCCT
This sequence comes from Baekduia sp., assembly GCA_035628295.1. Classification (GTDB taxonomy): domain Bacteria; phylum Actinomycetota; class Thermoleophilia; order Solirubrobacterales; family Solirubrobacteraceae; genus Baekduia. The sequence continues at coordinate 5,220 of DASPKC010000398.1, forward strand.
CGCGGACCTCCTCCTGGGCCGCGGCGAGCTCGGCGCGCGCCGCCTCCTGCTCGGCGTCGCGCTCGCGCGCGGCCCGGGCGAGCGCCTCGGCGGCCTCCTCGCGCGCGCGGGCCTGCGCCGCGGCTGCGTCGCGGCGGGCCTCCTCGAGCTGGGCGGCGGCCTGCTCGGCGGCCTGGCCCGCCCGGGCGCGCAGCGTCTCGGCCTCGCGCTCGGCCGCCCAGCGGACCTGATCGAGCTGCGCCTGGACGGAGGCGATGCGCTCGGCCGCCTGCCGCTCGGCCTCGCCGGCCTGCGCCTGCAGGGCCTCGGCCCGGCGCACCGCGTCGCGCTCGGCGCGCGCCAGGTCGGCCTCCAGCGCCTGGATGCGCTCGCGGGCCTCGCGCTGCTCGGCCGCCGTGCGCTCGCGCACGGCCTCCAGGCGCTGGGCGGCCGCCGTCTCCGCCGCGGCCACGCGCTCGCCCGCCGCGCGCAGCTGCTCGGCGGCCTCGCGCGCCTCGCGCTCCCGCAGACCCTCCAGCTCGCCGAGGCGCTCCTCGAGCTCGGCGGCCCGGCCGGTGGCCTCGCGCGCCTGGGACGCATGCGCGTCGATCTCCTCGCGCGCCTCCTGCAGGGCCCGCAGGGCGGCATCGTCGTGCTCCGCTGCGTGCTCGCGCGCGGCGGCCAGCTCCTGCTCGAGCTGCCCGACGCGCGCCTCGGCGGCGGCGGCCTGCGCCGCCCGGGCCTCCAGCTCGCGCAGCTGCTCCTGCGCCTCGCCGGCCGCGACGCCGAGTTCGAGGATCTGGGCCTCCAGGTCGGCCACGCGCCGGTCGGCCTGCGCGGCCCGCGCGGCGTCCTGCTCGAACGCCGCGGCGCGCTCCTGCGCGCCGGCCAGCTCGGCGACGCGGGCCTGCGCGCGGTGGGCCTCCTCGGCCGCCTGCGCCGCGGCGACGCGCAGCTCGGCGATCTCCGCCGCGGCCTCGTGCACGCGGCGCTCGGCGTCATGGCGGGCCGCCGTCTCGCGCTCGAGCTCCGTCCTGGCCTGCGCGAGCTGGGCCGCGACGGCCTCCGCCGCCCGCAGCTGCGCCTCCACCAGCTCGCGGCTCGCGCGCTCCTCGGCCAGCTGCTCGTGCGCCGCCTGCTCCTGGGCGGCCGCGGCCCGGCGCGCGGCGGCCGCCTCGGCCTCCAGCGCGGCGATGCGCTCCTGGGCCCGGGCGCCGCGCTCCTGCGCGACCTGGGCAGCCGCGACCGCCTCCTCGCGCTCGCGCTCCAGGCGATCGGCGCGGCCGAACGCCTTCGCCGCCTCGGCGGCGCGCGCCTCCGCGACCTTGCGGGCCTCGACGGCCTGCGTCACCCGCGCCTCGGCCGCCTGCAGGGCGCCACCCTGCTCCTCGAGCTGCGCGCGGGCCGCGCGCACCGCCTCCTGCGCGGCGGCGAGCTCCTGCTCGCGGGCCGCGGCCTCGCCCGCCGCCTGCTCGGCGCCGGCCGCGGCCCGCACGCGCTCGTCGCGTTCGGCGGCGACCTGGCGCTCGAGCTCGGCGGCCTCGTCCGCCGCGCGCCGGCGCGCGTCCTCGAGGTCCGCGGTGCGCTGCGCCAGCGCCGCGCGCACGCGATCGAGCTCCTGCGCGGCCTCAGCGCGCGCTGCCTCGAGCTGCTCGGCGGCCGCCGCGGCGGCCGCGGCGGCGCGCTCGCCCTCCTGGCGCGCGGTCCGCAGCGCCTCGGCACGCTCCGCGGCCGCGGCCCGCTCCCGGGCGAGCTGCTCCTCGGCGGCGGCGAGCTGCTCGCGCGCCGCGGCCCGCTCGCGCTCGCGGGTCGCCTCGATGTCCTGCGCGGCCTTGGCCACCAGCGAGGCGCGCTCCTGGCGCAGGCGCCGGTCGAGCTCCTCGCGGGCGTGGGTGACCTCCTCGGCCGCGTGCCGCGCGACCGCCTCGGCCTCCGATCGCGCGCGCCCCAGCTCGCCGACGCGCGCCTCCAGCAGCGCGACCCGGTCGGAGTGCGCGGCGGCTGCGGCCTCCGCGCGCTCGCGCGCCGCCCGCTCGGCCACCATCCGGCGCTCGGCCTCGCGCCGGGCCGCCGCCTCCTCGTCGAGGCGCAGCTCGAGCTCGCGCATCGCCTGGCGGCGGGCCTCCGCAGCGCGCTCGGCGTCCGCGCGCCGGCGGCGCTCCTCGCCGGCGCTCGGGGCGGCGACCGCCGCGCCCTTGGCCCGCGGGACCGGACGCGGCAGGTCGGCGATCGTCCTGCCGGCCTCCAGCGCGTAGGCCGTGCGCGGGTGCTCCACCAGGTCGGCCGGGGCGCTGTAGGCGGCACGCCACACCGGGCCGTCGGGCCCGGCGTGGGGCGCCGCGTCGTCCGGGCCCGGAAGCGGGGCCAGCCGGTGGGTCCGGCGGCCGTCGTCGAGCAGCAGCAGGGGCGGCGACAGGCGCTCGCGGATGTCGCTGTGCCACCGGCCGTGGATGCGCAGGAGCGTCGTGCCCGGCGTGGCCGGGACGAGCTCGAACCCCTCAGCGTCGAAGCGGGCGGCCACCGCGCCCTGAGGTTAGACCGGCAGGAGGTCGGCCAGCGCCCCGAGTGCCGCCGCAAGGACGGCCTCGGGCGGCTGGGCGGCGTCCAGGACCCGGAACCTCGCCGGCTCGGCCGCCGCGAGCTCGTCGTAGGCGCCCGCCACGGCCGCCTGGAAGGCGTCGCCGGCCTGCTCGAGCCGGTCTGCGCCGCTGCCGCGGCCGTCCTGCCGGGCGCGCCCGGTCGCGGCGTCGACCCGCAGCAGCAGCGTCCGGTCGGGGACCAGCCCGCCCGTGGCAAAGGCGTTGACGGCGGCCACCGCCTCCACGCCCAGCCCCCGGGCCGCCCCCTGGTAGGCCAGCGACGAGTCGACGAAGCGGTCGAGCAGGATCCAGCCCCCCGCGTCGAGCACGGGGCGCAGGCGCTCCTCGACCAGCTGCGCCCGGGCGGCCGCGAAGAGCAGCGCCTCCGCCCGCCCACCGACGACGAGGCCGGGGTCCTTGACCAGCTCACGGATGCGCTCGGACGTGGCGACGCCGCCGGGCTCGCGCAGGAGCTCGACGGGCAGGCCGCGGGCGACGAGCTCGGCGTGCAGGGCGCGCGCCAGCGTCGTCTTGCCCGCGCCGTCGATGCCCTCGACGGTCACGAACGTCACGCCTCCGACGCTACCCGTACCCTGAGCCGCCGTGCTGGCCGAGGTCCTCGAGCGCCATCCCCACGCCAAGGCCGTCCTGGGCGCGGCGCTGCCTCCCGGCGGCCGCGCCTCCCACGCCTACCTGTTCCATGGACCGGCCGGCGCCGGCAAGGCGCAGGCGGCCCTGGAGCTGGCCGCCGCCCTGCTGGGCGAGGGGGCGGCGGACCCTGCCGCGGTTCGTGAGCGCGTCCTGCACAAGGTCCACCCGGACCTGACGTGGGTGACGCCGCGCGGCGCGGCCGGACTGCTCGTCGAGGACATCGACGAGCCCGTCGTCGGCGCCGTCACCCGCACCCCGTTCGAGGCGCCCCGCCGTGTCTTCGTGCTCGAGCAGGCGGAGTCGATGAACGACAGCGCCGCCAACAAGCTGCTCAAGACGCTCGAGGAGCCGCCGGCCTTCGCGCACCTCGTCCTGCTCACCGATCGCCCGGCCAACGTGCTGGCCACCATCGCCTCGCGCTGCCAGGCGGTGCGCTTCGAGGCGCTGGCCCCGGATGCGCTGGCCCAGCGGCTGCAGCGTCACGGCGTCGCACCCGAGCAGGCGCTGGCGTGCGCGCGGCTGAGCCTCGGCGATGCCGGCCTCGCGCTGGCGCTCGCCCTCGGCGAGGGGCCGGCGCTGCGCGCCGCGGCCGAGGGCCTGGCGCGCGCGTGCGTGCGCGGCGACCTGGCGTCGGCGCCGTGGAAGGGCCTGCTCGACCAGGCCCGCGCCCACGGCGACCAGGCCGCGGAGGCCGACGCGCAGCGGGTGGAGGCCGAGGCGTCCTACCTGCCCGACCGCGAGGCGCGGCGCGCGCGCAAGGCCGGCGAGACGTCCGGGCGGCGCGCGGCGCGCCGCGCGTTCACGGCGACGCTCGACCGGGGGCTGCTGCTGGCCGGTCTGTGGTTCCGCGACGTGGCGGCCGTGCTGGACGGGGCGCCCGAGCTCGCCCACCACGCCGATCGCGCCGAGCAGCTCGCGCAGGACGCCGAGCGCGTCGCGTCCTCCGCGCGCGCTCGCGATGCCGTGCAGCTCGTGGAGGAGGCGCGCACGATGCTGGCCCTCAACCCCACCGAGGAGCTCCTGCTCGAGGCGCTCGCCTCGCGCGTCGAGCGCCGCGTCAGCTGATCGCGCCCGCGGCCACGAGCGCCAGCACCAGGCCGCCGAGCAGCACGCGGTAGACCACGAACACCCGCAGGGTGTGCGAGGTGAGGAACCGCAGCAGCCCCGCGATGCACGCGTAGCCGACGACGAAGGCCAGGAGCGCGGCGATGATCGTGGCGCCGACCGGCGCGCCGCCCTCGCCGCCGATGTCCTTGAGCTGGTAGAGCCCCGACAGCACCACCGCCGGGATCGACAGCAGGAAGGAGAACCGCGCGGCGGCCGCCCGGTCGAGCCCGAGCAGCAGGCCGGCGGTGATCGTCGCCCCGGACCGCGACACGCCCGGCACGAGCGCCAGCGTCTGTGCGCTGCCGATCAGCAGCCCCTCGCGCAGGCTGAGCTGCTCGATGCCCCGCTCGCAGCGCGCGCGGTTGTCGGCCCACAGCAGGATGAGGGCGAACACGATCAGCGTGCAGCCGATGAGCGTCAGGTCGCGCGCGCTGGTCTCGATCGTGTCGTCGAACGCGAGGCCGAAGACGCTGATCGGGATCGTGGCGAAGATCAGGTACCAGCCCATCCGCGCCTCGTGCAGGCCGCGCTTGGACGGGTCGCGCAGCGACGCCAGCCAGGTCGTGCCGATGTTCCACAGGTCCTGGCGGAAGAAGATCAGCTCCGCGGCCATCGTCCCGAGCTGGATGACCGCGGTGAACGCCGCTCCCGGGTCCTCGTGGCCGTAGAAGGCCGGGAAGATGCGCAAATGGCCGCTCGAGGAGATCGGCAGGAACTCGGTCAGGCCCTGGAGGAGGCCGAGGAAGATGGCCTCGAGGGCGCCCATCGTCGGCGCAGGACAGTAGGGGCTCGCCGCGCCGGGCGCGTCGCCGCGGCGGTCACCGCCTCTTCACGACGGCCCCCCGCGCCACGGGCACCCTGTGCCGCGTGAGGAGCTCAGGACACACCGGCGATCGGGCCCAGCCGCGGCTCACGGCCGTGCAGCTCGAAGGCGCCGAAGCGCGAGAAGAGGCGGTGGCCGGGCCCGTGGAAGTCGGTGGAGCCGGTGGTCAGCAGGTCGCGCGCGGCGCAGTGCGCGACGAGGAGGTCGACCTGTGCGCGCGTGTGGGTCACGTAGAAGGTCTCGACGCCGTCGAGCCCCAGGGCGGCGAAGCGGTCGATGGTGTCCAGCACGTCCTGCGGCGCGTCCACGTCCCAGAACGGGTGCGCCCAGACGGCGACTCCGCCGGCGGCGTGGATGACCTCGATCGCCTCGGCAACCGTCGGCGTCGTGCGCCGGCGGTAGGCGGGCGCGCCCGGGATGAGGTAGGCCTCCAGCAGCGCGCTCGCGTCCGCGAGACCCTCGTCGCGCACGCGGGCCGCGTTGGCGGGGTGGCCGAAGGCCGCCTGGGCGAGATGCGGCCGTCCGACGGGCTTGCCCGCCGCCCGCCGCGCGTCCAGGGGCGCGCGGTCCAGCGCGAGGCCCGCCTCCTCGAGCGCGTCCGCCATGCGCTCGGCGCGCGCGGCGCGGTCGGCGCGCCAGGCCTCCAGCGCCGCCCGTAGCCCAGCGTCCTGCGGGTCCAGGAGGTACCCGCAGACGTGCAGGTCCTCGTGGTCGCCGTCCAGCGCGCTGATCTCCGCCGCGGGGACGACGCGCACGCCGTGCCGGAGCCCGGCCTGCACCGCCTCGGGCACGCCGTCGACGGTGTCGTGGTCGGTCAGGGCGAGCAGCTCGATCCCGGCCGCGGCGGCGCGGGCCACCACCTCGGCGGGCGCCAGCGTCCCGTCCGAGCACGTCGAGTGCGACTGCAGGTCAAAGGCCGGCACCGCGCGATCCTCGCAAGCCCGGGGCGATCAGGGCCCGCAGCGACGGGGTAGGCGCGGGTGATGGACTCCGAGCAGGCGTGGTGGCGGCGCGGCGCGATCTACCAGATCTATCCGCGCTCGTTCGCCGATGCCGACGGCGACGGGGTCGGCGACCTGCCCGGCGTCATCGCCCATCTCGACCACCTGCAGGAGCTCGGCGTGACGGGCGTCTGGCTCTCGCCCTTCTACCCGTCGCCGATGGCGGACTTCGGCTACGACGTCGCCGACCACTGCGACGTCGACCCGGTCTTCGGGACGCTGGCCGACGCCGACCGCCTGATCGAGGAGGCGCACGCGCGCGGCATCCGGGTGCTCGTGGACTTCGTCCCCAACCACACCTCCGACCGGCACCCGTGGTTCCAGGCGTCGCGTTCGTCGCGCGAGGACCCCAAGCGCGACTGGTACGTCTGGCGCGACGGCCGGGCGCCCGGCGAGCCGCCCAACGCGTGGCAGTCGTGCTTCGCCCGCGTGGGCCGCGCGTGGACGTTCGACGAGGCCACCGGCCAGTGGTACCTGCACTCCTTCCTGCCCGAGCAGCCCGACCTCAACTGGGAAAACGCCGAGGTCCGGGACGCCATGCACGACGTCCTGCGCTTCTGGTGCGACCGCGGCGTGGACGGCTTTCGCATCGACGTCGCACACCGCCTGGCCAAGGACCCCGAGCTGCGCGACGTGCAGGCGGGCCGCCCGCGCCCCGACGAGGACTGGCAGCCGACGATCCACGAGCGCCTGCGCGGCCTGCGGCGCGTGGTGGACGAGTACCCCGAGCGGCTGCTGGTGGGCGAGGTCTACCTCTTCGATCTCGGGCGCGTCGTCGCCTACGTGTCCAGCGGCGAGGAGCTCCACATGGCGCACAACTTCGTGTTCCTGCGGCTGCCGTGGCAGGCCGAGGCGTTCCGCGCCTCCATCGACAGGTTCGAGGCGCTGTCCGACGGGGCCGCCTGGCCCGCGTGGTTCCTGGCCAACCACGACCACGCGCGCGTGGCGTCGCGCTTCGGCCCGGCGGCGGCGCGGGCGGTGCTCGTGATGCTGCACGCGCTGCGCGGCACCCCGTTCCTCTACCAGGGCGAGGAGCTGGGCCTCCCGGACGCCGAGATCCCGCCCGGGCGCGTCGTCGACGTCGACGGCCGCGACCCCGAGCGGGCGCCGATCCCCTGGCGGCCGCCGTCGCAGGCGGGCCCGGGCGCGGGCTTCACAACGGGCGAGCCGTGGCTGCCGCTGGTCGCCGAGGCCGAGGAGCTGTGCGTGGCGCGCCAGGCGCAGAACCCCGCCTCCACCCTGGCGCTCGCGCGGCGCCTGGGCGCGCTGCGCCGCCGCGAGCCGGTCCTGCAGACGGGCGGGCAGCGGATGCTCGACGCAGGCGACGACCTGCTCGCCTGGGTGCGGCTCGGCGAGGCCGGCGACGACGTGCTGTCCGTCGTCAACTTCGCCGCGCAGCCGCGACCGTTCGGCGCGGCGGCCGGCCTGCCGCCGCGCGCGGACCTGCTGGTGTCGACCGACCCGGGGCGGCCGGCCGGCGACCTGGAGGTGGCTGCGCTGCGGCTCGCCCCGTCCGAGGCGCTGCTCGCGCGGCTGCGGTGACTCAGGCCGGGCCGGCCGCGCGGGCGCGGGCAGCCGCCTCGGCGAGGCCGCCGGTCCACGGGGGACCGTGCCCTGTGAGCGCCACGGCCGCGTCGAGCGTCGCGAGGTGGTCGACGGACGCCAGCGCCCGCTCGCTGTCGGCCGTCGCGGCGCCGGCCACGATGCACGGCCCCTCGCGCCCGGTGTAGGGGTCGCGCAGCACGAACGCATCGCCGGCGATCACGGCGCCGCGGTCCGCGAAGTGCAGGGCGCAATGCCCGTGCGTGTGGCCGGGCGTGGGCACCACCCGCGGGCGGCCGGGGACGTCGAGCTCGTCGTGGTCGACGTAGGTCTCGGGCTCCTCGACGCCCTTGACCCAGAGCGCCCCGTGCGCCCCCATCAGCGCGAAGGTCTTGACGAACCCGGGGTGGCGGCCGTACGGGAGCCTTGAGCGCTCGTGGTCGTAGTGCCACGGCCGCCGCGCCACCTCGACCTCCTCCTCGTGGACGTGCACCGGGACGCCCAGTTCCGTCCGCGCCCGCTCGGCGAACCCGACATGGTCGAAGTGCCCGTGCGTGAGGACGACCGCGACGATGTCGCCGAGCGAGCGGCCCAGCTCGCCGGTCACCCGCTCGAGCGTGCCCCACGACGCCGGGAACCCGGCGTCCACGACCGTCAGCGCCGCGCCGTCCTCGACGAGGTACCAGTTCGTGTCGGCCTCCTCGATCCGGTGGATGCCCTCCGCGACGTCGCGCTGCAGCATGCCGAGAGCGCTACCCGCCGCGGGCACCGGGATGCGGGCCGGCTCGGTCGGCCGGTGCCCGGAGGACCTCGCTAGACTCGTCAGCCGTCGCCGCCGTAGCTCAGCTGGTAGAGCACTTCACTCGTAATGAAGGGGTCAGCGGTTCGAATCCGCTCGGCGGCTCCTCGGGAAGTCCCTGCAACGGCGCCACTTCGGCGCCGTTCGCATTGAACGACCCGGACGGCCTCTGGGCCACCTCTGGGCCACGGACCGCGCCCTTCGCGCCCGCCGCCCGGTCGCGGAGGGTCGCCCACGGCGGCCATCCCGGCGCTCCTGCCAGGCCGGCGCGCGGGCCGCGCCAATCCGACATGAAGACGTCACCGGTTCCGGCAGACCCCTCAACGGCCTCGCAGCTCGAGCTGCCGCTCTACGACTGGCGAGTGCGCGCACGTTCTGTGGAACTGAGGACGGTGGCCGGGGTCGCCCGACGGTCTGGCATGCCCGCCCATCGCCTCGGCCCCCAGGGTGGCCGCGTGGTGTCTGCGGCCAGAGGGACGACGGCGAGTTCGCTTTCTGCGTCTGCCTAGGTGCGCTGCTGACGGAGCCGGGCGACGCGGTGGCTCCCGCAGCTGTTGCCGGATCGACCGCCGAATCCCGCGGCGATCCGCCAACAGGTGGCCGCGCGAGGCGTGGCCGGCGGCCGTTGCCGTGGGTCGCGGGGACCTACGACCGTCTATGGCCTGCGGCGGCGGCCGGCAGTGCAACGGGCGGCGCCTGTGCCGTGATGGCACCGCCGGTGCGCGCGAAGCGCGCGGATGTGTGGCGACGGTGTGGCAGCCGGCCGCGCGTGGGGACCCAAGGTGGACCCTGCTCGCATGCACGACACGACACCGATTTCGGTTCCCGACGTCGACAACGGGCTGCAGCTCGTGCGCTGAAAGGTCCGCGGCTTCGATGAATTGCGCCGCTTGCAGCTGCTGCATCGCAAGTCCCAGTGCGCGCTGGCCGGGGGCCTGGTGCTGCATCGCGACGCTGGGTCCGATCGCCATGACCGCGTCGCCGCGGACGAGACCGTCGTCGGGCAGCTTGTCGGTGTCGACCGAGACGCCGGCGTCGTGCTGGCCATCGTCGTAGCTGACGCTGTCGGTGCCCGAGCCGCCGTCGAGGACGTCGGCGCCCAAGCCGCCGCGCAGGACGTCGTCGCCGCCCGCGCCGCTCAGCGCGTTGGCGCCGGGCCGCCGGTGAGGTGCTCGACGTTGGCGTTGTCGCGCGCCAGAAGCTGGCCGGGGAGCTCAAGGGCGTGCCCGGTATCGCGGGCTACGGGCTGATGAACGATCCCAACGGGGTGAAGCCGTGGAAGGCCATCTACGGCACCTTCCCGGCCGCCGAGAGTGGGAGTCGGCCTCGAGGCTCGCCGTGGAGGGCATCCGCCGGTCCGACAGCGCCCGCACGATCTACGTGCCGGCCTACGCCTGGGACGGCGTGCGCTCGTTCGCGGCGTGCCATCCGCGCGGGCCCTGGGTCGACGACCCCGCCGGCAACCTGCGCTACGAGGCCCACCACTACTTCGACTTCGACGGGTCCGGCTCGTACCAGAGCACCTACGCCCAGGAGAAGGCGTGGGCGTCGACCAAGGCGCAGCCTCAGCCGTCCTGCTGAGCCGAATCGGGGGCCCGCCGGCGTGGCGGGCCCCGCCGGAGGCGTGGCGACCCGTCAGGATGGGCCGATGAAGCTCTACGTCTGCTGGGGAACCTGGAAGCGCCCGGGCATCGGGCCGGGCGGCACGCACTTCTGCGGGACGGCGTATCACGCCCTGCGTGAGGCGGGACACGACCCGGAGGTCGTGCGGACCTACGGCCTGGGAGTGCTGGGCAAGGCGCTGAACCCCACCCGGCGCCGCGTGCGCGAGCTGACGGGCAACCAGTACGTGCCCACGCTCGTGCTCGACGACGGCACCGTCGTCGACGGCTCGCAGGAGATCGCTGCCTGGGCGCGCGCGAACCCCGCGGCCTGAGCGCGGGCTCACCTGGCACCACGAGAACCCCGCACTCCCCCGCAACCGCGATGTGGCGGACTGCGGATGCCGGCGCCCGGCGAAGTCCCTTCACTCTCGCCATGCTCCGCCGACACTCCACGAACCGGCCTGACGTCGACACTCCGATCATCGTCGCCGGGGGTGGCGTCGCCGCCCTCGAGGCGGTGCTGGCGCTGCGGGCCATGACCGGCCGCGACCTGCCGATCACCATGATCTGCCCCGAGCCGCGCTTCGTCTACCGGCCGCTCTCGGTGCTCGAGGGGTTCGGGGCCACGGCGCCGGCCGCGCTCCACCTCGCCGGCTTCGCCGAGGAGCAGGGCGTGGGCCTCGTCCGCGCCCGCCTCGCCGGCGTCGACGCGGCGCGCAGGTGCGCCCGCACCGACGGCGGGCAGGAGCTGCGCTACCGCGCGCTGATGCTCGCGATCGGCGGCGAACCGCGCGAGGGCCTGCCCGGCGCCCGCATGTTCAGCGGCCCCGCGGACGTGCCGGTCCTCGACGGGATGATCGATCACCTCGAGTTCGGCCAGTCGGACAGCATCGCGTTCGTCAATCCGCGCGCGGAGAACTGGTGCCTGCCGCTCTACGAGCTCGCGCTCCTGACGCGCCACCGCCTGCGCGAGCGCGGCCTCGCACGGGTGGGCGTCTCGATCGTGACCGCCGAGGACCTTCCCCTCATCTCGCTGGGCCTCGACGCCGCCGACACCGCCCAGATGCTGCTGCGCAAGTCCGGCGTCCGGCTGCACTGCAACGTGGCCGCCCTCGAGGTCCGGGGGCGCGAGATCGTGGTGGCCGACGGCGAGCCGATCCCGGCTGACCACGTCGTGACCATGCCGCGCGTGATCGTCGCCGACCTCGACGGCGTCCCGCAGGGCGCCGACGGCATGGTGGAGATCGACGACCATGCCGCCGTGCGCGGCCTGCGCGACGTGTATGCCGCGGGCGACATGACCGCGGGCTTTCCCAACCAGGGGGGCGTGGCGGCGCGGCAGGCGGCTGCGGCGGCCCGCGCCATCCTCGCCGACCTCGGCCTGATCGAGGCTGCCCCGCCGTTCGACGTCAAGCTCCGCGGCGTCATGCTGACCCCCGCGGTGCTCGAGCGCGCGGCGTCCGGTGAGCGGTGGAACCCGCCCACGAAGATCGCTGCGCCGCACCTGGCCCGCTACCTCGGCACGCGGGACCCGGACTCCGAGCACCCGGAGGACTGGCCGATGGTGGGCAGCAGCCCGTTCGCGACCGAGATCGCGCTGGGCTCCGGCTGACCGGCGGCCGGACGGTCCGGCGGTGAGAGGCGGCGGCGCCGGGGACCTACCCTGGCGCCATGTCCCTCGCCGCCGACACGCTGCCGGCCTTCGACAGCCGCTTCGCCCGGGAGCTGCCCGAGCTCTGCGTCCCGTGGCAGGGGACCGTCCCGGCCGCCGAGCTGCTGGCGCTCAACGAGCCGCTGGCGCACGACCTCGGGCTTGTCCCGGAGCACCTGCGCTCGCCCGAGGGCCTCGCCCTGCTGGTGGGCGCCGCGGCCCCCGCGGGCGCCACCCCAGTGGCCCAGGGCTACTCCGGGCACCAGTTCGGCGCCCTCTCGCCCCGCCTGGGCGACGGCCGGGCGCTGCTGGTCGGCGAGCTGCGCGACCGGCACGGCCGGGTCCGCGACCTGCACCTGAAGGGCTCGGGCCGCACGCCGTTCTCGCGCGGCGGCGACGGCAAGGCGGCTGTCGGCCCCATGCTGCGCGAGTACGTCGTCAGCGAGGCCATGCAGGCGCTGGGGATCCCGACCACGCGGTCGCTCGCCGTGGTCGCCACAGGGGAGACCGTGCTGCGCGAGACGCCGCTGCCGGGCGCCGTGCTGGCGCGCGTGGCCGCCAGCCACCTGCGCGTCGGCACCTTCGAGTACGCGGCGATGCACCCCGATCCCGAAGTGCTGCGCCGCCTCGCCGACCACGCGATCGCGCGCCACCACCCGCACGCGGCCGAGGCCGACGACCCGTACCTCGCCCTCTTCGAGGCGGTGGTGGACGCCCAGGCGGCCCTCGTCGCGAGCTGGATGCTCGTCGGCTTCATCCACGGCGTCATGAACACCGACAACGTGACGATCTCGGGCGAGACGATCGACTACGGCCCCTGCGCGTTCATGGAGGCCTACGACCCCGCCACCGTGTTCAGCTCCATCGATCACGGTGGCCGGTATGCGTTCGCCAACCAGCCCGCGGTCATGCAGTGGAACCTCGCGCGCTTCGCCGAGGCGCTCCTCGGCCTGCTCGCACCCGAGCCGCAGGCCGCGGCGACCGCCGCCGGGGAGGTCCTGCAGACCTTCGGCGAGCGCTTCGACCGCCGCTGGCGCCCCGGCCTGCACGCGAAGCTCGGCCTCCCGGAGGGGCCGGGCACCGACGAGGCCCTGGCCGGCGACCTCCTCGGGCTCATGCAGGAGCACGAGCTGGACTGGACCGCGACGTTCCGCTCGCTGGCCGCCGTGCTGCGCGGCGCGCCGGCGGAGCTGCCCGACGCGGTCGACCCGTGGCTCGCGCGCTGGCGCGCGCAGCTGCCGGCGGACCCCGGGCAGCGGGGCGCGGTGGCCGACGCCATGGACCGCGTCAACCCGCGGTTCATCCCGCGCAACCAGCAGGTCGAGGAGGCGCTCGCCGCGGCGACCGCGGGGGACGTCGGGCCGCTGCACCGTCTGGTCGAGGTCGTCCGCCGGCCGTTCGAGGACCGCCCGGGGCTCGAGGCCTACGCGGCGCCCGCGCCGGCGTGCGACGGGCCGTACCGCACCTTCTGCGGCACCTGAACGGCGCCCCGGAACGCACCGGGGCCGCCCAGCAGGCGGCCCCGGTCCTCCGGTGGTCCCTTTCGGGGAGACGTCTAGCTCAGGCGCGAGTCGCGATCGTGGTCGCGGTGCTCGTTGCTGCCGCCCGACCAGTAGGGGTCCCGGCTGCCGGACTTCGCCAGCCCGCGGCTGAGGAAGTAGGCGCCGGCGACGATCGAGACGTACAGCCACGCCTGGCGGGCGATGAACTCATCGGTGCCGCCGGTGTCGCCGCCCTTGATGACCGCCGCGCTGATGAGGATGCCGGCGATCACGGCGAGCATCGCGAAGAACTCGGTGGTCTTGGTGGAGTGCTTGGTCTCGGTGCTGAGCCGCTGGTCGGCGCCGCGAGCCCGGGACAGATCGGCGCCACGCGTGGCGCCGGGGCTCTGAGGAGCCTGGGGGGTAGTAGCCATGTCTGCCGCCGTACCCGTCGCCTTGACATGCATGCAAACGCGCCATGTCCGATCAGGCGCAGCCGGGACCGGATGTCCGGCGCCGGTCGAACGAGGCATCTCCATCCCTCGTCGGGGGGATCGCGCGTGCAGCGTGCGCGCGGAGCGGGGAAACGCAGTGCCATGCCTCCCTCCCCGCCGCCGAGCCCCCAGCGCCCGACCGGCCGGATCGGCCTGTCGTCCCGCTCCGAGGAGGTCGCCCGCGCCGCCGCGGCCCGGCAGCGCGAGCTCGTGATGCTGTCCCTGCTGGCCTGCCCGGCCCGCCGCGGTCGCGGCCGGCGGGCACACACGGCGCGGGCCTGATCGGCCCGGGCTCCCGGCCGCCCGCGTCAACCCCGGCGGCCGGCGGCCGATCACCGGGGGGTGCGTCGCAGCCCGCTGGTCCTGCTTGCCCTCATCACGCTCGCGCCCGGCTCGGCGGCCGAGGCCCGGCGCGTGAGCGGCACGGCGCGCGCCGACGTCCTGCACGGCGCCCGCGGCCCGGACGTCCTGCGCGGCGGCCGGGGTCACGACCGTCTGGTGGGCCATGCCGGCGACGACCGGCTGAGCGGCGGGGCGGCGGCCGACCGCCTCTTCGGCGGCCGCGGCGCCGACGTCCTCCTCGGGCAGTCGGCCAACGACCGGCTCGACGGCGGCCCGGGCCGCGACCGGCTCGCCGGCGGCAACGGCAACGACTGGCTCTTCGGCCGCCAGGGCCGCGACGTGCTGCACGGCGGAGCCGGCAACGACCGCGTGCGCGGCGGCGGCGGGGCCGACGTCCTGCGCCTGGGCTTCGGCCACGACCGCGGCCGGGGCGGCGCCGGCGACGACCTGCTGCTCGGCGGCGAGGCCGCCGACCGCCTGCGCGGCGACGGCGGCGACGACGACCTGCGCGCCGGGAGCGGCTCGGACCTGCTGCGCGGCGGGACCGGCGCAGACCGGCTCGTCGGCGCCAGCGGCAGCGACTCGCTGCGCGGCGACCGCGGCGACGACCGCCTGTTCGGGGGCCGCGGCGAGGACGCGCTGCGCGGCGGGGCGGGACGCGACCGCCTCGAGGTCGGCGCCGGTGTCGACGAGCTGCGGGGCGGCAGCGGCGACGACGAGCTGCACAGCGCCGATCGGGCGGGCGATCCGGCGGACCGCGTGGTCGACTGCGGGCCGGGCACCGACGTCGCGCACGTCGACGCAGCGGACCGGGCGGGCACAGGGATCCGCGACTGCGAGACCGTCGTGGTGACCGGCCGTCTGGGCCGCGACCCCGGCTACGACGGCATGCGCCTGCGCGTCGGCACCAAGCTCGCCAATGTCCTGCGCGGCAGCGCCCGGCGCGACAAGGTCATGGGCCTGGCGGGCCACGACTGGGTCTTCGGCGGCCGCGGCGACGACAAGCTGCTCGGCGGCAACGGCAACGACCGGGTCTTCGGTCAGTCCGGCGACGACGTGCTCGAGGGCCAGCCCGGCAACGACCGCCTGAGCGGCGGACCGGGCCGCGACCGGCTCGCCGGCCGGCCGGGCGACGACGTGCTGCGCGGCGGGTCCGGCGGCGACCGCCTCACCGGCGACCGGGGCGACGACCGGCTGCGCGGCGGACCGGGCAACGACCACCTGTGGGGCGGCTTCGGGCACGACCGCGTGTCGGGCGGGTCGGGCAACGACCGCATCAACGTCCTCGACAGCGCCCGCGACCGCGTGCGCTGCGGCAGCGGCAGCGACGCCGTCTTCGCCGACCGCGTCGACGCGGTCGCCGGCGATTGCGAGCGCGTGGTGCGCTGAGCCTCAGCTGATGTGCACGGGCGTCCCGACCGGGACGCGCCCGTAGAGGCGCTTGACGTCGGAGACGCGCATCCGGATGCACCCGTGCGAGGC
>DASPKC010000399.1:0-3654 GCA_035628295.1 Baekduia sp.
TCTCGGCGCTCACCCGCTCCACGGGGGTGCCGCCGATCCAGCGCACGAGGTCGAGGTCGTGGGTGGCGAGGTCCTTGACAACGCCGACGTCGCGGATCCGGTCCGGGAAGGGTCCGACGCGCTCGGTCGAGATGCAGAAGACCTCGCCAAGCTGGCCCTCGCGCAGCCGGCGGCGCAGCTCCAGCAGCGCCGGGTTGAAGCGCTCGACATGCCCGACGGCGCCGTGCAGTCCCGCCTCGCGGACCGCGGCGATCAGCGTGCGCGCCTCCTCGGCGGTGGCCGCCACGGGCTTCTCCACGAGCACGTGCACGCCCGCCGCGGCAAGCTCCTGCACCGCTGGCAGGTGCTCCTCGGTCGGGACCGCGACGATCGCGAAGTCCGGGCGCCCGCGGTCCAGCAGCTCGGCGATCGAGCCGTGCAGCTGCGCAGGGTCCTGGACGGCGCGAAAGCGGTCGCCGCCTGGGTCGACCGCGCCGGCGAACGCGATCCGGGGGTGCGTCTGCAGGATGCGCGCGTGGTGGCGGCCGATCATCCCGAGGCCGAGCACGGCGCCGCGCGTCGTCGGGTCGGCCGTCACGGCGGCTAGGGTACCGGCGATGGCGCAGGCGCCCGGACTCGTGCTGAGCTCGTCGGCCACGGTCGGCACCGATGTGACCTTCGGGGCGCACGTCGTGGTGCACGACGGCGTCACGCTCGGCGACGGCGTGCTGGTGGGCGACCACGCGGTCCTCGGCAAGGCCCCCCGGCTGGCGCCGAACTCCGCCGTCGCGGGCCTGCCGGTCGACGCGCTGGTCGTCGAGGCCGGCGTGAGCATCGGCGCGGGCAGCGTCGTCAATGCGGGCGCGCGCCTCTGCGAGAACGCGATCGTCGGCGACCAGGCGTACGTGCGCGAGCGCTCCGTCGTGGGCCCCGGCTCGCTCGTCGGGCGCGGCGCGAGCGTCGACTGCGACGTGGTCATCGGCGCCCGCGTGAAGGTCCAGACGAACGTGTACCTGACGGCGTTCAGCGTGGTGGAGGACGACGTCTTCCTCGGGCCGGGCGTCGTGACGACCAACGACGACACGATGGCCCGCATGACGCGCGGCGGGCCGCTGCGGGGCGTCACGCTGCGGCGTGCCTGCCGGGTGGGCGGCGGCGCCGTCCTGACGCCCGGCGTCACCGTCGGCGAGGAGGCGTTCGTGGCGGCCGGCGCGGTTGTCACGGCGGACGTCCCGCCGCGGGCCGTGGTGATGGGCGTCCCGGCGCGGGTGGTGCGCCAGGTCCCCGACGACCAGCTGCTGGAGCGCTGGCGGTGAGCCAGTCCCCGCTGGCCTTGCTGCCGGACATCCGGCCGCCCGGCGCGATCGAGCTGCCGGCCGCCCGGCGCCGGCGCGAGCTGGCCGAGCGGCGCACCGCGGTGCTCGGCGTCGCGGCGCTGGGGACCACGCTGTTCGTCCTCGGGGGCGAGCTCGTCCGCGTGTGGCGCAGCCGCAGCCCCGAGACGCCCGAGGGTCCCGTCGAGGCGCTGCTCGAGGCCGAGGAGGCCGTCCGCGAGACCGTCGAGGTCGCCATGGCGGGCTACCGGTCGGGCACGACGCGCGAGAACGCGCTGCTCAACCTGCTCGTGTCGTTCTCCGTCACGTTCGGCATCGCCCGGGCGTCGACGCACACCATCCGCCGCCGCGGCCGGTTCGGGCCCTTTCGCAACATGGTCTTCGGCCAGCGCCACATCCACCACTTCGTGCCGGGCATCGTGCTGGCCTTCCTGGCCGGCGGCGCGTCGGTCGTCTCGCGCAACGAGGAGCTCGACCCGTGGCTGGCGCTGCCCTTCGGCGTCGGCGTGGCGCTCACGCTCGACGAGTCCGCGCTGCTGCTCAAGCTCGACGACGTCTACTGGTCGGAGGAGGGCATCGTCAGCGTGCAGGTGACGCTCGCCGCGATGCTCATGCTGAGCGCCCTGGCGCTCGCGCTCAAGGTCCTGCGCCGCGGCGAGCGCGAGGTCCTCGGCGTCGTCGACGACGACCGGCGCTGAGCGGCGCCGGCCGGCCCTGCTAGGCGGCCGCGGCGGGCAGCGTGGTCGCCTCGGCGGCGCGGGAGGTCCAGATGACCTGGTCGCGGCCGGGCCCCACGCCGACGAGCACGACCGGCACGCCGGTGTGCTCCTCGATGAACGCCAGGTAGTCGCGGGCGGCCTGCGGCAGGTCGGCCTCGCTGCGGGCCTCGCCGATGTCCTCCGACCAGCCGTCGAGCTCCTCGTACTCGCCGACCGCCTGGTGGACCACCGACTGGTGGTAGGGGAACGTGTCGGTGACGAAGTCCTCGTCCTGCGAGCCGCGGTAGCGGGTGCAGACCTTGATGCGGTCGAAGCCGCTGAGGACGTCGAGCTTGGTGACGGCCAGCGCCGTGAGCGAGTTCAGGCGGGCGGCGTAGCGCAGCGCCACGAGGTCCAGCCAGCCGGTGCGCCGCGCCCGGCCGGTGGTCGTGCCGAACTCGCCGCCGCGCTGGCGGATCTGCTCGCCGGTGTCGTCGTGCAGCTCCGTCGGGAAGGGGCCGGCGCCGACGCGCGTGACGTAGGCCTTGGTGATGCCCCAGACCTCGTCGATGTCCTTGGGCCCGACGCCCGCGCCCACGCACGCGGCGCCGGCGACGGGGTTGGACGACGTCACGAAGGGATAGGTGCCGTGGTCGATGTCGAGCATCGCGCCCTGCGCGCCCTCGAACAGCACGCCGCGGCCGGCCTCCAGCGCGCGCCAGCACAGCGCCGCGCCGTCGGTGATGTGCTGCTCGAGGCGGTGACCGTACGTCAGGTACTGGTCGGTCATCGCCTGCAGGTCGATCACCTTGTCGAAGGGCCGCAGGCTCAGGCGCTTGGGCTCGAGCGCGGCGGCGATCTTCTTCTTGAGGATGCGCTCGTCGAGCATGTCCTGCACGCGGATCCCCAGGCGCGCGGCCTTGTCGGCGTAGGCCGGGCCGATGCCGCGCTTCGTGGTGCCGATGGGGTTCTTGCCCAGCCGCTGCTCGCCCGCCTGGTCGAGCAGCAGGTGGTAGGGCATGATCAGGTGCGCGCTGGCCGACAGCTTCAGGCCGCTGACGTCCACGCCGCGCGCCCGCAGGCCGTCGATCTCCTCGCACAGCACGCCGGGGTCGACCACGACGCCGTTGCCGATGACGCACTGCTTGCCGGGATAGAGGATCCCGGAGGGGATGAGGTGGAACTTCCACGTCTCACCCCCGTGGACGATGGTGTGGCCGGCGTTGTTCCCGCCCTGGAAGCGGATGACGACGTCGGCGTGCTCGGCGAGGAGATCGACGATCTTGCCCTTGCCCTCGTCGCCCCACTGGGCGCCGACGATGACCGTTCCTGGCATTTGCGGCGGAAGTGTAGGGAGAGCGGGCTCAGGCGACGTCCCAGAGCGGCGAGGGCCGCGGGGCGTCGTCGCCTGCTGGACGTTCGGGGGCCTGTCCGGCGAAGCCGCGCTGGCGCAGGTCCTGGCCGCCGACGGGCACGACGTCGCACATCTCCTCCAGGCGCGACACGGTGCGCGGCGTGATCTGCGCGGCCATCTCGTCGGGGTCGACGAGGTTCGTGGTGAGGATGATCGCCCGCTGCTCCTCGTAGCGCGCGTTGACCAGCGCGTAGAGCTGCTCCAGCACCCAGTCGCTGGTCTTCTCGGC
>DASPKC010000400.1:0-4213 GCA_035628295.1 Baekduia sp.
GTCGGTGCCCAGGGCGGCGAAGGTCCGCGCCGTCCCGCGCGCCAGCGGCACGAGCGAGGCGCTCTCGCCCGCGACCGCGTCGACGGTGCCGGCCATCCGCGCGACGGCGCGGCCCAGCTCCACCCCGTCAGGACCGCGCGCCGCGCGGGCCGCCACCGAGAGCTCGCGCGTGAGCGCGGGCGCGGCGTCCAGCGCCCCGCGCAGGCCGCCGGCGCCGCCGCGCTGCAGCGCGCCGTCCAGCCGCTCGACGTCCCGGCGCAGCGCGCGGCGGACCTGCGGGCGGGCGAAGCGCAGCGCGCGGTCCAGCGCGACGTAGTTGCGGGTCCGCGCACGCGGCAGGACCGCGTCGCCCAGCGGCGGCGCGGACGGCGGGCCGGGGGAGAGCGCGACGTACGCCGGTCCCTCGAACGGCGTGCGAGGCCGCACCTCGGCCCGCGCCTTGGTCGTGATCGCGCCGGCGCCGTCCTCGATCTCGAGGGTGAGCACCGCGTCGTCGCCCACCCGGTCGCGCCCGGTCACCTGGCCCACCGGGGTCCCGGCCATCCGGACCTCGCCGCCGACGAGCGTCAGCCCGCCCGCGTCGTCGACGGCGATCCGTACCTCCTGGCCGCCGCCGAACGGGTCCGGGCGCAGGTAGGCCAGCAGGGCGGCCGCCGCCACCACCAGCAGGACCGCCGCACCCTGCGCCCGGCGGCGCCGGGCGAACGTGTCGGCGTCGCGGTGGCGCTGCTCGGCGACAGTCGGGCGGCTCACGGGGTGCACCCCTCGGCGTCGCGCAGCGCCTGGCCGGGCTCGGGGTACGGCCGCCGGGCGCGCATGCAGGTGAAGACCGGCAGGAACCGCACGGCCCGCGCGCCCTTCGCCTCGCCCACGCCGTAGCGGAAGCCGCCCCACTGCGTGAACCCGTGGGGCGCGAGGAAGAGGTCGCGCTCGTAGCGCGCGAGGTGGCCGGACAGCACGCCGGCGGGTCCGGCCAGGGGGGCCAGCGCGGCGGCCGGCGCCGCCAGGTCGGCCAGGGCGCCCGGCGCGGCGCGCAGGGTCGGGCGCGCGCGCTCGGCGAGCTCCGAGAGGCTGGGCAGCGTCGCGCGCCGGGCCAGCAGCCGGCGCACGGCGGGCAGCCGGCGGTCCAGCGCCGCGACGGCGGGCGCCAGCCGCCGCGCGGCCGGCGCGAGGTCGGCGAGCAGCGCGTCTGCCTGCGGGAGGGTGGCGGCGGCCGTGCGCGCCAGCGGCGCGACGCCGTCGACGGCCGCGCGGAGGTCGTCGCGCCGCGCGGCGGTGACCGCCAGCGTCCGCGCGGCCGGCCCCAGCAGGTCGCGCAGCTCGGTGGTCCCTGGGGCGGCGAAGCCGCGCGCGACGCGGCGCACGCCGCCCAGCAGCCGCGCCAGCTCGCCGCGGCGCTCTGTGGCCGCGCGCAGCAGCGGCGTGGCGGTCGCCAGCGCCGGGCCCAGGTCGGAGACCGCGCGGCCGAGGTCGCCCCCGCGGCCGGCGAACCCGGGGCCGTAGCCGCCCAGCGCCCGCCGGATCGCCGCCGAGGTGGACGGGTCGAAGGCATCGACGACGTCGGTCAGCTCGACCCCCGCGCGCGTGCGGTCACGCGGGACGAGGCCGCCCTCGGGCAGCGCGTCGGACCGCGTGCCGGGAGCGATGTCCAGGTAGGTCGCGCCGGCGAGCCCGCGCAGCCGCACCGCCGCGGTCGCATCGGGGCCGATCGGGCCGTCGTCGAGGTCCACGTCGAGCAGGGCACCGCCCGCGCGGCCGATCCGGACCCCGCGGACCTGCCCCGCGCGCTGGCCCGCGATGCGGACCTCGTCGCCGTCCTTGAGCAGCGGGCCGTCCGCCGGGACCTCGACCTGGACGCGGTAGGGGTTCGTCAGCGGGACGCCGTTGATGGCCGCGATCGACACCCAGCTGAGCGCCACCGCGACCGCCAGGACGAGCAGCCCCAGGGCCAGGGTGTGGCCCTCCAGGCGCTCCGCCGCGTGGGCGGCGCGCTCCAGCGGCTTGCGGCGGGGGGGCCGGCCGGGCATCGCGTGCCTCATGGGCCCAGGAGGAAGTCGAGGAGGTCCGTGTCGCGCCGCGCCTCGACCGCGTCGAGCACCTTGCCGACGATCTGCTCGACCGCGGGCGGCAGGGCCGGCAGCTTCACGGCGGGCAGCGGCGGCGCGCCGTCGCGCGGGCCCGCCGGCGGCGGCGCGGTCGCGCGGGGCGGCTGGGCCGCCGGGCGCGGGGCGCGTGCGGTCGGCTGCCGGCGGGCGCGGCGCCCGAGGTAGCGCGAGAGGCAGCCGGCGCGGACGTCCATGCCGAACGCCTCGCAGGAGAAGACTGCCGCGCCGCGCCAGTAGCGCCGGCGCGCGTCGGCGAACGGGTCGAAGGGCTGCTTGCCGGGCTCCGCGGCTTGATCGGCGAAGTTCACGAAGAACCCCTCGGAGATCGGCTTGGCGGCCGGGACGAGCGCGGCGCTGACGCGGTCGATGTCGGGCGCCGCCGCGGCGAGCGCGGTGAAGCCCTCCGCCAGGCGCGGCGCCGCGGGGCGGGCGGCGCGCAGCACGGTTCCCAGGTCGCGCACCAGCGGCCGCGCGTCGTCGACCGCCTGCTCGGCGTCGCGGGCGAACGCCGGCAGGTCGCGGGCAACCGCGGTGAGGTCGGGCGCCGCTCGTCCCAGCTCGCGCGCGAGCGGGACCGCCGCGCCGGCGGTGCGCTCCAGGGCCGTGGACGTGCGCTGCAGCCGGCCCAGGAGGCCCGGCGCGTCGCGCAGCGCGCGGTCCACGCCGCCGGCGCGCGCGGCGAACGTCTCGAGCGTCGCCGCCAGGCCGCGGACCGTGGCGTCGAGGTCCTCGTCGCGCGCGGCGAGCTGGCCCGCGGCGCGCCGGGCGTCGGCCACGAGCTCGCGCAGCGCCGCCCGCTGGTCGTCGAGCTCGCGCATCAGCGCGTCGGTCGCCTCGAGCGCGGGCCGCAGCCGCAGCACCGCCTCATGGGCGTCGTCGCCGCGGCGCTCGAGCCCCTGCCCCAGAGCGACGACCAGGGCCTGCAGGCCGTGCCGGGCCCGCGGGTCGAACGCGCGCAGCAGGTCGTCGAGCCGGGGGGCGTTGCTGGTCCGCGCGGCCGGGATGGCGCCGGTGAGCGGCGCGGGGTCGTCCCCGAGGTCCAGCGCGAGGTGCACGTCGCCGAGCAGGTCGACGGGGCGGACCGCCGCGGTGGCGTCGCGCCGCGGGGCGGGCACGGCCTCGTCCAGGCGCAGGGTCACGAGCGCGGTGTTGCGGTCCGTGAGCTCGATCTCGTCCACCGAGCCCGCCGGCGCGCCCTGGACGCGGACCTCGTTGCCCTCCAGCAGCCCCCGCGCGCTCGTGAACTCCGCGCGCAGCAGCCGGCCGTCGCCGCCGCCGAACGGCCCCCAGGCCACGGCGAGCGCCGCCGCCAGGACCGCGACCACGCCGAGCGCCCGGGCGCTCACGGCGCGCTCCCGACGAACGACTGCTCGAAGTCGGTCCACGGCTCGCCCTCCAGGACGCCCGGCGTGCGCGCGAACGGAGCGCGGAGGTGGCCGGGCCTGGTGTCCGAGGGCCCGCGCTCGTGCAGCGGCGGCGGCGCGAAGACCAGGCCGATGCGCGCGGCGTGGCCGTTGCCGTCGTAGTTGGCGGTGAAGTCGGCCCAGTTGGCGAAGAAGGCGAAGACGTCGGGCAGCCGCGCACGCAGCTGGTCGAGCATCGGGTTGGCCGACCGCAGCACCGGCACGAGCTCCCCGAGGACCGGCGTGGCGGTGCGCAGCAGCGGGCGCAGCGCCCGCAGGTCGGCGGGACCGGTGCGCACGAGGCCCTGCGCCTGCGCCAGCGCCGGCCGCGCGGCGCGCGCCGCCGAGGTCAGGTCGGGGCTGAGCGTGCGCAGCGCCACCACGGCGGGGCGCGCGTCGCGGACGACGCCGCGCAGGTCGCCGACCGCGGCGCCGGTCTGCTCCAGCGCCTTGCGCGGGCTGCGCAGGCCGGCGGGCAGCGCCCGCAGCCCGGCGGCCAGCTGCGCCTGCCGTGCGGCCGTCGCGTCCAGGACGCCCGCCACGGCGCCGACGGCCGCCCCCGGCGCCTCGGCGTCGCGCGCCAGGGCGCCGACCACCCGGCGCGACTGGCGCACCAGGCGCTCCAGCGCGTCGCCGTCGCCGCGCAGCCCGGCCAGCAGCTCCGCGGTCTGGCCCACGGCGCCGGCGCTGCGCCGCAGGGCGGCC
>DASPKC010000401.1:0-8941 GCA_035628295.1 Baekduia sp.
GAAGATGTACGTGCTGGGCCCGTCGAAGGTCATCGGCCCGGAGGTCACCGACCGCCTGCGCAAGCTCGGCACGGTCACGCGTCTCGGCGGGCAGGATCCCGTCGAGAACGCCGTGGAGTTCTCCCGTTTCGCCGACGGCTCGTTCGGCTGGGGCGTGCAGGACGCCGGGCACGGGCTGGTCTTCGCGCGGTCGGATCGCACGCTGGACGCCGTGGCGGCCGCGCCGCTGTCGGCGTCGGGCAAGTACGGCCCGCTCCTGCTGCTCGACAAAGCCGGCGAGGTGCCCAAGCGCGTCGAGCAGCAGCTGCTCGACATCCAGCCGGGCTACAGCCGCGACCCCGTGCGCGGGGTCTACAATCACGGCTGGATCATCGGCGACGACGACGCGATCTCCGTCGCGACCCAGGCCGAGATCGACGCCTTGTTGGAGATCGTCCCCGTCTCAGGATCGAGTCAGCCGCCCGCATGAGCCAGGCCGAGCACCCCGCCCGCCTCGACCGTCCAGTGACGGTCGACGACGTCCGTCAGCTGATGGGCGCCTCGACGCCCCACTTCGCGCTGCAGCTGCGCAACCGCATCGCGCGGCTGATCGCCCCGCTGCCGGCCGACGACCCGGCCCGCCGGCTCGGAGAGCAGGAGATCCGGCGCCTCGAGCAGCTCGGGGTCACCGGCGAGGTCCGCGGCCACGAGGCCGAGGACGGGCTGGGCGCGTTGCCGTCCAACCGCGCCGGGCTCGGCGCGTAGCGGCTCAGCGCCCCAGCACCAGCGCGCCGCCGAGGTAGCCGGCCAGCGCCGCCGGATCGACGACCACCGGCGGGCCGGGCGCGACGAAGCGCCGCGCGACCCACCCGTCGCCCGCGTGCCGCTCGCCCGGGACCATCCCGGGCACCGGCGCGCCCGCCGGGACGGGCGGCAGCGACTCGGTGGGCTCCCCGTTGCGGCGAAACGCGACGGCCACGACGTCGATCGTGCGCACCGGCCGGGCGCCGCGCGCCACCGGCAGCTCCAGGTAGTGCAGCGCGCCGAAGCGCCCGGCGGCCGGCAGCACGGCCACGAGCCGCCCCGGCTGCGCCGGCTGCGTCGGCAGCGCGCGGGTCGCGTCGCGCCAGTCCTCGCGCTGGTAGGCCGGCTGCACCGCCACGCCCACCACGGTCACGAGCGCGACCGCGACCGCGGCGGTGAGCAGGGCGTCCCCGGCCCGGCGCTCCAGCCGCGACAGCCCGAGGCCGACCGCGACGAGGACGAGCACGAGCGACGGCAGCAGGTTGCGGGTGAGGACGAAGTCCTCGCCGGCCACGGCGGCCAACAGCGGCACCGCGAGCGACGCGCCGAGCACGAGCAGCAGGGGGCGCAGCGCGCGCGGCCACGGGCCGAATCGACGGCGCACGCCCCACAACGCCGCGAGCGCCACCGCGCCGGCCAGGACCCCCAGGACGAGCTCGAGCGGCCCGTCGTAGCCGACCAGCCACTGCTTGGGCAGCTCGGCCAGCCGCTTGCCCAGCGCCTCGTCGCGGATGAACGCGGCGCGGTCGGCCTCGCGCTGGTCCAGCGCGAGCGGGAGGACCGCGAGCGCCAGCGCGCCGAGCGGCACCCCACCGGCCAGGAGCACCCGCGGACGCTCCCGCAGCGCCCACGCCAGCCACACGGCTTCGCCCACCACGACGAACAGGGCGAAGTAGTGCGTCGTGAGGGCCAGACCGCCCACGACGCCCCACGCCGCCAGCCGCCCGGCGCCGGGACGCTCGAGCGCGCGCAGCGCCGCAAGCAGGGAGAGCGCGACGAGCAGCACGAGCAGCGCGTAGGCCCGCGCCTCCTGGGAGAACCACACGAGCAGCGGGTTGACGGCGGCGAGGAGGCCGGTGGCGAGGCCGGCCCGCGGCCCGCCCAGGCGCGCGCCGACGGCGGCCAGCACCGGCACGGTCGCGATCCCGCACAGCGCGCTGGGCAGGCGCAGGACCCATTCGGCGTCGCCGAAGGCCTGCACCAGCGGCCACGTCAGGAGATAGAAGAGCGGCGGGGTCGACTCCTGGTCGGCGATCGCCTGCAGGAGGTCGCCGAGCGAGCCCGCGTCGAGCACGAGCGCCGTCGCCGCCTCGTCCACCCACAGCGACTGGGCGTCGAGGGTCGGCAGGCGCAGCGCCGCCGCGAGGAGCACGAGCAACGCCGTCGCGGTGCTCGCGCGGCCGGACATCGGCCGGGCAGGCTACCCGCGCGCCACCGCATCGACGGGCCCGGCACGCTGTTGTCCCAGCAGCGGGAGTGACGCGTCCGCCCGCCGCTGCCGCCAGACTGCACGTCCGCCTCCATGCGCCACCGCCTCTCCGCCGCCCTGCTCGCCGCGCTCGCCGCCGCCGCGTGCGCCGTGCCCACCGCGTCCGCGTCGACGACCCAGGAGTCGACGTTCCAGGACGACCCGCTGCTGGTCTACGGGACCCCCGCCCAGCAGTACCGCACGCTCGACCAGCTCAAGCAGCTCGGCGTCGACCGCATCCGCGTGACGGTGTTCTGGAACATCGTGGCACCCGCCCCCGAGTCCGAGACCAGGCCGGCCGGCTTCGACGCCGCGGACCCGGCGGCGTACCCGCCCACCGCGTGGGACCGCTACGACCGCCTGGTGCGGGCGGCCAACTACCTGGGCATCGGCGTGAACTTCAACCCGACCGCCCCGGCGCCGCTGTGGGCGACGGGCGACCCGGGCGACCGCAAGGACCTCGCCGACGTCTGGGCGCCGGACCCGAAGGAGTTCGGCGACTTCGTCACGGCCGTCGGCCGCCGCTACAACGGCCTGGTCCCCGGCATCCCGCGCGTCGACTATTGGTCGATCTGGAACGAGCCCAACCAGGGCGCCTGGCTGGCCCCGCAGTGGGTCGACGTCGGCGGCGGCAGCTTCGCCGAGGCCAGCCCGCGCCTGTACCGCGGCCTGGTCGACGCCGCCCAGCGCGGCCTGGAGATCTCCGGCCACGGGACGGACACGATCCTCATCGGCGAGACGGCGCCCAAGGGCCTGAAGGTCCGCGGGGTCTCCCGTGCCATGGCCCCGCGGCGGTTCCTGCTGCGCCTCTACTGCCTCGACGACTTCGGCCAGCACCTGCGCGGGGCGGCCGCGCAGGCGCAGGGCTGCCCGACCGAGGATCCGGCGACGCGGATGCGCGCCGAGCACCCCGGCCTCTTCCGCATCAGCGGGTGGGCGCACCATCCCTACGAGCTGACGGCCGCGCCCGACGCCAAGCCGCGCGATCCCGAGTGGTACACGACGGGCAACCTCCGCGAGCTGACGTTCCTGCTGCGGCGCGTCTTCCTGCGCCACGGGCATCCGCTGCCGCTGGGCGCGGGGCGCCTGTTCCCGCTGTACCTGACGGAGTACGGCTACCAGACCGACCCGCCCGACCCGCTCGGCGTCGCTCCCGGCACCCAGGCGCGCTACCTCAACCACAGCGAGTGGCTCACCTCGCGCCTGGCGGAGGTGCGCACGCTCGCGCAGTTCCTGATGGTCGACGACAAGCCCGGCGCCGGCGCCTCCGACGTCGAGCGCTTCGGCAACAGCTTCCAGTCCGGGCTGGTCGGACTCGACGGCAGGCGCAAGCCCGCGTACGCCGCCTACCGCCTGCCGATCCACGTGCCGAGGACCCGCGTGCGCCGCGGCGGCCTGCTGACGGTCTGGGGACTCGTGCGCCCGGGCGCCACCGGCCGCCGGCAGACGGTGCGCGTCGAGCTGCGCCGCGGCAGCCGCGGCCGGTACCGCACCGTGCGCACCGTGCGGACCGAGGCGCAGCGCGGAGCGTTCACCGTGCGGCTGCGGCTGCGCAGCGCGGGGGCGGTGCGCTTCGCGTGGCGTGACGGGCGCGGCCGGACCTTCCGCTCGCGCGGCGTCGCCGTCCGCGTCCGGTAGGCCGCGCGGTCCGTCGGGGGCGTCTGGCACCCTCGGAGGGTCATGGCTGCGACGCCTCAGCCGCAGGACCGCCCGCAGGGCGTAGACGGGTGCGCGCACGCCGGCCCGTTCCCCGTCGGGCAGTACGCCGCCTTCCTGAAGCGGCGCTTCGCCGAGATCGCCCGCGTCCAGCTGCACGGCGAGGTCTTCAACCTGCGCACGTCCAAGGCCAAGGTGTACTTCGAGCTGCGCGACGGCGACGGCGCGGTGCCCTGCTCGATGTGGCGCAACCAGTTCGAGGCGCTCGGCCTGCCGCCGGGCACGCTGGCCGACGGGGCCGCGGTCGTGGTCGCCGGAGGGCCCGGCTACTACCCCGGCAGCCGGCAGTCCTCCCCGGCGTTCTCCTTCGACGTCAGCGCCCTGCGGATCGCCGGCGAGGGCGACCTCCTCGCGCAGATCGCGGCGCTGCGCCGGCGGCTGTCGGCCGAGGGGCTCTTCGAGCCGCAGAAGGCGCTGGCGCGCCCGCACCTGCCGCGCTGCATCGGCGTGGTGACGGGTGAGGGCGGCAAGGCCCGCGACGACGTCCTGGCCGGCCTGCGCCGCCGCGGCTGGGCCGGGCGCGTGGTGTGGGCCTTCGCGCCGGTGCAGGACCGCCACGCCGCGCCGCGGATCACCCAGGCGCTGCAGGACCTCGCCGCCGTGGAGCAGGTCGAGGTCGTCGTGGTGGCGCGCGGCGGCGGCTCGCTGGCCGACCTGCAGGCGTTCTCCGACGAGACGCTGTGCCGCACCGTGGCGCTGCTGCGCGTCCCGGTCATCGCGTCGGTCGGCCACCACACCGACCAGACGCTGATCGACGACGTGGCCGCGGTCTCGTGCTCGACGCCGACGCACGCGGCGGAGGCAGCGGTGCCATGCCACTGCGACGAGTCGCGCGCGGAGCTCGCGCGCTGCGCGGCCCGGCTGCGCGACCACGGCCGGCGCGCCGTCGTCGGCCGCGCCCGGCACCTCGAGGCGCTCGCGCGCGCGCCCGCCCACGCCGTGCGCCGCCACCGCCTGCGGCTGCACCAGCTGCTGCGCGAGCTGCGCGCCAGCGCCCAGCGGCGCACCGCCGAGGAGCGCGCCCGCACCGGGCGGGCAGCCCTCGTGCTCTCGCGCAAGGCCGGCGCGGCGGCGGGCGCTGACGCGGCGCGCCGCCGCGCGGCGCTCGACTCGCTGGCCGCCGCGCTCGACGCGCACGACCCCGAGCGCACCGTCGCCCGCGGCTACGCCATCGTCGACGACGGCGAGGGCGGGGTCGTCACGTCCGCGCAGCGCGCCCGCGAGGTGGGCGGCCTGCGCCTGTTCTTCGCCGACGGCCCGGTCGGCGCCCGTGTCACCGAGGAGGAGCCGCAGCCGTGAGCACCACCCACACCTACGAGACGGCCACCGGCCGGCTCGAGGACATCATCCGCCGCCTGGACTCCGGCGAGGCCGGCCTGCGCGAGACGCTGGACCTCTGCCACGAGGGCCGCGTGCTCGTGGAGTTCTGCGCCGGCGAGCTCGACGCGGTCGGCAAGGGCCTGGAGGAGCTGCGCCTCGACGAGCTCGTGGCCCGGCTGGAGGCCGGCGCGGGCGCCGGGGCGACCCCGCCCGCCGCGTGAGCCTCTGGGAGCCGCTGGCCGGCCTGCCGCTGGAGATCGAGGACTACGCGCTCGAGCGCCACGAGCGCGACGTCTCGTCGGCGTTCACCCGGGTCTCGACGACGATCCGCCTGCGCGGCGGCGGGACCGACGGCGTGGGCGAGGACGTCACGTACGACGCGCCCGACCACGACCGCCTGCTGGAGGCGGGCGCGAGCCTGCCGCTGCAGGGCACGTGGACCCTGGAGCGCTTCTGCGACCACCTCGCCACGCTCGACCTCTGGCCCGCGCCGCCCGAGCGCGAGCCGTCGCGCCACTACCGCGTCTGGGCCTACGAGTCGGCCGCGCTGGACCTCGCCCTGCGCCAGGCCGGCAAGCCATTGCACCAGGTCCTGGGCCGCACGCCCCGGCCGGTGCGCTACGTCGTCTCGCTGCGCCTCGGCGAGCCGCCGTCCCTGCACCCGCTGCTGAGCCGGCTCGAGCACTACCCCGGCCTGCAGTTCAAGCTCGACCCGACGAACGACTGGACGCCGGAGATCGTCGAGCAGGTGGCGGCCACGGGCGCGGTGGAGAGCGTCGACTTCAAGGGCCAGTACAAGGGCACCGTCGTCGACGTCCAGGCCGACCCCGAGCTCTACCGGATGGTCCTCGACGCCCTGCCCGAGGCGTGGCTCGAGGACCCCCACGACGAGTGCCTGCACCTCTGCCCGCCCGAGCGGGTGACGTGGGACGCACCGATCCACAGCGTCGAGGACATCCTCGCGCTGCCGTTCGAGCCGCGCATGGTGAACGTCAAGCCGTCGCGCCTGGGCGGCCTGCGGCCGCTGCTGACGGCCTACGAGCACTGCGAGGCGCGCGGGATCCGCATGTACGGCGGGGGCCAGTTCGAGCTCGCCGAGGGGCGCGGCCAGATCCAGTACCTGGCCTCGCTGTTCCATGCGGACGGGCCGAACGACGTCGCCCCCGGCGGCTTCAACGACAACGACCCGCCACCCGGCCTGCCGGAGAGCCCGCTCGAGCCCCAGACGGCGCCCACCGGCTTCCGCTGGGGCTGACGCGAGCGCCGAAGTTGACTGACCAGTCAATCTGCGGCGCTTCCCGCTAGCCTGCCGCGCCGTGGAAGAGCGACTTGGCATCGCCGGCAGCGGCGCGATCGCCTGTGGACTGGCCGCGGTGGCGGCCACCCGGGGTGAGGTCGTGCTGTGGGCCCGGTCGGAGAACTCGGCCTCCCGTGCACGGGGGTCGGTCGACAAGAGCTGTGGGCGGCTGGAGGCCGACTCGGGCAATGTCCGCATCGTCACCGAACTCAGGGAGCTCGCCGGCTCGACCTTCGTGGTGGAGGCCATCTCGGAGGACCTGGCCCTGAAGGCCGAGCTGCTCAAGGAGATCGGGACGATCGTCGACGGCGACGCGGTCCTCGGGTCGACCACGTCCTCGCTGTCGGTGGCCGAGCTGGCGAGCTCGTCCGGCGCGCCCGAGCGCTTCGTCGGGCTGCACGTGTTCAACCCGGTGCCGGCCATGAAGCTCGTGGAGCTCGCCTACCCCGACGAGGCCAGCGAGGACACCCGCTCGCGGTCGCGGGCGCTGTGCGAGGCGCTGGGCAAGACGCCGGTCGACGTGCCCGACACCCCGGGCTTCGTGGTCAACCGTCTGCTGTTCCCCTACCTGTTCAGCGCCGTGCGCTTCATGGAGGAGTCCGGGCTGGAGCCGGAGGCCATCGACACCTGCATGAAGCTGGGCGCCGGGCACCCGATGGGCCCGCTCGCGCTGCTGGACTACGTCGGCCT
Source organism: Baekduia sp. (assembly GCA_035628295.1). GTDB lineage: Bacteria > Actinomycetota > Thermoleophilia > Solirubrobacterales > Solirubrobacteraceae > Baekduia. The sequence continues at coordinate 7,275 of DASPKC010000401.1, forward strand.
CGACGTCGCCAAGGCGATCGGCGAGTCGATCGGCGAGCAGATCCCCGCCACCGTCGAGCAGAAGGTCGCCGCCGGCGAGCTCGGCCGCAAGACCGGCAAGGGCTTCTACACGGTCTGAGCCCGTGCGCATCCATCGCATCCCCCTCTCGACGAACGTCGAGCGCCTGGCGATCGCCGCCGGGCTCAAGGGGGTCGCGGTGGAGTGGGTCGACCACGACCCGCAGGACCGCTCGGCCATCCTCGCCCTGAGCGGGCAGGAGCTCGTTCCGGTCGTGGAGACCGGCGAGGGCGAGATCCTCACCGACTCGCCGCGGATCCTGCTGTGGCTGGAGGAGCGCCACCCCGAGCCGGCGCTCCTCCCCGACGACCCCGCCGACCGGCGCGAGGTGCTCGCGTTCTGCGAGTGGTTCAACGCGGTCTGGAAGCGCCCGCCCAACGCGATCGACGCGCACCGGCGCGCCGGCCGCGCCGATGACGCGCGCGTCGCCGCCTGGGGCGCGCAGCTGCGCGCCTACCAGCACGGCTTCGAGGCGCTGCTCGTCGGCCGCGACTTCCTCTTCGGCGACGTCCCCTCGCTGGCCGACATGACCGCCTACCCGTTCCTGAAGTTCACGACGGCGCCCGAGGACGACGACCTGTTCCACGGCGTGCTGTGCGAGCAGCTCCCCGGCGAGCTCCCGCGCCTTGCGGCGTGGATCGAGCGCTGCGCGGCGCTCCCTCGCGCCTGAGCCCTTCCCGCAACGCAACCGGCCGGCGGTGGCGCCGGCCGGTCGGTCTTCTGGAGGAGGTGCACTGCGAGGAACCTCGCACCGAGGATGTTCCCGGTGTTCGTGAAGCGACGCTAAAGCCGCCGCTCAGACGCCGGAAAGCAACGGGCCGGCCCGCCTCTCGGCAGGCCGGCCCTTGCGTGCGGTGGACCCACCCCGATCCACCTGGTGGCGCACCGCCGGCCGTCTCGCGAGACCGCCGGTCGCCGGCGCCGCACCGTCCCACGGGTGCGGTGCTGCTTTCTTCAACGACGCTGCGGCCGAGAACTTGCGCCCGGCGCGCAGATCAGTCGCGCGCGTCGCCCGCCGAGGCCGCCACCGGGCCGCGGCGCTCGCGGATCCGGACCGCCTCGATGCGGTTCTCGCGCACCGACTCGACGCGGATCGAGTAGCTGTCGGCGGTGACGGTGTCGCCCCGCTTGGGCAGGCGGCCGAGCTCGGCGAAGACGAACCCGCCGACCGAGTTGTAGGCGTCGGTGTCGACCGGCAGCTCCAGGCCGTAGTCCAGGAGGTCGGTGACGGCGACGTGGCCGCGCACGAACCAGTCGCCGTTGGCCAGGCGCCGGATCTGCCCGCCGGCGGGGTCGGTCTCGTCGTCGATCTCGCCGACGACCTCCTCGATGATGTCCTCGACGGTCACGATGCCGGCGGTCCGGCCGTACTCGTCGATCACGATCGCGAGCGACGTGCGCTGGCGCTGAAGGTCGGCGAGCAGGTCGTCGAGCGCCTTCGTCTCCGGGACGATCGGCGCGTCGCGGACGAGCTTCTCGATCGTTGCCTCCGGCCCCTCGGCCAGCAGCACCTGCGCGAGCTGGTTGGAGTGCACGAGGCCGCGCACGCGGTCCTGGTTGTTGTCCTCGGTCACCACCAGTCGCGTGTGGCCGGAGGACACGCAGCGCC
>DASPKC010000402.1:0-6445 GCA_035628295.1 Baekduia sp.
ACCTGCCCGAGCTTCATCGCCGCGCCCTTCATCGTCCCGAGCACCGTGACGATCTGCTCGGCGGCCTCGATCTGGCGCTGCTCGAGCGCCGCCTGCGCGGCCGCCTCGTCGCGCGTCAGGTTCGCTGCCCTGGTGCCGGCCTGGCGGGCGGCCTGCGTGGCGGCCAGCCGCCCGACCTTGGCGGCGCGCCGCCAGCGCGAGGTGGGGATCGAGGAGCCGTCAGCCACGCTCGACCTTCGAGCCCGGGACGATGTCGTCCCGGCCGTCCGGCCAGCGGATCCACGCCTTGTGGCCGCCGTCGTAGTCGTCGCCGAGCAGCACCAGCGTCGCCGGCTCGCCCAGCGCCGTGCACGGTTCGTCGCCCTCCGGGTCCAGGCCGCGCCAGACCCGGATGAAGCGGTTGTGCTCGCGCTCCTCGCCGACGGTCGACGGATCGGTGTGGCCGGGGCGCAGCACCGTGGCGTCGGGCAGGGACATGATCGTGTCCATGATCGAGCTCTTGAGGTCTGCGTAGGTGGTGTGACCCGGGGCGCGGACGCCGCCGACCGAGCCCTTGAACAGCGTGTCGCCGGTGAAGAGCTCGCCCTCGACGAGGAAGCCGAGCATCCCGGCGGTGTGCCCCGGGATGTGCAGGACCTCCAGGTGCAGGCCGCCGATGTCGAGCACGTCGCCCGGGGCGATCGTGCCGGTGACGTACGCGGCCAGGTCCGGGGTGGCCGCGCGCAGCGCCTCGAGCTCGCGCTCGTCGGCGAGGACCTCCAGGCCGGGGTGGGCCTCGGCGAGCTGCGGCATCGCGTCGACGTGGTCCCAGTGGTGGTGGGTCAGCAGCAGGTGCGTCGGCGTGATGCCGTGGCGGGCGGCCAGCTCGACGAGCGACGCGACGTCGCCGTGCGCGTCGACGTAGAAGCCGTCGCCCCCGCCGTCCGGCCCCACGAGGTACGTGTTGGCCAGGAACTGCTCGTCCATCGTGCGCTCGACGATCATGGGGCGAGCGTACCCGCGGCGGGTACGGTCGGCCCATGCCCGCCCTGATCCACACCTGCTACCGCATCGGCGACATCGACCGCAGCGTGCGGTTCTACGAGGCGCTCGGCTTCGAGGAGCTGCGCCGGATGCCGATCCGCGACGAGGCGATCAACGTCTTCATGGGGCTGCCCGGCGACGGGGCCCGCCTGGAGCTGACGTACAACCACGGCGTCGACTCGTACGACCTCGGCACGGGGTACAACCACATCGCCATCACGGCCGAGGACCTCGACGCGACGCTCGAGCGCCTCGCCGCGCAGGGCATCGAGCCGGAGAAGCCGCCCTACACGGTGCGCGAGGGCGGCTCGCGCCTGTGCTTCGTGCGCGACCCCGACGGCTACCGGATCGAGCTCATCGAGGCCGACCCCGGCAGCGACTGAGCTCAGTCGGCGCGGTCGGCCCGCCGCGCGGCGCGGTCGGCCGCCCGGTCGGCGGGCTCTGCCGCGCGCGTGTCGCCCAGCGACTTCTCGCCCGGCTGCGTGTAGAGGAACACGAAGCCCGCGGCGGCGCCGCCGGCGAGGTTGGCCAGCAGGTAGATCCAGATGTCCTTGAACTCCAGCAGGCCCATGACCATGCCGCCGACCGCCACGGCCGGGTTGAAGGCGGCGCCCGAGACGCCACCCACCGCGAACGCGCCCGCCGCGACCGTGAAGCCGATCGCCAGGCCGTAGAACGAGTTGCCCTCGGTGCCCTGCGCGGTGGCCACGTTGAGGACGACCCACGCGAGACCGAACGTGAAGAGGAACTCGACGATCAGCATCTTGCCCGCGCCGGCGAGCTCGGCGGCGTCGTCGAAGTCGTAGCCCAGCGCGATGATCACGACGGCGGCCACGATGGCGGCCACGACCTGGACGATGACGTAGGGCACGTACTCGTCCGGGCGCATCTTGCCGCGCACGAGGATCGCGGTGCTGACCGCCGGGTTGTAGTGCGCGCCGGAGACGTGGCCCCCGGCGAACACCATGACCATCAGGACGGCGCCGATGGCCAGCGGCGCGAGCTGGCCGGCGCTGTTGACGGCCATCCCGATCGTGAAGACCAGGAAGAAGGTCCCGATGAACTCGACGACGAGCTTGCGATCCAGGGGCATGGTGGGCGCGAACCTATCGACTCTCCTCCGCGGGCGGCGGCCGGTGGGCCAGGGTCAGCGCGAGCGGCGGGGCGCCACCGCACGGTTTGGCGCCCGGCACCGCGGGGGAGGCGGACGGCATGTCCGACACTCCCGGCCGGCACGCCGCCCTGTGGCTCGACGACACGCCCGGGACGGCCTACGCCCCGCTCGACGGCGACCGCACGTGCGACGTCGCCGTCATCGGCGGCGGCATCACCGGGCTGACCACCGCGCTGCTGCTGGCGCGCGAGGGGCGGTCGGTGGTCCTCCTGGAGCAGGGCCGGTTGGCGACCGGGACCTCGGGCCACACCACGGCGAAGGTCACGTCGCAGCACCACATCACCTACGCCCGGATCGAGAAGACGCACGGGGCCGACGGGGCGCGCGCCTACGGCGCCGGGATGGAGGCGGCCAAGGAGCGCGTGGCCGACCTCGTGGGCGAGGGCATCGACTGCGACTTCCGCCGCCGGCCGGCCTACGTGTTCGCGCGCGTGGCCGCCGAGCGCGCGCTCGTCGAGCGCGAGACCGAGGCCGCGCTGCGGGCCGGCCTGCCGGCCTCCTTCGACGAGCACGTCCCCGTGCCGTTCGAGACGCGGGGCGGCCTACGCTTCGACAACCAGGTGGAGCTCCACGCCCGGCGGTACCTGCTCGGGCTCGCCGCGCGGATCGAGGAGGCGGGCGGGCAGATCTTCGAGACCACCCGCGCCGAGCACGTCGCCGGCGGCGACCCGTGCACCGTGCGCACCACCCGTGGTGAGGTCCGCGCGCGGCACGTGGTGGTGGCCACGCTCATGCCGTTCCTCGACCGCGGCGGGTTCTTCGCGCGCGCGTTCCCGGAGCGGTCCTACGTGGTGACCGCGCGGGTGCGCGAGCCGCTGCCCGAGGCGTCGCTCATCACGGCGGCGCCGCCCCTGCGCTCGATCCGCTCGGTGCCGTTCCGCGGCGAGGAGCTGCTGATGGTCCTCGGCGAGAGCCACCACACCGGCGCGGTGAAGGCCAAGCCCGAGCGCTACGAGAAGCTGCTGGAGTGGGTCGACGAGAACTGGGGCCTGCGCGAGGTCGTGCACCGCTGGAGCGCCCAGGACTTCAGCCCCGACGACGGCGTGCCGTTCATCGGGCCGCTGAACCGCTGGGAGGAGCGCATCCTCATCGCGACGGGGTTCAAGAAGTGGGGCCTGAGCTCCGGCACCCTGGCGGCGATGATCTTCGCCGACACGATCGGCGGGCAGGAGAACCCCTGGGCGCCGGTCTTCTCTTCGACGCGCGTCAAGCCGCTGGCCGAGGCGCCACGCTTCTTCGCCGAGAACACACGCGTCGGCGCCCGGTTCTTCGGCGACCGCGTCGCGTCGCTCAAGCGCAAGGACATCACGGAGCTCGAGCCCGGCGAGGGCGCGATCGTGACCAGCTGCGGGCAGAAGGTGGCGGGCTTCCGCGACGAGGACGGCGCGCTGCGCGCGGTCTCGACGCGGTGCACGCACCTGGGCTGCCAGGTGGCGTTCAACGCGGCGGAGCGCACGTGGGACTGCCCGTGCCACGGCTCGCGCTTCGGCGTCGACGGCGAGATCCTCAGTGGACCGGCGACCAAGCCGCTGCCGCCACGACCGGTGCCCGACCGCGAGGGCGCCGCGAAGCGCTAGGGCGCGAGCCGGGCCAGCGCGTCGGCCGCCGGGACCACGTCGTGCATCCGGCGCGCGCTCTCGCCGGCGTAGAGCGCGGTGCGGTCGACGCTGGCATCCGGCATGCCCTCCAGCGGCAGCCCGGGCCCGTAGAGCGGCACCGCCGCGTGCTGGAGGGCCATCATGGTGCCGAGCGCGCTGAGCGGCGTCGCGCGGCCCACCAGCCCGGTGCGCGCCTCCAGGCGACGCAGCCAGGACGGGCCGCGGGTGTCGGCCGTGCACCAGCGCTCGGTCAGCGCGTTGGGCACGACGCGGTGGGCCAGCGGCCAGCCGAGACCGAACAGCTCGGTGTGCACGGTGCGATCGGCGGCGGCGACGCGCTGCTTGTACGCGGGGTGCGCGCCGCACTCGTCGGTCAGCAGGAAGCGCGTGCCCGCGACCGCGGCGTCGGCGCCGGCGGCCAGCAGCCGCCGGACGTCCGCGGCGTCCGCCACGCCGCCGGCGGCCAGCACGGGCTGCCCGTCGGCCTGCTCGAGCACCGCGGGCAGGACGGCGTCCAGCGGCTCGGTCGCGACGAGGTGGCCCCCGGCCTCGACGCCCTGCGCGACGAGCCCGTCGACGCCCGCGTCCAGCGCCGCCCGCGCCTGGCCGGCGTCGCCGACCGTCGCCAGGACCGGGATGCCCGCGGCCTGCAGGCGTCCGACCCAGCGCGGCGGCCAGCCGTCGTGCAGCACCACGGCGGCGACGTCGGCGGCGATGCAGGCGTCGACGTGCGCGGCGCGCGTGAACGGGCGCAGCAGGTTGGCCGCCACCGGTTTGCCGCCGGCCCGCCGGCGCGCCTCGCCGAGGGCTTGCGCGAACGCGCGCGGCGCCATGATCCCGACTGTCCCGAGGCCGCCGGCCGCGGACACCGCGCCGGCGAGCGCCCCTCCGGCCGCGCCGCCGCCCATGCCCGCCTGCACGACCGGCACGTCGACGCCGAGGCGCTCCATCAGCTGTCCCGCTCCCATGCGGCGATCGTATGGTGGTCGCGGCTCGTTCACGGGGCTCGACGTCCGACGCGCCACCATGGAGGGCGATGGCCTCCACCCAGGACCTGACGACGAGCCGCTGGATCGACCTCGACGGCGCGGTGAACGCGCGAGAGACCGGCGGCCTGCCACTCGCGTCGGGCGGCAGGACCGCCTCGGGCGTGCTGCTGCGCTCCGACAACCTCCAAGACCTCAGCGCGCGCGATGTCCGCCGCCTGCTCGACGAGCACGGCGTACGGGCGGTCGTGGACCTGCGCACGGGCATCGAGCTCGACCTCGAGGGTCCCGGCCCGCTGCACGACGTCCCGGAGGTCCGCATCGAGCACCGGTCGCTGTACCCGGAGACCGGCGGCAACACCGACCTCGACGCCGACGGCTCGATGTGGGTGGTCACCGGCCGGCCCGCCGAGCCCGGCGAGTCGCCCGCCGTGCACGCCTACCGCGGCTACCTGGAGCACCGGCCGGACTCGATCGTCGCCGCGCTGCGAACGGTGGCCCAGGCCGAGGGGGCGGTGCTCGTGCACTGCGCCGCGGGCAAGGACCGCACGGGCGTCGTGGTGGCGCTCGCCCTGGCCGCCGCCGGCGTGCGGCGCGACGCCATCGTCGAGGACTATCTCGCCACCGCCTCGCGCATCGACGCCATCGTGTCCCGCCTGGCCGCACGGCCGACCTACGCTGCGGAGATCCGCGTCGACGACCCGCAGTCCCACGCGCCGCGCCCGGGCACCATGGAGCGCGTCTTCGAGGTCCTCGACCAGGAGCACGGCGGCCCGGTCGCCTGGCTGCAGTCGCACGGCTTCGGCGACGAGGACCTGGCGGCGCTGCGGGCGCGGCTGCGGGGGTAGCGCCCCAGAGCATCGAGTGGCGGATTTCCCCTGACATAGCACGGAAATCCGCCTCTCGATTCCGCGCGGGCTGCAACGCACCTTGCAGCCCGCGCCCCCGGGCGACCGCTTGCAGGAGCGCGCCCGCCCGCGTCGTACGCTCGCGCGCTCTGCCCGCCCGTCGTCTGTGCATCGCCGTCCTGCTGTGCGCGCTGCTCAGCGCGCTCGCCGGCGCGCACGCGGCGACCGGCCAGGACGAGGGCGCGCTGCGCGATCGCATCGGCCGGGCGCAGGACCGCGAGCGCTCCCTGGGCTCCGCCGCGCAGCGCCTGCGCCGGCTGGAGCGCAAGACCGCCCGGGACGTCGCGGTGCTCCAGGAGCGTCTCGCCGACGTCGCCGCGCAGCTCCAGCGCTCCGAGGCGGCACTGGCCCGCGCGCAGACGACACTCGACGAGCAGCGCGCCCGGCTGCGGCGGACGCGGGCGCGGCTGGCCGAGGCCCGCGCGCTGCTGGGGCGCGTGCTGCGCGGCCGCTTCGAGATGGAGCAGCCCGACGTGGTGGACGTGGTGCTCGACGCCGAGGACTTCGGCGACCTGGTCGCCCGCATGGAGTTCCTGCGCCGCGTGGCCGAGCGCGACGCGGAGATCCTCAAGGTCGTGCGCAACGCCCGCGACGACGCCCGCCGGCGGACCGCCGGCCTGCGCCCGCTGGTGCGCAAGCGCACCGCGGCGACCGTCGCCGCCCGGCGCCAGCGCGACGCCGTCGCGCGCATGGAGGCCGCGGTCCGCCGCCGCCAGGCCCTGCTCCAGCGCGCCCGCGCCGCGCGCCTGGCCGCCC
>DASPKC010000403.1:0-16344 GCA_035628295.1 Baekduia sp.
CTCGACGACCGCTCGGTCGTGGCGCCCACGATGGAGCTCTGGAAGACGTCCGGGCAGGCGTGGGTCGACGCGGCCAACGGTGACCGGCAGGTCATGGAGCGCGGCCTGCCGGCGGGTTAGGCCGCCGCGCGCAGGGCGGCCGCCAGGGCGGCCAGCTGCTCCGGCGTGGCTCCCTCGCCGACGAGGGCGACCTCGTCGGCGAGGCCGCCCAGGCGCGCGCGGAGCTCCGCCGCGCCGGCGGCGGCGTCGCCGGCGCGCACCGTGAAGAGCCCGACGACGTCGTCGTCGACCAGGGCGGGCATCGCGTCCCAGGTGCCGGCGCGCGAGTGCTCGTGCAACGCCTCGAACAGCGAGCCGAGGCCGTGGTGGTCGAGGACGTGGCGGTAGCCGGGCGTGGAGCCGTAGAACGCGATGCGCCGCCGGACGCCCTCCCAGCCCGCGTCATCGCACGCCACGAACTGCGCGGCGGCGATCTCGAACGCGTCGGGTGACCGGGCGGCCCGCTCGAGGCCGCGGTGCACGGCGGGCAGCGTGATCTCGCGCAGGACGTCCGGCGTCTGGAAGCTGTGGGCCAGCAGGCCGTCGGCGACCTCGCCCGTCACCTCGAGCATCCGCTCGCGGACCGCGGCGAGCAGGACCGGCGGGCGGCCGTGCGGCTGGGGGTGCGGGCGGAAGTTCGGCGGCATGAGGGTGTGGGTCCAGAACTCGCCCTCGAAGCGCAGCGGCGCATCCTGCTCCCAGGCGTCGAAGATGGCCCGCAGCGCCAGGACGTGCTCGCGCATCCTGGCAGCCGGCCGGTCCCAGGCGGCCCCGAAGCGCCGCTCGACGTGGGCGCGCACCTGGGACCCGAGGCCGAGGGCGAACCGCCCGCCGCTCAGTGCCTGCAGGTCCCAAGCGGTGTAGGCCACATCCATCGGCGAGCGCGGCAGCGCGAGCGCGATCCCCGTGGCGACGCCCAGCTGCTGCGTCGCCTGCGCCGCCATGGCAGCGGCCAGGAACGGGTTGCCCGTCGACTCGGTCACGGCGACGCCGTCGAACCCGAGCTCCTCGCAGCGTCGCGCGGCCGGACCGACCTCGCCGATCGGCAGCGCCCTCAAGGTCGTCGTCACCCGCACCGGCGCAGCATGACCTGCCCGCCCCGGCCAGGCTGCCCCGAGCAGCGGGCGCGGCTGTTGGCGGATCGCCGCGGCATCTCAGGGTGGATCCGCCGACAGGCGCGCCGGCGGAGGGGCGGGGTGCGAAGATGGGTGCGCGATGAGCGACGTCCTGCGAGCCCCGCTGCGCATCCCGGTCGCGCTGCTGCTGGGTCTGCTGGGCGGCGTGACCTGCACTGTGGCCTGGCTGCTGGCCGGCGGCGGCGACTACTGGCCGGTGTGGGCGTGGATCGGGGCCGGCGGCGCGGTCGGGGCGCTCGTCGTGGTGCGTGCCGCGTGGCGGTTGCGGGCGGCCCGCGCCCGCTGGACCGCCGCGCACGTCGGGCTCGGCGCCGTCGCCGCGGGCGTGGTGGCGGGCGTCTGGGGCGCGACGGGCGGCGGACCGTGGCTGGGCTGGCCGCTGCTGGGCATCGGCGTCGCCGTCTCGGTGCACCTCCTGCTCGCCTACGCCGACCGCCTGCCGCCGCGGCCCAGCGAGCGGCGCCTGTCGGCGCGCGTCGACGAGCTGCTCGTCAGCCGGCGCGGCGCGCTGGACGCGCAGGTCTCCGAGCTGCGGCGCATCGAGCGCGACCTGCACGACGGCGCGCAGTCGCGCCTCGTCGCGCTCAACGTGCTGCTCGGCCGCGCCGAGGGTCGCGACGACCTCTCGCCCGCCGCCGCCCGGCTCGTCCGCGAGGCGCGCCAGGAGGCGGTCGCGGCCATCGCCGAGCTGCGTGATCTCGCCCGCGGCATCGCCCCGCCGCTGCTGGACGAGCGCGGCCTCGGCTCGGCCATCGAGGCCCTGGCGCTGCGCAGCCCAGTGGCGGTCGTGGACGTCGAGGCCGACCTCGACGGCCGCCTGCCACGGTCGGTCGAGGCCGCGGCCTACTTCGTGGTGGCCGAGGCGCTCACGAACATCGCCAAGCACGCGCCGGGCGCGCGGGCGCGCGTGCGGCTGCACGCCGACGACGGCCGTCTGGCGCTCGTCGTGCAGGACGACGGACCGGGCGGCGCCGATCCCGCGGGCAGCGGACTCGTCGGCCTGCGCCACCGCGTCGCCGCGCTGGACGGGACGCTCGCCGTCGCCCCCGCCCCCGGCGGCGGGACCGCCATCCACGTGGAGCTGCCGTGCGGGTCGTGATCGCCGAGGACCAGGCGCTGCTGCGCGCCTCGCTGTGCGCGCTGCTGCGCGAGCACGACATCGACGTCGCCGCGACCGCCGAGGACGGCGACGGCCTGCTGCGGATCGTCGCCGGCCACCACCCGGACCTCGCGATCGTGGACGTCCGCCTGCCGCCGACGTTCACCGACGAGGGCCTGCGCGCCGCCATCGAGGCGCGCCGCCGGCGCCCCGACCTCGGCGTCCTCATCCTGTCCCAGCACGTCGAGCACGCCTACGCCGCCGACCTGATGGCCCTCGGCGCGGGCGGCATCGGCTACCTGCTCAAGGAGCGCATCGGCGACGTCCGGGAGTTCCTGGACGCGCTGGAGCGCGTGGCCGGCGGCGGCACGGCGCTGGACCGCGAGGTCGTCGCCCAGCTCGTCGGCGGCCGGCGCGAGGACGAGAGCGGGGTCGGCGAGCTCACCGGCCGCGAGCGCGAGGTCCTGGCGCTGATGGCCGAGGGCCGCTCCAACGCCGCCATCGCGCGCGAGCTGGTCGTGACACCCAGCGCGGTCGAGAAGCACGTCACGAACATCTTCTCCAAGCTCGGGCTGGGCTCCTCGGACGACGACCACCGCCGCGTGCTCGCCGTGCTGACCTGGCTGCGCGGCGAGCAGGCCGCCCCGACATCCGGCTAGCCCCAGGTCCCCGCGGGGGCGCGCCGCAGCCGGGTCGGCCACCGGCCGCAGCGCGGAAACGGCCCGCACCGGGAAGGATGAGGTCTCATGGCCGCAACCGCCGTCCGCGACGACATCCAGCCGTGCGCCAACGAGCGCCTCGACCGCACCCTGACCGGCATCGTCACCGCCGCCCCGCTGATCGGGCTCGCCGTCGCCGGGTGGCAGCTGTGGAACTCCTGGCTGCACCTGAGCGACCTCGTGGTGCTGGCGATCCTCTACACGGCCACCGGCCTGGGCATCACGGTCGGCTTCCACCGGCTGCTGACGCACCGCAGCTTCGAGACGACGCCCGGTGTGCGGCGCCTCTTCGCGATCCTGGGCTCGGCGGCCATCGAGGGCCCCGTCATCTCCTGGGTGGCCGACCACCGCAAGCACCACGCCTTCTCCGACGAGGAGGGCGACCCGCACTCCCCCCACGGCCACGGCCACGGCGTGCGCGGCGTGCTCAAGGGGCTGGTGCACGCGCACGTCGGCTGGATCTTCAAGCACGACCAGCGCGCGCTGCACACGCGCTACGCGCCGGACCTCATCAACGACCCCGTCGTGTCATGGGTCAACCGCACGTTCCTGGTCTGGGCCCTCGGAGGACTGGCGCTCGCCTTCGGCCTGGGCTGGGTCATCGGCGGCTCGCTGACCACCGCCTGGACGGGGCTGCTGTGGGGCGGCGCCATCCGCATGCTGCTGCTGCACCACGTCACCTACTCGATCAACTCGATCTGCCACGTCTTCGGCCGCCGGCCCCACGACACCGACGACCGGTCGGGCAACGTGGCGTGGCTGGCGCTGCCGTCCTTCGGCGAGTCGTGGCACAACAACCACCACGCGTTCCCGACGTCGGCGCGCCACGGCCTCGGCCGCTTCCAGGTCGACCTGTCCGCGCTCGTGATCCGCGGGCTGGAGAAGGCGGGACTGGCGTGGGACGTGAAGTCGCCACGGTTTCGTGACAAGGTCGCTGGGTAACGACACCGTTCATGGTGGAGAGGGCCGCGACGCCGCGGGTCCCGGCGCTGCGCAAGGCGCTGCTACGCGCTGCGCGCGCCATGACGACGCCGCTGGCGCCTGACGACTACCTGGCGCTCATCGACCCGCGCTGGTCCACGCGCGAGCTGACCGGCAGCGTCGTGCGGGTGGTCCCGGAGACCGAGGACGCCGCCACCGTCGTCATCAAGCCGAGCTTCCCGTGGCCCGGACACCGCCCCGGGCAGTACCTGCGCATCGGCGCCGAGCGCAACGGCATCCGCCACTGGCGCGCGTACTCGCTCACCTCGGACCCCGACCACCCCGAGGGGTACGTCAGCATCACGGTCAAGCACGTCCCCGAAGGCCTGATGTCGCCGTTCTTCACGCGCGGCGTGCAGCCCGGCCAGCTCGTCTTCCTCGGCGAGGTCGAGGGCCAGTTCGTCCTCCCCGAGCCGCGGCCCCGCAAGCTGCTGATGATCAGCGCAGGCAGCGGGATCACGCCGGTGTTCGCCATGCTGCGCCAGCTCGAGCGCGAAGCCGCCCTGCACGACGTCGTCCACCTGCACGGCACGCGCACCGCCGAGGACTTCATCTTCGGCGCGCGGCTGCGCGACCTCGCCGCGCGCCAGGACGGCTACCGCCTGCGCGAGCAGATCTCGTCGCAGGACGGCCGCCTGGTCGCCACCGACCTCGACGAGCTCGTGCCCGACTGGCGCGAGCGCCACGCCTTCCTCTCCGGCCCGCGCGAGATGATCGACGCCTTCCAGGAGCACTGGGAGGCCGAAGGCGTCGCCGACCAGCTGGAGACCGAGCGCTTCCAGCCCGTCATCGGCACCGGGACGGCGGACGTCGGCAGCGGCGGGACCGTGCGCTTCCGCGTCACCGACGTCGAGGCGACGTGCGACGTCGGCGTGTCGATCCTCGTCGGCGGCGAGGAGGCGGGCGCCCTGCTGCCGTACGGCTGCCGCATGGGCATCTGCCATACCTGCGTCGGGAAGCTGTGCTGCGGCTCGGTCCGCGACCTGCGCACGGGCGAGATCTTCTCCGAGCAAGGCCAGACCATCAGGACGTGCGTCAACGCCCCAGAGGGCCACGTCGAGATCGAGCTCTGAAGGGAGCCCGCATGACCGCCACCACGGCGCCGGCGAACCCGCTGCACCGCCTCACCCCCGAGCAGATCGAAGAGGTCGGCGAGGCCTTCCAGGCCATCCACGACGAGGTCAAGGCCGACCTCGGTGAACGCGACGCGGTCTACATCCGCTCGATCATCCAGTTCCACCGGCGCCTCGCGGCGCTCTCGCGCATCGTGCTCATGGCCTCGCGGTATCCCCCGGCGCTGGTGCTCGGCACCGCCGGCCTCTCGGTGGCCAAGATCATCGAGAACATGGAGATCGGCCACAACGTGATGCACGGGCAGTGGGACTGGATGAACGACCCCAACATCCACTCCTCGACGTGGGACTGGGACACGGCCTCGCCGGCGGCCGCCTGGAAGCACAGCCACAACTACCTGCACCACACGTACACGAACATCGTCGGGCTCGACAAGGACGTCGGCTACGAGATCATGCGGATCGACCCCAAGCAGCCGTGGCATCCCGTCTACCTGCTGCAGCCGGTCTACAACCTGCTGCTGATGGCGCTGTTCGAGTGGGGCGTCGCCCTGCACGACCTCGACCTCGAGGCCATCCGCAAGGGCACGAAGGACAAGCGCCAGTTCGTCGACGAGCTCAAGGGCATCGGCCGTAAGGCGCGCCGCCAGATCGTCAAGGACTACATCCTCTTCCCGGCGCTGAGCGGCCGCAAGGGCTTCAAGCGCACGCTCAAGGCGAACATCACCGCCAACATCGTCCGCAACCTGTGGTCGCACGCGATCATCTTCTGCGGCCACTTCCCCGACCAGGCGTACACGTTCACCCAGGAGGAGACGGAGAACGAGACGCGCGGCGGGTGGTACGTGCGCCAGCTCCTGGGCGCGGCCAACATCGAGGGCGGCGACGCCTTCCACTTCATGAGCGGCAACCTCAGCTACCAGGTCGAGCACCACCTCTTCCCGGACATGCCGAGCTCCCGCTACAAGGAGATCGCGCCGAAGGTCAAGGCCGTCTGCGAGCGCTACGGCCTGCCCTACAACACCGGGCCGTTCCTGCAGCAGTGGGGCATGGTGCAGCGCACGATCGTGCGCCTGGCGTTCCCCGGCGGCGAGGAGCGCCCCAAGGCGCCGCCGTACGAGGCGCCGCCCGAGGCGCCGCGCGAGCAGCCGACGGTCGCCGGCGTCGCCGGGCCGGTCCCGGCGTTCCCCTAGGCCGCGGCCAGCAGCCGCGGAGCGACCTGCTTCTTGCGGCTCATCACCCCCGGGAGGTCCAGGACGCCGTCCTGGGCCTCCACGCCGAGCGCGCGCTCGGCCAGGCTGACGTCGCCGGCGACCAGCAGCCGGGTGCCGGGCTCGAGGACGTCGGTGAGCATCAGCGCCACGAGGCGGTGCCCGTCGCGCGCCTGGCGCTCGCCGACGGCGGTGCGCAGCTCGCTGAGCATGCCGTCGGTGACCGCGTCGCCGCCGACGACCTCGACCTGCGCGATGCACAGCGTCTGGCCGCCGGACACCTCGTAGGTCTTGGCGTCGCGGCCCACGAGCTGGGCCGGCGGGACCTCGGAGATCTCCGAGCCCGCGCGGAAGAGCTCGCGGCCGAACTCCTCGGGGTCGCGGCCGACCTGCCCGCCCAGGCGGGCCGCCGCCGCGCGGTCGCGGTCGGTCGTCGTGGGCGAGCTGAGGATCACCGTGTCGGCCAGCACGGCGGCGAGCAGCGCCGTGGCCGATCCCGGTGTGGGCTTGAGGTCGTGCGACGCGAAGCGCTCGGCCACCAGCGTGCTCGTCGAGCCGACGGGATCGAAGGTCGCCACGACCGGCAGCCGCGTCTCGATCGAGCCGATGTGGTGGTGGTCGAGGATCTCCACGATCTCGGCGTGCTCGACGCCGGGGACGCTCTGCGCCTGCTCGGCGTGGTCGACCAGGATCACGCGCCGCGGCGCCGGGTCCACCAGCTCGGCGCGCGTCAGCAGGCCGACGGGGCGCCGCTGTCCGTCCACGACCACCGCGCCGCGGTAGCTGACGTCCTTGACGTCCTCGGCCACGTCCAGGACGAGGTCGTCGTGGCGTGCCGTCAGCGGGTCGCGGTCGATCAGGGAGCTGCACGGCGACGACAGCGTGACCATGCGGCCGGCCACGTAGGAGTCCAGCTGCGTGACGATGACGGGCGTGTCGTGGCGCTCGGCGGCCTCCAGCAGGCCGTCCGCCGGCGGGACGCCGTTGGACAGCACGACGCAGCCGACGTCGGCTTCCACCGCGCGCAGCTGGGCGTCGGGACGGTCGCCCACGACGGCCACGTCGCCCTGCGAGACGTCCTGCAGCATGGTCTCGACCGCGCGGGCCACGACCCAGATGCGCCCGTCGACGAGCTGGTGCCCGGCGCCGGCGATGAGGTCGCCGTCGAGCTCGTGGGCGAGGTGCTCGACCGTGGTGGGCGCCAGCAGGCGCGACGCCTCGCGTGACTCGCGCACGTAGCGGCGGGCCAGCGCCTCCTCGGTGAGCACGCCCGCCAGCGTGCCGTCGTCCTCGACGACCGGCAGGAGGTCCAGGCCCTCCTGCACCATGAGCTGACCGGCGTCGCGGACCGAGGCGTCGTGCGAGACGATCGGGAAGCGGTGGCGCAGGACGTCTCCCACCCGCAGCATCACGTGGGGCAGGAACTCCGGCTCGGGCATCCCCGCCTGCTGCAGCGCCCATGCGGTCTGCGGCGTCAGCTCGCCCAGGCGCCCGGGCACGTAGCGGGTGGTCTCGTCCAGGCGCCCGCGCAGCTCCGCGTACCCGATGGCGGCCGCGATGGAGTCCGTGTCGGGGTTGCGGTGGCCGATGACGTGCACCACCGGCCGCTGCTGGTCCTGCTCGGGCACGACCGGAGCGTATGGCAGGACCTACGCTGAGGGCGTGGCCGCCCCGTCGCACCCCGTGGGGCCCGCCGAGCTGCGCGAGCGCCTCGGCGGCCTGACCCTGCGTGACGAGCACCGCCTGCGGCGGTCGCTGCGCCGCGCGTCCGGGCCGCAGGCGCTGGCGCGCCTCGCGCAGGAGGTCGAGCGCGCCGAGGTGCGGGTCGCGCGGCGCGCCGCCGCGGTGCCCGCCGTCACCTATCCGGCGCAGCTGCCGGTGAGCGCCCGCCGCGACGACCTGCTGGAGGCGATCCGCGACCATCAGGTCGTGGTCGTCGCCGGCGAGACCGGCTCGGGCAAGACGACCCAGCTGCCGAAGATCTGCCTCGAGCTCGGCCGCGGCGTGCGCGGGGCGATCGCCCATACGCAGCCGCGGCGCCTGGCGGCGCGCACGGTGGCCGAACGCGTGGCGCAGGAGCTGGGCGTGCCGCTCGGCGAGGCCGTCGGCTACGCCGTGCGCTTCCAGGACCGCACCGGCGAGGACACGCTCGTGCGGATGGTGACCGACGGCCTGTTGCTGGCCGAGATCGGCCGCGACCGGCTGCTGCGCCGCTACGACACCGTCATCGTCGACGAGGCGCACGAGCGCAGCCTCAACATCGACTTCCTGCTGGGCTACCTGACCCAGCTGCTGCCGCGCCGGCCGGACCTGAAGGTGGTCATCACGTCGGCGACGATCGACCAGGAGCGCTTCGCCGAGCACTTCGGCGGGGCGCCCGTCGTGGAGGTCTCCGGGCGCACGTACCCCGTCGAGACGCGCTACCGGCCGCCGGCACCCGACGCCGACCAGGCGGATGCCATCGGCGACGCGGTCGCCGAGCTCGTGCGCGAGGGCCCGGGCGACGTGCTGGTGTTCCTCAGCGGCGAGCGGGAGATCCGCGACACCGCCGAGGCGCTGCAGGGGCGCTTCGGCGAGGACCTCGACGTCCTGCCGCTGTACGCGCGGCTGTCGGCCGCCGAGCAGCAGCGCGTGTTCGCCCCGCATCCCAAGCGCCGGGTGGTGCTGGCCACCAACGTGGCGGAGACCTCGCTGACCGTCCCGGGGATCCGCTACGTCGTCGACCCCGGGACCGCGCGGATCAGCCGCTACAGCGCCCGGCTGAAGGTCCAGCGCCTGCCGATCGAGCGCGTGTCGCGCGCGTCGGCCGACCAGCGCCGCGGGCGCTGCGGGCGCGTGGCGGAGGGCATCTGCATCCGGCTCTACGACGAGGAGGACTACGACAGCCGCCCCGAGTTCACCGACCCGGAGGTCCTGCGCACGAACCTGGCGTCGGTGATCCTGCAGCTCGCCGCGCTCGACCTCGGCGATGTCGAGGACTTCCCGTTCCTCGAGCCGCCCGACCGCCGTCAGGTGCGCGACGGCGTGGCGCTGCTGCGCGAGCTCGGCGCGCTCGACGCCGCCGGGCGCCTCACGCCGGTGGGCCGCAAGCTCGCGCGGCTGCCCGTCGACCCGCGGATGGGCCGCATGGTGCTCGAGGCCGACCGGTTGTCCTGCGCCACCGAGGTGTGCGTGATCGCGGCCGGGCTGTCGATCCAGGACCCGCGCGAGCGCCCCGCCGAGCAGCGCGCGCAGGCCGACCAGCTGCACGCCCGCTTCACCAAGGACGGCTCGGACTTCCTGGCCTACCTGCGGCTGTGGGAGCACCTGCGCGAGGGCCGGCGCGAGCTGTCGGGCAGCGCGTTTCGCCGGCGGTGCAAGGCCGAGTTCCTGCACGTGCTGCGCGTGCGCGAGTGGCAGGACCTCGTGGCGCAGCTGCGCGAGACGGCCAAGGAGGTCGGCGTCACGTTCAACCAGCAGCCGGCCGAGCCTGATCAGGTCCACCAGGCGCTGCTGTCGGGGCTGCTGTCGCACGTGGGCGTCAAGGACGGCGGCCGGCGGGAGTACCTCGGCGCGCGCGGCGCGCGCTTCGCGATCTGGCCGGGGTCGTCGGTGGCCAAGCGCCCGCCGGCGTGGATCATGGCCGCCGAGCTGGTCGAGACCTCGCGCCTGTGGGCGCGCGAGGCGGGCCCCGTCCAGCCGCGGTGGATCGAGCCGCTGGCCGGCGACCTCGTGACGCGCACGCACTCCGAGCCGCGCTGGGACCGGGGGCGCGCCGCGGTGGTGGCCACCGAGCGCGTGGCGCTCTACGGCCTGCCGATCGTCACCGGCCGCACCGTCGCCTACGGGCGCATCGACCCGGTCGTGTCGCGCGAGCTGTTCCTGCGCCGGGCGCTCGTCGAGCGCGACTGGGAGACGCGCCACGCGTTCCACGCGGCCAACGGCAGGCTGCTGGACGAGGCGGAGGCGCTCGAGGAGCGCACGCGCCGGCGCGACCTGCGGCCCTCCGACGACGTCCTCTACGCGTTCTTCGACCAGCGCCTTCCCGCGGACGTCGTGTCGGGCGCGCACTTCGACCGCTGGTGGCGCGACGCGCGCCGGGCCGATCCGGACCTGCTGACGCTGCCGCGCTCGCTGGTCCTCCCCGACGGGCTGGACGAGTCGCAGGCGCCGACGCGCGTGCGCGCGGGGGACGTCGAGGTCGTCCTCAGCTACCGCTTCGAGCCCGGTCGGGCCGACGACGGCATCACGGCCCACGTGCCGCTGGAGGCGCTGCCGGAGCTGCGCGAGGAGCAGTTCGGCTGGCTGGTGCCCGCGCTGCACGAGGAGCTCGTGGTCGCGCTGCTGCGGTCGCTGCCCAAGGACGTGCGCCGGTCGCTCGTGCCGATCCCCGACACCGCGCGCAGGCTGCTCGGGCGCGTGCGCCCTGGCGCCGAGCCGGTGCTCGACGCGCTGGAGCGCGAGCTGCAGGCGGCAGGGCTGCGCGTGACCCGGGACATGTGGGACCTCGAGCGCCTGCCCGCGCACCTGCGGATGGGCTTCCGCGTCGAGGACGAGCGGGGGCGGGCGGTGGCCCAGGGGCGCGATCTCGGGGCGCTGCGCGCCGCGGTGGCGCCGAAGCTGCGCGAGCGGCTGGCGCAGCGCACCGAGACGCTCGAGCGCCACGGGCTGCGCGACTGGCCGGGCGGGACGCTGCCGCGCGAGGTCGAGCTGCCGGGCAGCGGCGGTGCCGCGCGCGCGTACCCGGCGCTCGTCGACGAGGGCGAGACGGTGGGCGTGCGGGTGCTGGAGAGCGCCGAGGCGCAGGAGGCGGCGATGGCGGCGGGCACCCGGCGCCTGCTGGCCCTCACGGTCCCCTCCCCCGCCAAGCGCGCCCGCGAGGGTCTGACGGGCGCCGCGCAGCTCACGCTGGCCGCCGCCCCGCACGGCGCGCTGCGTGCGGTGCTCGACGACGCGGCCGCCGCCGCGATCGACGCGCTGGTGGCGGAGGCGGGCGGGCCGGCGTGGGACGAGCGCGGCGTGACCCGACTGCGCGAGCGCGTGGCGCTCGCGCTGCCCGAGCGCACAGCGATGGTCCTGACGCAGATGGTCGAGATCCTCGACGCCGCGCGCGACGTCCAGCGCACCGCCGACGCCATCACCGCCATCCCGCTGCAGCCCCAGCGCGCCGACGTCGTCGTGCAGGTCGAGCAGCTGGTGCGGCCGGGCTTCGCCACGTGGGCGGGCGCCGCGCGTCTGCCCGACGTCCTGCGCTACGTGCGCGGCGCCGAGCAGCGCCTGCGCCGCCTGCCCGACAACGTCGCGGTCGACCGCGACCGCATGGCCGCGGTGCACGAGCTGGAGGGCGCGCATCGCGAGCTGCTCGCGTCCTGGCCGCCGGGCCGTCCGCTGCCCGCGGAGCTGCGCGAGGTCCCGTGGATGCTGCAGGAGCTGCGCATGGGCCACTTCGCGCAGGGCCTGGGCGCGCGCAAGGTGACGGCCAAGCGCATCCGCAAGGCGCTGGACGACGCCCGCGCGACGCTGGGGCGCTGAGGGCGTCCGCGTCAGCCCTCGGGGTCCAGCGGGCCCATGTCGGTCACGCGCACCGAGATCGCCTGGCCGTCGCGCAGGCGCCAGACCCAAACGGCCCGGCGCGCGACCGGCGTGCCGTCGACGCGGCCGCGAACGTGGCCGAAGACGACGACACCGTCCCCGGCGGCGCGGATGTCGTCGGCGACGAGCTCGAGCTCCTGCCATGCGCGGTTGACGTCGGCCAGGTACTCGCGCATCCCCTCGTGGCCGACGTACGGGCCGGTGCGTCCGACGCGCTGGGCCGTCCCCGTGAGCCAGAGCTCGGCGTCGGGCGCGAGGTGCTCGACGGCCGCGTCGGCGTCGCGGCGCGCGAACGCGTCGTAGATCGCGCGCACCCTCTCGACATCGGCGCGCTTGGGTCCCGGGATGCCGTACTCGAAGGGCACGCTTCGGCGGACGGGAGCCTAGAGGGGCCTCGGGCGGGCGGCTAGGCTCGCCGGCCCATGGAGCGCCTGCGCCTGCTGATCGACTGCCCCGACCGGCGCGGCATCGTCGCCGCGGTGTCGACGTTCCTCGCCCAGCACCTCGGCAACATCGTCACGTCCGACCAGCACTCCACGCACCCGACCGACGGCCGCTTCTACATGCGCATGGAGGTCGACGCCGAGGACCCCGTCGCCATGCGCAACGCGTTCGGGCAGGCGGTCGCCGAGCCGTTCGGGATGACCTGGCGCATGGTCGGCGCCCACGAGCGCAAGCGCATGGCCATTCTCGCCTCGCGCGAGCCGCACTGCCTGCTGGACCTGCTGTGGCGCTGGCGGGCCGGCGACCTGCCGGCCGACATCGCCTGCGTGATCTCCAACCACCTCGACCACCGCGAGGTCGTCGAGGCCATGGGCCTGGAGTACCACCACATCCCGGTGACGCCGCAGACCAAGCCGGAAGCCGAACAGCGGCTGCTGGAGCTCGTCAGCGACAAGGCCGACGTGGCGGTGCTTGCGCGCTACATGCAGATCCTCTCGGCGGAGCTCCTGGACGCCGCGCCGCTGCCGTTCATCAACATCCACCACTCGTTCCTGCCCGCCTTCGTGGGGGCTCAGCCCTACCGGCAGGCGTTCGACCGTGGCGTGAAGATCATCGGCGCGACGGCGCACTACGTGACCGCCGAGCTGGACGCCGGGCCGATCATCGAGCAGGACGTCGCCCGCGTGACGCACCGGGCGGGCGTGGACGAACTGGCGCGCCTCGGGGCCGACATCGAGCGCGTCGTCCTGGCGCGGGCGGTGCGCTGGCACCTGGAGGACCGCATCATCGTCACCGGCGACAAGACCGTCGTGTTCTGAGAGATAGGGTCCGCCGCCATGCGCGCCATGCAGATCAAGGACCTGACCGGCCCGGACTCCGCCCTCGAACTGGTGGACCTCCCCGAGCCCGAGGCGTCGCATCCGCTCACGCCCGGCGAGGGCGTGGTCGTCGAAGTGGAGGCCGCGGGCGTGTCGTTCCCCGAGCTGCTGCAGACCCGCGGGCAGTACCAGTTCAAGCCGCCGCTGCCGTTCGTCCCGGGCAGCGAGGTCGCCGGGCGCGTGCGCAGCGCCCCGGAGGGCGCGACGGTGCAGGCCGGCGACCGCGTGGCGGCCTTCTGCTTCCTCGGCGGGTTCGCCGAGGTCGCCGTCGCCCCGGCGTACCTGACGCACCAGCTCCCGGACGCGCTCGACGCCGCGCAGGGCGCCGGGCTGATCCTCAATTACCACACCGCCTACTTCTCGCTGGTGCTGCGCGGGCGGCTGCGCGAGGGCGAGTCGGTGCTCGTGCACGGCGCCGCCGGCGGCGTGGGCACCGCGACCCTGCAGGTGGCCAAGGGCCTCGGGGCGACGACGATCGCGGTGGTCTCCACCGACGAGAAGGCGCGCGTGGCGCAGGAGGCCGGCGCCGACCACGTCCTGCGCGCCGACGACGCCTGGAAGGACCAGGCGCTCGAGCTCACCGGCGGCGGCGTGGACCTCGTGCTCGACCCCGTCGGCGGCGACCGCTTCACCGACAGCCTGCGCTCGCTGGCGCGCGGCGGGCGCGTCGTGGTGGTCGGCTTCACCGGCGGGTCGATCCCCGAGGTGAAGGTCAACCGGCTGCTGCTGCGCAACACCGAGATCGTCGGCGCCGGCTGGGGCGAGTACGTCATGTCCCAGCCGGAGGTCAACGTCGAGATCGGCACCGCGGTCAACAAGCTCGTCGACGCCGGCGCGGTCCGCCCGCTGGTGGGTGCGCGCTTCCCGCTGGAGCAGGCGTCCGACGCGCTGAAGGTCATCGACGAGCGGCGCGCCACCGGCAAGGTCGTCCTGGACGTCGCCTGATCACCGGTGCTGGTACGGCCGATCGAGCCGGAGGACCGCGCCGCGCTCGCGGCCGGCTTCGAGCGGCTCAGCGAGCAGTCGCGCTACCGGCGGTTCTTTTCGCCGATGCGCCGCCTGTCCCCCGGCCAGCTGGACTACCTGACCCTCGTCGACCACCACGACCACGAGGCGATCGTGGCGTTCGACGACGAGAGCGGCGACATCATCGGGGTGGCGCGCTACGTCCGCACCGGCGACGACATCGCCGAGCCGGCGATCACCGTCGCCGACGACTGGCAGGGACGGGGGATCGGCAGCTCGCTGCTCGACGCCCTGGTGCGCCGCGCCCACGAGGAGGGCATCCACCGCTTCGAGGCGACAGTGCTCGCCGACAACCCGGCGGCGATCGCGGTCCTCTCGCAGCTCGGCGACACGACGACCAGCCGCGGCGGGCCGGAGGTCGAGCTGCTCATCGACCTCGGGACGCCCGAGACGCCGGCGTCCGGCACCGGGATCGCCCGGCTGCTGCGCGCGGCGGCGGCCGGCACCGTCGACCCCGCCATGGCCCTGTGGCACCGCCTGGCGCCGCGTCGCCGGCCGCTCGGCGGCCCGGTCCGTGACGTCGTGGTGGTGGCGATGGCAGAGGGCGACGACCCGTTCGTGCTGCGCACCGGCGAGGAGCTCGCCCGCCTGCTGGGCTGCTCGGTGCACCTCGTCGGCGCCCAGCGACCGCTGCTCGACGACCGCTCGTCGCTGGACCGCCGGCTGCGCGACGCGGCGGAGCACCTCGAGCGCAACGGGCTCGCGGTGGAGGTCCACCTGCGCCTCGGCGACCTCGCCGCCGTCCTGCTGCACGTCGCCTGGGAGGAGCAGGCCCGGCTGATCGTCGTCGGCGACCCGGGCGGCGACCACCCCGCCGGCGGCCTCGTCAAGCCGCCCTGGGACCACGTCACTCACCACGCCGACTGCGACGTCCTCATCGCCCGCGCGGGGAAGCGTGGCTAGGCCGTGCACCAGAGGGTCGGCCCCTTGGTGCGCGGTAGCGTCGGTGCATGACCGCCCAGGAGAGGCTGCGCGCGCTCCAGACGCCGCTGAAGGAGCGCTACCGCGAGGAGCCCGATGCAGCGCGCGTGACGCTGCGCGCGACCGGCGACCTCGCCGACGGCATCGCGTGCTCGGTGCAGACCGGCCGGGCGCTGGCCACGGCGGGCCTGCATCCCGCGACGGGCGGCGACGGGTCCCAGCTGTGCTCGGGCGACATGCTGCTCGAGGCGCTGGTCGCCTGCGCCGGCGTCACCCTCCGGGCGGTGGCGACCGCCATGGGGATCGAGCTGCGCGGAGGGCAGATCACCGCCCACGGCGATCTGGACTTCCGCGGCACGCTGGGGGTCGACCGCGCAGCGCCGGTCGGCTTCGAGGCGATCCGGCTGCACTTCGACCTCGACAGCGACGCATCCGGGCCCGAGCTCGACAAGCTCCTCGAGCTGACCGAGCGCTTCTGCGTGGTCCTGCAATCGCTGCGCAGCGCGCCGCCGGTGGAGGTCTCCGCCCACGCGTGAACGGCGCGCCTCAGGCCGCGACCGAGGCCAGGGCTGCGACCGCCGCCTCGTACTGGGCCGGCGTGATGCGGATGTGGGATTGCTGGCTGAGGGAGCGGGCCGCCACGCCGCAGGCCTCGACCGGCGGGGCGGCGTCAAGGACCGGGATGACGAGGAGCGGCTCGACCGGGACGGTCCACGGCCAGCGGGCGTGGGACGCCGCGGAGCGGCCGGGCTGCGGCTCGCTCGTCGGGTCGCCCACCACCTCCACCACGGCGAACAGGCGCCGCCAGACGGCGGCGTAGAGGACGAGGCGGTCGCCGGCAGCCATGCGCGGCCGGCGCGGGAAGCCGGCGTGGCGCAGGACGGTGCCCCACCCCTCCTCCAGCCAGCGGTCCGGCGCCGGGCCGCGGGCGTGGCCGACGACCTTGAGGAACCGGGCGCTCAGGAGCCGCCGGCGACCGTCATCGCCGCGATCGCCGCCGAGCCGCCCGCCATGAGCGCCGCAAAGATGCGCCGGCCGACCGGCAGGCCGTTCCACGCCGCCAGCGTCGCGGCGAGGTCCGTGGCGTCGGCGACGAGGTGCGCGGCGAACCAGCGGCGCGCCTCCGCGCCGTCGCCCGCGCGCAGCGCCCGCAGCGCCCCGGCGCCCAGGGCGACGTCGCGCGCGCCCTGCGAGCGGGTCATCACGGCGCCGGCCGGCGTGCGGATCGCCGCGCCCACCCAGCTCT
>DASPKC010000404.1:0-7469 GCA_035628295.1 Baekduia sp.
CGTCGCCGTCCTCGCACAGCAGGACGTCGCCGGTGCGCGGGACCAGGCACAGGTTGTCGGGGCTGTCGAGCACGTCGGCGCCCGGCGACTCGTACACGAGCGTCAGGCGGTCGCGCTTGGTGTCGAGCTGCCAGATCTGGCCGGCCCGGGCGGCGCCGCCGTCGGTGCAGTCGAAGACGACGCGCTCGTGGTCGGTCCAGGCGCCCTCCTGGCGCGAGAAGATCGCTGCGCCCTTGGCCTGCGCCTGGGCCCGCGTGGACTGCCCGTTGGCCTCGGAGACGGGGTCGGGCCGGTCGACGACCACCCACTCCACCGCCAGCGGCTCGCCGACGGGCCAGGCGCTGCGGGTGTCGGCGCGGTCGACCTGGGCGATCTTCAGCGCCTCCAGCACGCCACCGGCCCGGGCCAGGTCGCCGGCGCGGCGCGGGCGCCCGTCGGGCGTGAACCGGTACAGGCAGGCGTCGCCCCGGTCCTCGGTCAGGTAGAGGCGGCCGCGCGCCCAGACCGCCGCCTCGTGGGAGAACCGGCCGGCCGCGCGGATCGGCTCGGCGGCCACCGGCCCATCCGCCTCGGCATCGATCTCGAAGACGTAGCCGTGGGGCTTGGCGGCACCGCTGAAGGTCTCCTCGCACGTGACCCACGAGCCCCAGGGCATCGCGCCCCCGGCGCAGTTCGTCGACGTGCCGCCCAGCACCGCGAACTCGCGCACGCGGCCGCCGCGGCGATCGAGGACGAGCTTGGTGCAGCCGCCCGGTGCCGCGCTGTCGTAGGCCAGATCGGCGGGCACGAGGACGCGCGTCTCGCCGGAGCGACCGCGGTTCTCGTGGTTGCGGATGAGGATCGTCTCACCGCGGCGGCCGCGGAACGCCGCCATGCCGTCGAACGCGGTCGGCACCGGGTGGCCGTCGTCCATGCGCTCGCCCGCGCGCGAGACGACGGCGTACGTGAAGCGCTCGGGCAGCAGGAGCTCGCCCTGGTCGACGAGCGGCCCGTACCCGCCGCCCGGCACGGCGGCGCCGCGGGCGGCGAGCGCCTGGAGCGGGTTGGCGAGGAGGAAGGCGCCCGAGGCGGCGCCGGCGCGCAGGAAGCTGCGGCGGTCCGTGGTCATGTCCATGCCCGGCATCCAGCCAGGGGCCGGGCCGCTGCAGGTGACCGGCGCGTTGCCGCGAGGTGACCAGGCGGTGAAGCCCGCTCGTAGGATGCGGCGCGTGAGCTCCGAGAAGATCCGCGTCGGCGTCGCAGGCGCCGCCGGGCGCATGGGCCAGACGGTGTGCGCCGCCGTCGAGGGCGCCGACGACCTGGTACTGGCGGCGCGGGCCGACCCGGCGCTGGGTACCGCGCTGGAGGACGTGCTGGGCGACGTCGACGTGGTGGTCGACTTCACGCGGCCGGACACCGCCGCCGCCAACGTCGTCGCCTGCGTGCAGTCCGGCGTCCACGTGGTGGTCGGTACGTCCGGGTGGGACGTCACGGTCGCCGAGGGCCTCGACGGCGCCAACGTGCTGTTCTGCCCGAACTTCGCGATCGGCGCCGTGCTGATGATGCGCTTCGCGGCCGAGGCGTCGCGTCACATGACCAAGGCCGAGATCATCGAGCTGCACCACGACCAGAAGCTCGACGCGCCCAGCGGCACCGCGAAGCGCACCGCTGAGCTGATGCAGGGCGACGTGCCGGTCCACTCGGTCCGGCTGCCCGGCCTGGTGGCCCATCAGGAGGTGATCCTCGGCGGGCTGGGGGAGACGCTGACCATCCGCCACGACTCGCTCTCGCGCGAGTCGTTCATGCCCGGCGTGCTGCTCGCCGTGCGCAAGGTGGCGGGGCTGGAGCGCTCCCCGGTCGTCGGGCTCGAGCACGTGCTCTTCGAGGACGCGTGATCCGCGAGGCGCGGCCCGGCGACGTCCGGGCGATCGCTGAGCTGGTCGGCCGGGCGCACCTGCACGCGGTGGGAACGCCCGCCGAGGCGTCGGTGGACGAGCTGGAGGAGCGCTGGGCCGGCCACGTCCACGGCCGGGCGCGCGTGTGGGTGGCCGAGCAGGACGACCTGCTGGCGGGCGTCACCGCGCTGGACGGCGACGAGATCCTGGTCCTCTGCGTCGACCCCACGGCGCAGGGGGCGGGCGTCGGCGCCCAACTGCACGACCTCGTGGCGGCCGAGGGCGGCCGGATCGTGCGCGCGCCGCAGGGCTCCGACCAGCTGCGGATGTTCCTGGGCGCCCGAGGGTGGCGCGAGGAGCCCGACGGCTCGGGCACCTACGTCCGGTGAGCGTGCTCGTCGCGGTCACCGACCACGCCGCCGAGCGGTTCCGCCAGCGCGTCGGCTCGCGCCGCGGCCTGGTCGACGTCAAGCCGGAGATCATCGAGCGGGTCGCCGCGGCGCACGCCGCCGGCCGGTTCAGCGACGAGCCGCCGCCGGGCGCCAGCGGTGCCCGCGGCTCGGTCTACGTCCGCGACGCGCAGGACCGCTCGGTGGTCTACGTCTGCCGCCCGGGCGACGGCGAGCTCGTGGTCGTGACGCTGTGGGAGGTCGAGGGCGGGCCGGCCGCGCCGCGGGTGCCCCGGCGCTTCACCGACGCGCTGGAGGACTGACGGACATCCGGGCGCATGCGCGCCCGGCGGCCGGGCAGCCTCTGCGCATGCGCAACCTCGGCTCCCTCGGACTCCCGACCGGCGTCGCCGGTCTGGTGCTCGGCCTCGTCGTCGGCGCGCTGGGCTCCTTCACGGACGACGCGCTGGGCGGCGCGACCGCTGTCACCATCCTGCAGATCGCTCTCTGGGCATTGGGCGGCCTCCTCGTCGTGCCCGCCCTGTCCGGGCTGCTCGGCGGCGCCCCGCGCGGGGGCGGGCACCATCGCCGGCCCCACCCGACGCACTGACGGTGCGACACTGCGGGCGTGAACGCGCCCGCGCTGCGACCGGCTGTGGTCGCCGACGCGCCGCGCATCACCGAGCTGATGCGCGCGTCGATCCGTGCGCTGTTCCCGCGCTTCTACGACGAGCGCCAGACGGCCAGCGCGGTCGTGCACGTCGGCCATCTCGACCTCGCCCTGGTGCAGGACGGCACCTACGTGGTCTGCGAGGTGGGCGACGAGCTGGTGGCCTGCGGCGGCTGGAGCCGGCGCAACCGGTTGTACGCGGGCTCGGGCGACGCACCCGACGACGACCGCCTCCTGGACCCGGCGAGCGAGCCGGCGCGGGTCCGGGCGATGTTCGTGCGCGGCGACTGGACGCGGCGCGGCCTGGGCCGCGCCATCCTGGAGTGGTGCGAGGACGCCGCGCGGGCGGAGGGCTTCCGGGAGCTGGCGCTCATGGCGACGCTGCCGGGCGAGCCGCTGTACCGGGCCTGGGGCTTCGAGGAGGTCGAGCGCACGCTGATCGTCACCCCCGACGGCGTGGAGCTGGAGGGCG
Organism: Baekduia sp.; assembly: GCA_035628295.1. GTDB lineage: Bacteria > Actinomycetota > Thermoleophilia > Solirubrobacterales > Solirubrobacteraceae > Baekduia. The sequence goes on from DASPKC010000404.1 coordinate 3,406, forward strand.
TGGCGATGCGCCGGCCGGTCAGGCCACCAGCTCCGCCAGCCGGGTGAAGCGCCGGCGGGCGTCGAGCGTGCGCAGCGCCTGCAGCAGCGCGGCGGCCTCGCCGACGACGACGCACGCGCGCTCGGCGCGGGTGATGGCCGTGTAGAGCAGCGAGCGGGTGAGCATCAGGTGGTGGCCGCGGTGCAGGATCACGACCACGACGGGGAACTGGCTGCCCTGGCTCTTGTGGATGGACGTGCACCAGCCCAGGCCCCAGGTGTCCATCGCGCTGACGGGCACCCGCACAACGCGCCCGTCGTCGCAGGCCAGCGTGACGATCTCGCGGTCGGGCTCGTGGGCGACGAGCATCGCGGTCTCGCCGTTCATCAGTTGATGCTCGTGGTCGTTCTTGCGCTGCAGCAGCCGGTCGCCCACCCGGAACCGCGTGCCCGCCACCTCGGCGCCGTGCGGGTTGAGCCGGCCGCGCAGCGCCTCGTTGAAGGCATCGATCCCGGCGCCGCCGCGGTGCATCGGCGCCAGGACCTGCACGCCGCCGGACGGGTCCAGCCCGTAGTGGCGCGGCAGGCGCTCGGCGGCCAGCGACACCACCTCGGCGAAGATCGCCTCGGCTCCGGCGCGCTCGATCCAGAAGAAGTCGCGCACGTCGTCCGGGCCGGGCGTCGTGGGCGGCGGCTCGCCCTGATTGACGGCGTGCGCGGCGCGGATGATGAGCGAGCGCGCCGCCTGGCGGAAGATCGCCGTCAGGCGCGTGGCCGGCACGGCACCGGAGCCCAGGAGGTCCTCGAGGACCCGGCCGGGGCCCACGGGGGCGAGCTGATCGACGTCGCCGACGAGCAGGACGTGCGTCTTGGGCCCGACCGCGTCCAGCAGGGCCGCGGCGAGCCGGACGTCGAGCATCGACGCCTCGTCGACGATCAACAGGTCGGCGCCAGGGATCGGGTCGTCGCGGTCGCGCCCGAAGCCCTCCCCGGGCGCGTACTCCAGCAGCCGGTGGATGGTGACCGCCTCGGCGCCCGTGAGCTGCGCCAGGCGCCGCGCCGCCTTGCCGGTCGGGGCGCACAGGCGCACGCGCCGGCCGGCGCCGCGCGCGAGGTCCACCAGCGCGCGCATCGTCGCGGTCTTGCCGGTGCCCGGCAGGCCGGTGAGGATCGACAGGCGGTGCTCGACCGCGCGGCGGACGCCATCCCACTGCGCCTCTGTGGGGCGGGGGTCGAGGTCTTCGGGGGGCGCGTCGGGCACCTCGACGCACAGCGACGGCTCGTCGTCGAGCAGCTCGCGGACCTTGCGGGCGAGACGGCGCTCGATGGCGTCCATGCGCGCGTCGAGCACCCGGTCGTCCTCGGTCACGAGCTCGCCGCGCGCCGCGAGCTCGTCGATCTGAGCGTCCAGCACCCCCGGGCCCGCGCCGAGCAGCTCGCCCGCGCGGCGCACGAGCTCGGGGCGGGGGAGGTGGCAGTGCCCGTCGTCCTCGGCCAGGCGCAGCGCGTGCACCAGGCCGGCCGCCAGCCGCTCCGGGGCGTCGGCCGCCACGCCGAGGGCGCGCGCCAGCGCATCGGCGGTGACGAAGCCCACGCCGTCCAGCCGCGCGACGCCGTAGGGGTCCTCGCGCAGGAGCTCCACCGCGCCGGCGCCGTAGGCGCGCTGGATGCGGGCCGCAGCGGCGGCCGGCACCCCGGCCTCCTCGAGGAACAGCCGGACGGCCCGGTGCGCGCGCTGCGCCTCCCAGGAGTCGACGGCCGCGCGCAGCTTGGCCTTGCCGATCCCCGGCACCTCGCGCAGCCGGGCGGCCGGATCGGCGTCGAGGACCTGCAGGACCTCGGCGCCGTGGCGCTCCACCAGCCAGCTGGCCCCCTGGATCCCGACGTGCTTGACCTGGCACAGGACGTTGACGAGCGCGTGCTCGGAGACCGGGTCGCCGACGCGGATCTGCTCCACGGCGAACTGCCGGCCGTGGCGGGGGTGTTCGGCCCAGCGCCCGCCGACGTCGACCACGTCGCCCTCGGCCACGTGGGCCAGCGGGCCGACGAGCACCACCTCTTCGCCCTCGTCGGTCACCCCGACGAGGACGGCGAAGTCCGAGTCGTCGACGCGCCACCGCACGCGCGCGATCTCGGCGTGCAGCGTCGCTGACCCGCCCATCTCCCAGAGCGTAGGCCGCAGGGCCGACGTCCTCGCCCCTGTGCGAGGATCATCCGGATGTCCCTCGGCGCGATCCTCACCGCCATCGTCACGCCCTTCGACGACGACCTGCGCGTCGACGAGGAGGCGTTCGTCGCCATGCTGCGCCATCTCTGCGCGAACGGCAGCGACGGCGTCGTGGTGGCCGGCACCACCGGCGAGGCGTCCACGCTCACCGACGAGGAGCACCTGCGGCTGATCCAGCTCGCCTGCCAGGAGCGCCCGAAGGGCGCGACGATCGTGGCCGGCACGGGGTCCAACGACACCCGCCACGCGGTGCACCTGACCGAGCAGGCCGTCGAGCACGGCGCCGACGCCGTCCTGAGCGTCACGCCCTACTACAACAAGCCCAACGCGCGGGGGATCAGACGCCACTACGAGGAGATCGCACGGGCCACCGACAAGCCCGTCGTCCTCTACAACATCCCCTCGCGGGTGGTGGTCAACGTGCCGCCGGACCTCCTGGCCGAGCTGGCGCAGATCGAGCACGTCGACTACGTCAAGCAGGCCAACGACGCCGAGCTGCAGCCGATCGACGGCCTCGGGATCTACGCGGGCAACGACGACGCGCTGGCCCGCGCCCTGGACATCGGCGGCTGCGGCGGGATCTGCGTCGCCAGCCACCTCGTCGGACCGCAGATGCAGGCGATGGTGCAGGAGCCCGACCGCCGCGCCGAGCTGCACGAGCAGCTGCTGCCCCTCTTCCAGGCCCTGGGCGTGACCACGAACCCGATCCCCGTCAAGGCGGCGCTGGACCTGCTCGGCCATCGCGTCGGCGGCCTGCGGCTGCCCATGGTCGAAGCCGACGAGCCCGAACGCGAGGTCGTGCGCGACGCGCTCGCCGGCCTGGGGCTGCTGTCGTGAGCAACGGGACGCTGCGGATCCTGCCGCTCGGCGGCCTCGGCGAGATCGGCAAGAACATGACGGTCGTCGAGTACGACGACCGCATCCTGATCGTCGACACCGGCCTGCGGTTCCCGACGGCCGAGCAGGTCGGCATCGACCTGGTCCTGCCCGACTTCGGGCTGCTGCGCGAGCGCGCCGACGACATCGAGGGCATCGTCATCACCCACGGCCACGAGGACCACCTCGGGGCGCTGCCGTGGGTCCTGCGCGAGATCGACGTGGAGATCCCGGTCTTCGGCCGCCCCCTCACCATGGCAATGGCGCGCTCGAAGCTCGACGAGCACAAGCTGCGCGACGCCGAGTGCAACGACGTCAAGGGCTCCGAGACGCTCGAGCTCGGGCCGTTCGACGTCGAGCTCATCCACATGACGCACTCGATCCCCGACGCGGCGGGCGTGGCGGTCACCACCGACCTCGGGACGATGCTCGTCACCGGCGACTACCGCTTCGACCAGACCCCGGTCGACGGCCGCCCGCCGGACTTCGCCCGCCTGTCGGCCTTCGCCCAGGACGACGGGCTGCTGCTGCTGGTGGGCGACTCGACGAACGCCGACCGGCCCGGCTGGTCGCCCAGCGAGTCGATGGTCGGCGGCCACCTCGAGGACGTCTTCAGCCGCTGCGAGGGACGGATCATCGTCACGTCGTTCGCGTCGAACATCCACCGCGTGCAGCAGGCGGTGGACGCCGCCGCAGCGCTCGGGCGCAAGGTCTGCCTGCTGGGCCGCTCGATGCGCAAGAACGTCAACATCGGCCGCTCGCTCGGGCACATCGAGGTGCCCGACGGGATGCTCATCGGGCCGCGTGAGGTCGAGGACATGGCCCCGGAGCGGGTCGTCGTCATCTCGACCGGCAGCCAGGGCGAGCCGCTCAGCGCCCTGCGGCGCATGGCCCACAACGACCACCGCAACATCCAGCTGCGCGCCGGCGACACCGTGGTCTTCAGCGCCACGCCGATCCCCGGCAACGAGCGAGCGGTCAAC
>DASPKC010000405.1:0-13993 GCA_035628295.1 Baekduia sp.
CTGCCCGCCGTTGGCCAGCGGGTGCCGGCGGCGAGTCTCCTTGTAGCGGGTGACGAGCGTCTCCTCGTCGGCCGTCAGGAAGAGCACGCGGTGGCCGATCCCCTCGGCCTCGAGCTCGTCGATCACCTCCGCCAGCTTCTCGAAGTAGGCCCCGCCGCGCACGTCGCACACGACGGCAGCGCGCTCGACCTTGCTGCCCTCGTGCGCGAAGAGCGTGGACATCGAGCTGATCATCTCCGGCGGCAGGTTGTCGACGCAGAAGTAGCCGGCGTCCTCGAAGACGTTCATCGCCGTGGACTTGCCCGCCCCGGAGAACCCCGTGATGACCACGAGGTCCTCGAGCGCGGTGGCCGGCTTCACACCCCCGTCTTGTGCAGCGATGCCCACAGCTCCCTCGCGGTCTTGCCCGGCAGTCCCGGCACGGCTTCCAGTTCATCACGTGAGGCGGTCAGGATCGCCTCCGGGGAGCCGAAGTGGTTGAGCAGGGCGCGCTTGCGGGCGGGCCCGATGCCGGGCAGCTCGTCGAGGACGGAGGTCGTCATGGCGCGGTCGCGGCGTACCCGGTGGTGCGTGATGGCGAAGCGGTGCGCCTCGTCGCGGACGCGCTGCAGCAGCTGCAGCTCCGGCGTGTCGTGGGCCAGCACGATCGGTGCGGCCCGGCCGGGCACGAAGACCTCCTCGATCCGCTTGGCCAGCGAGACCACCGCCACGCCGCGGTCCAGGAACCCCTGCAGCGCCTTGACGCCCTCCCCCAGCTGCCCGCGCCCGCCGTCGATGACCACGACGTTGGGCAGCGTCGCGAACGACTCGTTGCGGTCGGGGTCGTGGGGCGAGAAGTCCTGCTGGCGCTCCCACTGCGCGAAGCGGCGGCTGAGCACCTCGTTCATGGCGGCGAAGTCGTCCGGCACGCCCTCGGTGAGCCCGCGGATGCGGAAGCGGCGGTAGTCGGACTTCTTCGGCGCCCCGCCCTCGAAGACCACCATGGACGCGACCGTGTGCGTGCCCATGAGGTTCGAGATGTCGAAGCACTCGATGCGCAGCGGCAGCGCGTCGAGCCCGAGCGCCTCCTGCAGGCCGTCGAGCGCCTCCACGCGCTGCTGGCGCCGCCGCTCGGCCTTGAGCTTCTCCTGGTCGAGCGCGAGCCGGGCGTTGCGCTCGGCGAGGTCGAGGATCCGGCGCTTGTCGCCGCGCTCGGCGGCGCGGACCTCCACCTTGGAGCCGCGGCGGGCCGCCAGGGCCTCGGCGAGGAGGTCGCGCTCGGGCACCTCGACCTGGACGATGACCTGGGCGGGCACGACCGTCGCGCCGGCGTAGTACTGCAGGAGGAACTCGCGGGCCACCTCCCCCAGGTCCTCCTCCGAGACGTTGTCGAGGTAGAAGGACTGGCGGTCGGACAGGACGCCGTCGCGGATCTGGAAGACCTGCGCGTTGGCGTCGGTGCCGTCGACCGCCACGGCGACGGCGTCGAGCGTGCCGACCGCCTCGTTGGCCACCCGCTGCTTCTGCAGCAGCGACCGCACCGCGTTGAGGCGGTTGCGCTCGAGCGCCGCCTGCTCGTAGTCCTGGCGCGCCGACGCATCGCGCATCTTCTGCTCGATGTCGCGCTCGATGTCCCGGTAGCGGCCGGAGAGGAACGCGATGACGCCGTCGATCGCCTCGCGGTAGCCGGCGCGGTCGACGTGGCCGACGCAGGGCGCGCCGCAGCGCTTGATGAAGTAGTCCAGGCACGGCGACCCGGAGCGGCGCCCCGGCTCGGTGCCCTGGCACGAGCGGTACATGAAGACCTTGCCCAGGACCTCGAGCGTGCTGCGCGTGCGCTTGGCGCTCGAGTACGGCCCGAAGTAGACGCGGGTGCGCCGGTGGCGCTCGCGCGTGAAGTACACGCGGGGGAACTCCTCGTCCATCGAGATCGCGATGTACGGATAGGACTTGTCGTCGCGCAGCCGGATGTTGAACTTCGGCTGGTACTGCTTGATGAAGCTCTGCTCGGCGATCAGCGCCTCGGTCTCGCTGGCCACCAGCAGGAACTCGACGGTCTCGATGGAGTCGACCATCTCGGTGGCCCCGCGCGTGACCGGGTTGGAGAAGTGGCCGGCGACGCGCTTGCGGATCGACTTCGCCTTGCCGACGTAGATGACCTTGCCCTTGGCGTCGCGGAACAGGTAGACGCCCGGCCCGTCGGGCAGGGTCTTGCGCTGGTCGGCCAGGCGGGTGCGTCGGCCCTCGGAGATCGGCAGGTCGGCCACGGGACGACGTGCAGGGTAGGACGGCTCCCGACGGCGGGTACCGCGGAGAGCCTGCATGGGGATTGATGACGACATCCGGCGGTCGGCTCGCGAGCGGTTCGGCTACGGCGAGCTACGGCCCGGCCAGCTGGAGGCCGTCCGGTCGGTCCTCGAGGGCCGCGACACCCTGGCCATCATGGCCACGGGGTCGGGGAAGAGCGCGATCTACCAGATCGCCGCCACGCTGCTGCCCGGCCCGACGATCGTCGTCTCCCCGCTGATCGCGCTGCAGCGCGACCAGGTGGAGGCGGCCGAGGACGCCGACACCGGCGGGGCGGTGGAGCTGAACTCGACGCTGACCGACGCCCAGCGCCAGGACGTCCTGGAGGCGGTGCAGGCCCATGACGTCGAGCACGTGCTGCTGGCGCCCGAGCAGCTGACGCGAGCGGACACCCGCGAGCGCCTGGCGGCGGCGAAGCCGTCGCTGTTCGTCGTGGACGAGGCGCATTGCGTCTCGCAGTGGGGCCACGACTTCCGGCCCGACTACCTGGAGCTTCCCGCCGCCATCGAGGCGGTGGGGCGCCCGGTCGTCCTGGGGCTCACGGCGACGGCCGCGCCCCCCGTGCGCGCGGACGTCGTCGAGGCGCTGGGGATGCGCGACGCGGCGGTCATCGTCCGCGGGTTCGACCGGCCCAACATCTGGCTCGGCGTGCGGCGCTTCCACGACGCCGAGGACAAGCGCCGGGCGCTGCTGGACCGCGTCGAGGAGCTCGACGGCCCGGGGATCGTCTACGTCGCCACGCAGAAGGACACCGAGGCGGTGGCGGAGGAGCTCCTCGCCCGGGGCGTCGAGGCCGCGGCCTACCACGGCGGGATGGCGGCCGGCCGGCGCGAGGAGGCGCAGGAGGCGTTCATGCGCAGCGAGGGCGTCCGGGTGATGGTCGCGACGATCGCGTTCGGCATGGGCGTGGACAAGCCCGACGTGCGGTTCGTGCTGCACCACGACATCTCCGAGTCGGTCGACGCCTACTTCCAGGAGCTCGGGCGGGCCGGGCGCGACGGCGAGCCGGCGCGCGCGGAGCTCTTCTACCGCTCCGAGGACCTCGGGCGGCGGCGGTTCTTCGCCTCGGGCTCGGTGGACCGGGCGGCGATGGAGCGGGTGGCGCGGGTGCTGCGCGCCCACGGCGAGCCGGTGGACCCCAGCGAGCTGCGCGAGGAGCTGTCGGTGTCGCGCTCCAAGCTCGCGACCGTCGTGCACCGCCTGGAGGACGCGGGCGTCGTCGAGGTGCAGGGGGACGGCGCGGTCGCCCCGGTGCGCGGAGCCGACCTCGAGGAGGGCCTCGAGCGCGCGCAGGAGGCGGCCGAGGACCAGATCGCCTTCGACAAGTCGCGCGTGGAGATGATGCGCGGCTACGCCGAGCACGACGGCTGCCGCCGGGCGTTCCTGCTGGCCTACTTCGGGGAGGAGTACGCGCCGCCGTGCGGCGCCTGCGACGTGTGCGACGCCGGCGGCGGCGAGCCCGAGGGGACGCCGTCGGCCTGGTCGGTCGGCGAGCGCGTCGAGCACGGCGAGTGGGGCGAGGGCACGGTCCAGGCCACCGACGACGGCATCCTCACCGTCGTCTTCGACCGCGTGGGCTACAAGACGCTCGCCGAGGAGGTCGTCGAGGCCAACGCCCTGCTGCAGCGCCTCGGCTGACCTGCGAGGTCATGGTCCACCGGGGCGGCGGGCGGTAGCGTCCGCTCATGCCCACCGCGTACCGGACCTGCCCGCTGTGCGAGGCGACCTGCGGCCTGGCGATCGACGTGTCGGAGGACGGGTCGCGCGTCGAGCGCATCCGCGGCGACGCCGACGACGTGTTCTCGCACGGCTTCCTGTGCCCGAAGGGCGTCTCGCTCAAGGAGCTGCAGGAGGACCCGGACCGCCTGCGCCACCCGCTGGTGCACGGCGAGGAGGCGACGTGGGACGAGGCGTTCGCCGAGGCCGACCGGCTGCTGGGCGGCGTGCTGGCCGGCGGCGACCGGGATGCGGTGGCGGTCTACCTCGGCAACCCGTCCGCGCACTCGCTCGGCGCGATGCTCTACGGCCGGGTCCTGCTCAAGGCGCTCGGGTCGCGCAGCCTGTTCAGCGCCTCGACGGTGGACCAGTACCCCAAGCAGGCCGCCGCGGGCCTCATGTTCGGCAGCGGCGCGACGGTGCCGGTGCCCGACCTCGACCGCACGTCGTTCCTGCTCGTCCTGGGGGCCAACCCGATGGCATCCAACGGCTCGCTGATGACGGCGCCCGACGTCCGCGGCCGCCTGCGGGCCATCCGCGCGCGCGGCGGGCGGGTCGTGGTGGTCGACCCGCGGCGGACCCGCACCGCGCAGGAGGCCGACGCCTGGCTGCCCATCCGCCCGGGGACCGACGCGCTGCTGCTGGCGGCGCTCGGGCAGGTGCTGCACGAGGAGGGGCTGATCCGGCTGGGCGCCGCGGAGCAGTGGGTCGCGCGCGTGGACGAGCTGCTCGAGCTCGTCGCGCCGTTCACGCCCGAGGCGGTGGCCGCGGCCACGGGACTCGAGGCCGGCGCCATCCGCGGGCTGGCCCGGGACCTGGCGGCCGCCGACAGCGCCGCGGTGTACGGGCGCATCGGCACCACCACGCAGCGCTTCGGCGCCGTCACCTCCTGGCTCGTGGACGTCGTCAACGTCCTGACCGGCAACCTCGACCGGCCCGGCGGCGCGATGTTCCCGCGGCCGCTGGCAGGCTCGCCCAACACCGGCGGCCGGCCGGGACGCGGACGGGGCACGCAGCTCGGTCGCTGGAGCTCGCGCGTGCGCGGGCTGCCGGAGGTCCTCGGGGAGCTGCCCGTCGCCACGCTGGCCGACGAGATCGAGACCCCGGGCCAGGGCCAGGTCCGCGGGCTCATCACCGTAGCCGGCAACCCGGTCGTGAGCACCCCGAACGCCGCGCGGCTGGACGCCGCGTTCGCCTCGCTGGAGGCGATGGTGAGCGTCGACATCTACCGCAACGAGACGACGCGCCACGCGCACGTGGTCCTCCCCGCCCCGCCGCCGCTGGAGAAGTCGCACTACGACGTGGCGCTCTACGGCTTCGCGGTCCGCGACGTCGCCAACTACTCGCCGCCGCTGCTCCCCCGCGACCCGGCCGCGCCGGACGAGTGGGAGATCCTGCTGCGCCTCACCGGCATCGTCACGGGGCAGGGACCGGCAGCCGACGTGGCGGCGATCGACCGCTTCGTCGCGGCCGGCATGGTGGGCCGCGAGGTCGCCTCGCCGACCTCGCCGGCGCACGAGCTGGACCCGGAGGCGGTCCTGGAGGTGCTGGCGCCGCGCGTCGGCCCCGAGCGGCTGCTGGACCTGATGCTGCGCTGCGGCCCCGAGGGCGCCGGGTTCCCCGAGCTGTGCGCGCCCGGCCCCGGCGACGTGTCGCTGGCCGCGCTCGAGGCGGCACCACACGGCATCGACGCCGGTCCGCTGCGCGCGCGCCTGCCGGAGGTCCTGCGCACGCCCGACGGCCTGATCGACCTCGCACCCGAGCCGCTCATCGCGGCGGCCGGCGCGCTGCACGAGCTCGTCGAGTCGGCGCGCGACGGCGACGGGATGCTCCTCATCGGCCGCCGGCACCTGCGCTCGAACAACTCGTGGATGCACAACCTCCCCGTGCTGGCCCGTGGGCCGGAGCGCTGCACGCTGCTCGTGCACCCCGACGACGCGAACCGCCTCGGCCTGGTCGACGGCGCGGCGGCCTGCATCCGCTCGCGCGTCGGCGAGATCGAGCTGCCCGTCGAGGTCACGGACGAGATGCGACCCGGCGTCGTCAGCGCGCCGCACGGCTGGGGCCACGACGTCGCGGGCGCGCAGCTGCGCGTCGCGGCCGAGCGCCCGGGCGCGAACACCAACGTCCTGACCGACGAGCTCGACCTCGAGCCGCTCACCGGCACCGCGGTGCTCAACGGGATCCCGGTCGAGGTCGTCCCGGTGCGCGAAGCGGCACCCGCCGGGCACGCCGCCTGATTGACTGGCCGCCCATGAGGCGGGCTCGGGTCCTTGGGGTGCTGGCAGCCGCGGTGCTGCCGGCGGCGGCGCCGGTCGCCGCGCGGGCGCAGGATGGCCCGCCGCTGCGGCCCGACGAGCGCGCGATGGCGCGGACGCTGACCTGCTCCGACGACGTCCGCGGCGCCGACCGGGACCCGGTCCTGCTCATCCCCGGCACGACCGTCGACACGCGCGAGGACTTCTCGTGGACGTGGGAGCCCGCGCTGCGCGCCCAGGGCCGCCCGTACTGCACGTACGACCCGCCGGCGAAGGGCATGGCCGACATCCAGGACTCCGGGGAGCACGTCGTCCGCCACCTGCGCGCGATCCGCGCGATGTCGGGGCGCAAGGTCGACGTCGTCGGGCACTCGCAGGGCGGCATGGTGGCGCGCTGGGCGCTGCGCTTCTGGCCGGACACGCGGCAGCTGGTCGACGACCTCATCGGCATGGCCCCGTCCAACCACGGCACGGACGCCGCCCAGTTCCTCTGCGCGCTCGGCGGCTGCGCGCCCTCGATCTGGCAGCAGCGCAGCGACTCGGCCTTCATGCGGGCGCTCAACAGCGAGGCCGAGACGTACGCGCCGGTCGACTACACCGTCATCTACACGCGCACCGACCAGGTCGTGATCCCCAACGCCGACGCGGCGACCGGCTCCTCGTCGCTGCGGGGCGGCACCGCAGACGTCACGAACGTCGCGCTCCAGGAGGTCTGCCCGGCCGACCTCAACGAGCACCTGGCGATCGGGTTGTACGACAACGTGGCCCACCACCTCGCGCTCGACGCCCTCGACCACGACGGCCCGGCGGTCCCCGACCGCGTGCCGCGCAGCATCTGCCGGACCACCACCATGCGCAGCGTGCACCGGGTGACGGGCTTCACGTCGCTGGTGGACGCGGGCGCGGTGCTCGGGCTGACGCTGCTGACGTCCCAGCGGGTCCCGGCCGAGCCCGCGCTGCGGCCGTACGCCGCGGGCGCGGCGGCGCGGGCGGCCGCCCCCGCCCCGATGAGCACTGAGCGCCGAGCGGCGGCGCGGACCGCGGCGCGGCGGCTGCAGCGGGCGGCCGACGAGGCGTTCCTCGTCCCGGTCGGCGTGCGGGCCAGCGGCTTCGGGCACTTCCGCCAGCGCAGCACCGACGGCAACGACGTGCCGGGGCTGCGGGCGGCGCTGGGCGCGCCGTCGAGCATGAAGCGGTCGTCCGACGGCTCCAGCTGCGTCCTGCGGTGGTCGGCGCTGGGGGTGACCGCGCGCGTCGTGCAGTTCGGGTCGGCCGACACCGCGGGCAGTGCGTGCCGGTCGGCGATGTGGGTCTCCGCCCGGCTCTCGGACCGCCGCTGGCACACCCGCCGCGGCGTGCGCCCCGGATCCTCGGCGGCCGCGGCGCGTCGTGCGGCGGTCGGCTGCCGCCGGCTGCGCGGCGACCAGTGCGTCCGGCCGCCCGTCACGCTCGACACGTTCGTCTCGGAGTGCGGCGCGGTCGAGATCCCCGCGGTGCGGGCGGTCCTGCGCCGCGGCCGCGTCGCCTGGCTCGACGTGCGCTGGCGCGGCTGCGAGTAGGGGCGGCGCCGCTCCGGCGGGCGCGGCTTGCCGCGGCTGCCTGCCTGCGCAGGTGAGATGCGAGTTGATCTCGCTCAGCGGGATCAACTCGCAGGTCACCGGGGGCGTGTGCTCAGGGGACGGGCTTGATGGTCTTGAACGTGCCGGTGTCCTCGTCGAGCTTGAGCTTGACGCGGCAGCCGAAGGCGGCCATCTCGAAGAGCGCGGAGGTGTGCGCCTCGAAGCTCTGGGCCGCGTTGAAGTGCGCCGCGGCGGTCCGGCAGGCGCCGGGCGCGAAGCGGCTGAGCTTCGCCGGCTTGAAGGTCGTCGACGGCACGACGTCGCCCTCGACGTAGCCCCCCTGGTCACTGGAGCCGGCGAGCGTCACCCCCTGCTCGCTCTGCTGGAAGCTCGAGATGAGGTAGACGTGGTCCTTGCCCTCCTTGGCGTCCGCCGCGGGGGCGAGGCCGGCGGCGAGCGCCGCCGCGGTCAGGCAGGCGGCGCGGCTGATGGTGCGGATGCGGTGCGATGTCGTGGTCATGTCCGGGTGACGGCGCCGGTGGGCGGTTCCTTACGGCCGCGGCGGATCTCCGTAGTTCTAACGGACCCCGGTTCCGTAGACCGCCGCCGACCTCCTCGCGGGCGCTCCTGCGCGGCTGCCGTGCGCCGACCACCAGGACGGACATGGCCGACCGCCCCCGCCCCACCGACCGCGAGAGCCCGTTCGCCGCGGACGAGCTGTTCTTCTCCACCACCGACCGCAAGGGGCACATCACGGCCGGCAACGACGTGTTCGCCCGTGTCAGCGGTCACCCGCTCGAGGCGATGCTCGGCAAGCCGCACAACCTCGTGCGCCACCCCGACATGCCCCGGGCGGTCTTCGCGGTGCTGTGGGACACCTGCGGGCCGACCGGCCGATCGCGGCGTACGTCAAGAACCTCGCCAGGTCCCCGCCGCGAGCATGCGCGAGACGTCGTCCCCCGTGAGCGGCCGGATCGGGCGATCGCCGACGACAGGTCCCATCGCGACGATCGTACGGCCGCGCACGTCACGCCACCAAGCGGACCTGCAGGCCGGTCGCACCGGCGCCGAGCGGGTCGGCGACGCCGTGCAGCAACCCGAGGATCGCCACGACGTACTCGCGCGTCTCGCGAAACGGCGGGATGCCGCCGTAGCGCTCCACCGCCCCAGGCCCGGCGTTGTAGGCGGCGAGCGCGAGCGCCACGGCCCCGAAGCGCCGCAGGAGGTCGCGCATCAGGTGGGCCTGCGCGTCGATCGCCTGCTCGGGGTCGAACGGGTCGCGCAGGCCCAGCGACCGCGCGGTGCCCGGCAGGAACTGCGCGATGCCCAACGCGCCGGCGGGTGACCGGGCGCGCGGGTTGAAGCCCGACTCCTGGCGCAGCTGCGCGGCGAGCAGCGCGGCCGAGACGCTCCAGCGCATCGCCGCCCGCGCGATCAGCGGGCGGAAGCGCGGCGGGACCCAGGCGGGCAGGCCGGAGCCGGGCCCTTGCCCTTCGCCGCGCCCGGTGGTGCCCGCATGGCCGGTCGCTGCGGCGCGCGGGACGGCGCCGACGGACACCGAGCCGGGGTTGCGCACGAAGCCCCAGTGCCACGGCTCCCAGCTGTAGCGCTGGCGGAAGCCGAAGCGCGGCGCGTGGCGTGCCAGCCACCCGTACGCCGCCTCGGGCCCAAGGTCGAGCTCCGTGCCGAGGCGATGCAGCGACGTGCCGGGCCGCGCGACCCACTTGGGATCGGGGTGACGCGCGAACAGCACCGCCTGCTCGGCGTCGGAACGGAACGCCGAGGCGATCACGAGCGTCACCCCGTCGCGACGCGCCGCCGCGGCCAGCCGGTCGAACGCCAGCGCCACGTCCGGGCGCATCGGCTTGCCCTGCCGCGTCGCGAACGGCCCGCGGTACTCCCCCGGGTTGGCGCTCAGCACCGGCGCCATCGCCGCCGAGGCGTCCGGCAGCAGCTCGGCCTCGGCCGCCACGCCCACAGGCACCCCGATGCCCGCCAGCTCCAGGCGGCCGTCGACCTCCAGCCGCACCCGCGTCGGCGGGAGGCCGTCGGACGCCGGCAGCTCGACCCGCGCCGCGCTCACGCCGTTGCGCCGCGCGGTAGCCAGCGCCGCCGCCCGCCCCAGCGCCTCGTAGCGCGCGCGGCTCAACCACCGCGGGTTCGCCACACCCCGCACCTCGGGCGGCTCGAACAGCCGCGGATACGCCTCGCGCAGGACCCGCGCGCCGGCGAGCGCCGCCAGGTCGGCCGCGCGCTGGCGGTCCCCGTGCGCCGCCAGCGCCGCGCCGACCTCGCCCAGTACCACGGCGCCTGCCAGCAGCGCGACGAGAACGCCCAGCAGGAGCACCGACGCCTGGCCCCGTTCGCGCGGTCGGTGCGCTCGCCCGCCGGCGGCCGCCCCCGTCACGCCTCGCCGCCGAGCGCCGCCACGACCGCCCGCCGCAGCGCCGGCGGCGTGCCCAGGCCGGCCAGCGCGACGGCGTTGGCGGCGGATGGGCGCAGCTCGAGCCGGCCGGTCGCGCGTGCGGCCCGGGCCGCGTCGGCCAGCGCGAGCTCGACGAGGACACCGGGCGTCTCGGGCGCCGTGGCCACGACGACGCGGTCGGCGCCGGCGAGCAGGGCGTCGAAGGACGGCGGGCGCGGCCCGGCGACCACGAGCACCGCCGGCGCGTCGAGTGCGAGCGCGCGGTTGGCGTCGCGCTCGGCGGCCGCCGCGTCCGCGGGGAGGTCGGCGAGCACGATCCGGCCGCGCGCCACTGTCGCAAGGCCCTGGCCTTCGAGCCGCCGGGCCAGGCGCGCCGCGGCGCGCGTGGCCAGGGCCGCGGCGTCGTGCCGCGCCGGCTCGGGCGCGTCGTGGACGTGCGGCTCGTCCCAGCGCCCCGTCGAGGGGCCCGCGTCCCGGTCGGCGACGACGGCGCCGGGCGCTGCGCCCGGACGCCACGTGAGCACCGCCGCAGCACCGCCGCCGGCCACCAGCGCGAGACCAAGCGCCGCGCCGCACAGCGCAGCGTCGCCCGGACGGACGAGCGCGACGACGCACCGCGTGCGCCGCGCCGGGTCTGCCGGCTCCGCCGACGGCCCCGCCCAGCCCCTGGAGCCCGCGCCCACCCCCACCGGCGCCGGCGCCACGGGCAGGGGCGCGGCGCACACCGCGCCGGCCGGCTCCCGCGCGGGCCCGCCCTCCTGCGGGGCGGCGACGAACCACCGCAGCAGCCGCTCGAGCGTCATGCGCGCGGCCCCGCGTCAGCCGTGCGGTCGGCCGTCAGGCGGCCCGCGAGCCCGGGCAGCACGGCCACCGGGCGCACCACCACGCGCACGCGCCGCCCGTGCACGACGACGCGCACGAGCTCGCGCGACCACCGGGGCAGCGCCTCGCGCGCCGCCGCCGCTGCGTCACCGTCGCCCTGTACCAGCGCCATCGCGCCTGCCTGCGCCGCCTGGCCGGCCAGCTCGTGCGCGACACCCGCTGCGAGCGCCTGCCCCGCCGCCAGCGCCACAGTGACGAGCAGCGGCAGCAGCGCCACGAGCTCGACGGTCGCCTGGCCGCGCTGCCTCATCGCTGTGGCTCCATCCGCGAGCGCGCGGTGTACGAGCCGAGCGTCCCGCCGGCGACCGACGGCAGACGCAGCGTGACGGCCACCTCGCCGGAGGGCCGGGCGCGGACCCGCACCCCGCGCGCGAGGCGGTCGCCGAGGACCCGGCGCGCCGCCCGCGCCGCATCGCGCTCCTGCCCCACGGCCGCCGCGCGCGCCGCCGACCGGGCCGCGGCACCCGCAGCCCACACCGCGTGGCCGGCGACGACCGCCTGCCACAGCAGCAGCCCCACCACGGCCAGCAGCGGCAGCAGCGCGACGAGCTCGACGCTTGCCTGGCCGGCCTGGGACGGCGGGGGTGAACGGCGCGGGCGCGGGGGCACGCGCAGAGCATCGACGGCGGCGGGTGACGGATCACCACGCAGGTGTTGCGGATGTGCGCAGAGGGTGTGCCGCGACGCGCGCGCGGACCGCGGCAGCGCATCGAGTGGCGTGTTCACCCCGAGATATCGAGGAATCACGCCACTCGATGCGGCGGCGGCGGCGGCGGCGCGCGCGGCCCGCCGCGGCGCCCGCCTCAGCCCTCGGCGATCGCCGCCTGCGCCGCCGCCACCTGGGCGATGGGCACACGGAACGGCGAGCACGACACGTAGTCGAGCCCGGCGCGATGGAAGAACCGCACGGAGTCCGGGTCGCCCCCGTGCTCGCCGCAGACGCCGAGCTCGATGCCAGGCCGCGCCCGCCGCCCGCGCTCGACGGCCAGCGCGACCATCTCCCCCACGCCCTCCTCGTCGATCGTCCCGAACGGTGAGGTGGTCACGAGCTTGGCGTCGAGGTACGCCGGCAGGATCCGGCCCTCGATGTCGTCGCGAGAGAACCCGATGCCCGTCTGGGTGAGGTCGTTGGTGCCGAAGGAGAAGAACTCCGCGTGGCGCGCCAGCTTGTCGGCGATGAAGCACGCCCGCGGCAGCTCGATCATCGTCCCGACCTTGTAGTCGCGGTCGAGCTCGAAGCCCTCCTCCGACGCGGTCCGGACGATCATCTCCCGCATCCACTCGATCTCGCTCTCGTAGGCGACGAGCGGGACCATGATGTCCACGACGGGCGCCTCGCCCGTGCGCCGGCGCACCGCGCGCGCGGCCCGCACGATGGCGCGGACCTGCATCTCGTAGATCTCCGGGTGCAGGATCCCGAGCCGCACCCCGCGGGTGCCGAGCATCGGGTTGCCCTCGTGGAAGGAGCGGATGTGCTCGAGCTGGGCCTCCAGGCCCGGCAGGTCCCACGTGACCTCGATGCGCGCCCGGATCAGCTCGGCCAGCGCGTCGAGGTGGTCGGGGAGGAACTCGTGCAGCGGCGGGTCGAGCAGCCGGATGGTCACCGGCAGCCCGCGCATCTCCTGGAACAGGCCCTCGAAGTCGGCCTGCTGCAGCGGCAGCAGCTCGTCGAGCGCCGCCCGGCGGCCGCCCTCGTCGGCGGCCATGATCATGCGCACCATCTTGGGCTGGCGGTCGGCCGCCATGAACATGTGCTCCGTGCGGCACAGGCCGACGCCCTCGGCGCCGTAGTCGTGCGCGCGGCGCGCGTCCTCGGGGGAGTCGGCGTTGGCCCGGACGCCCAGGCGGCGGATGTCGCGCGCCCAGCCGAGGACCGTCTCGAACGCCTCGTTGACCTGCGGCGGGACGAGTGGCACGTCGTCGAGCGTGATGACGCCCGCCGTGCCGTCGATGCCGATGCGGTCGCCGGCCATGAGCACCCGGCCGTCGACGTGCACCTCGCGGGCGCGCAGGTCGATGTGCAGGTCGGCCGCGCCGGTCACCGCCGGGCGGCCCATGCCGCGCGCGACGAGCGCCGCGTGCGAGGCCTTGCCGCCCTCGGAGGTGACGATGCCCTTGGCGGCGTGGAAGCCGGCCACGTCGTCGGCCTCGGTGAAGGGCCGGACGAGGATCACGTCGCGCCCGGCCTCGCGCGCGGCCACCGCCTCCTCGGCGGTGAACACGATCACGCCCTTCGCGGCGCCCGGCGAGGCGGCCACGCCGCGGGCAAGGACCTCGAACCGCGCGTGCGGGTCGAACGTCGGGTGCAGGAGGGCGTCGAGCGCGTAGGCGTCGATGGTCATGAGCGCCTCCTCGCGGGTGAGCAGACCCTCGGCCACCGCGTCGACGGCGAAGCGCACGGCCGCCTGCGCGGGGCGCTTGGCCGACCGCGTCTGCAGCATGTACAGCCGCCCGTCCTCCACCGTGAACTCGGTGTCCTGCATGTCCTTGTAGTGGGCCTCGAGCCGGCGCAGGATCGCCAGCAGCTCGTGGCGGATCTCGGGCAGCCAGGCGCCCATGTCGTGCAGGTCGCGCGGGGTGCGCACGCCGGACACCACGTCCTCGCCCTGCGCGTTGGGCAGGAAGTCGCCGCTGGGCTCCGGCGCGCCGGTGATCTCGTCGCGCGAGAAGGCGACGCCCGAGCCCGACGTGGCGCCCTTGTTGCCGAAGACCATCTGCTGGACGTTGACCGCCGTGCCCCAGTCGTCGGGGATGTGGTTGATCCGCCGGTACTCCACCGCGCGCGGGCCCACCCAGGAGTCGAACACCGCGCGTATCGCGTGGCGGAGCTGCTCGCGCGGGTCCTGGGGGAAGTCCTCGTCGGTCTC
>DASPKC010000406.1:0-3455 GCA_035628295.1 Baekduia sp.
GCACTTCGAGAAGATGCTCTACGACAACGCGCTGCTGCTGCGCGCGTACGTCGTGGGCTTCCAGCGGTCCGGCGACGAGCGTCTCGCCCGCACCGCCGACGAGCTCGTCGCCTGGCTCGAGCGCGAGATGCGCCAGCCCGACGGCGGCTACGCCAGCGCCCTGGACGCCGACAGCGAGGGCATCGAGGGCCGGTTCTACGTCTGGCGCCAGCAGGAGCTGCGCGACGTCGTCGGTGCGCAGGACGCCGACGCCGCGGTCGCCTGGCTCGGCGTGACCGCCGAGGGCAACTTCACCGACCCCCACCAACCCGAGCCGGGGCTCAACGTCCTCACCGGCCGCGGCCCCGAGCCGCCCGCCGAGCAGCGCGAGCGGATCCGGTCGGCGCTGCTCGCCGCGCGCGAGCGGCGGGTCCGGCCCGGGCTCGACGACAAGCGGGTGACGTCGTGGAACGCGCTGGTGCTCGGCGCGCTGGCGCACGGCGGCGCGGTCCTCGGCCGCCCGGCCTGGATCGGCGCGGCCCGCGACTGCGCGGAGTTCCTGCTGGGCGCCGTCCGCGCGCCCGGCGGCGGCGTGCACCGCACGTTCAACCGCGGGCAGGCCCGCCACGACGGCGTGCTCGACGACCACGCCTACCTTGTCGAGGCGCTGCTCGACCTCTACGAGGCCACGTTCGAGCCGCGCTGGTACGCCGCCGCGGCCGAGATCGCCGGCGTGGTGCTCGAGCGCTTCGCCGACCCCGAGCACGGCGGGTTCTTCATGACGGCCCCCGGCGCGACGGACCTCGTCGTGCGCCGGCGCGACCTCGAGGACCACCCGATCCCCTCCGGGTCCTCGAGCGCGGCGCTGGGGCTGCTGCGGCTCGCGGCGCTGTCGGGAGAGCACCGCCACCGCGAGGCCGCCGTGTCGCACCTGCGCCTCGTGCACGAGCTGCTGGCCCGCCACCCGACGGCGTTCGGGCACGCCCTCCGGGCGCTGGCGTTCCACCTGGGGCCGCCGCGCGAGGTGGCGCTGGCCGGCGACGCCGACGGCGTCGCCGCGCTCGCCGCCGTGGTGCGCGAGCAGCCGCACCCGGCGCTGGTGCTGGCCGGGCCGCCGGGCGACGGCGTGGCGCTGATGGAGCACCGCGCGGCGGTCGGAGGGCGCGCCGCGGCGTACGTGTGCGAGGGCTTTGCGTGCCAGGCGCCGGTCACCGATCCCGCCGCGCTGCGATCCGCCTTGGCGGGCTAGCCGTACCGATCCCGTAGGGGGCATCCCGCATTGTCCGGGGCCCCCGACTGCGCTGGAGTGGCGGCGCGGTTCGCACCCCACCCCCCTCGGAGGCCATGCAGAGGTTCCTGACGTTCCCCGCTGGACGCCGCAGCAAGTTCGTGGTGCTCGCCTTCTGGCTGGTGGCGATCTTCGCCATGACGGCGACGAACCTCCCCGGCAAGTACACCGACGCCGAGGAGAACGAGTCGACCTCGTTCCTGCCGGGGGACGCGGAGTCGACCAAGGCCTTGGAGATCACCGAGCGCCTGCGCGGCGGCGAGACCGCCCCGACGGTCATCGTCTACCGGCGCGACGGCGGCCTCACGGCGCAGGACCGCGCGCAGATCCAGGAGGATCTCGCGGGGCTCAACCGCCTGAGCTTCCGCAACACCACCGACTTCGAGGGGCCGCTGGTCAGCCGCGACGGGACGACCGCCCTGCTGCAGAACCAGATCACGGGCGACGGCGAGGCCGACACGCTGCTGGACCCGGTGACGGCCTACCGCGACCAAGTCTCCAGCGACGACGGCGCCGACCTCGAGGTGAAGGTGACCGGGCCGGCCGGCATCAGCGCCGACGCGATCGACGTCTTCACGAACATCAACGGGACGTTGATCGGCGCCGCGGGGCTGCTCGTCTTCGTGCTGCTGATCATCATCTACCGCAGCCCGTTCTTCTGGTTCTTTCCCCTGATCTCCGTCGCCTTCGCCGAGATCGTGGCCCGGTCGATGGGCTACGGGCTCAGCGAGCTCGGCGTCACGATCAACGGCCAGACGTCGTCGATCGCGTCGATCCTGGTGCTGGGAGCGGGCACCGACTACGCCCTGCTGCTCGTGGCCCGCTACCGCGAGGAGCTGCGCAAGCACGAGGACAAGCACGAGGCGATGGCGCTCGCCCTGCGCTCGGCGTCACCGGCGGTGATCGCCAGCGCCCTGACCGTCGCGGCGGCGCTGATTGCGCTGATGCTCGCCGACGTCAACGGGACGTCCGGGCTCGGCCCGGTCGGCGCGACGTCGATCCTCGTCGCGCTCGCGGTCCAGCTGTCGCTGCTGCCGGCGATGCTGGTCGTCGTCGGCCGCCGTCCCTTCTGGCCGTTCATCCCCCATCTGGGCGACGCGGGGGTCGACGTCACCCACGGGTCGTGGCGGCGGCTGGGCGAGCGCGTGGCGGTGCGCCCGCGCCGGGTCTGGATCGGCACGGTCGCGGTGCTCGCGCTGTGCACGGTGGGGCTGCTGAACTACTCCAACGGCCTCACGCAGGGCAACGCGTTCCGCGACGACGTCGAGTCCATCGCCGGCCAGGAGCTCATCGCCGAGGCGTTCCCGGCGGGGCAGGCCGCGCCGCTGGACGTCGTCGTGCGCGACCCGCAGGACGTCGAGGCGGTCAGCCAACGCGTCGCGCAGGTCGACGGTGTGGCGGATGTCTCGCCCACGGGACAGGCCGGGCGCGACGGGGTCCTGCTGGCGGCCGCGCTGGAGGTCGACCCGTACTCGACCGCTGCCTTCGACGTCGTGCCCCTCGTGCGCGACGCAGCCAGGGAGGCGGCGTCAGGCACCCTGGTCGGTGGCCCGTCGGCGGTCGAGGAGGACCTGCGCGAGGCCAGCGCGCGGGACACGCGCCTGCTGATCCCGCTGACGCTCGTGATCGTCTTCGTGATCCTGCTGGTCCTCCTGCGCTCCATCACGGCGTCACTGCTGCTGATCGGGACGGTGGTGCTGAGCTTCGCGGCCGCGCTCGGGGTCTCGGCAGTCGTGTTCGACGTGGTCTTCGGCTTCCCGGGCGCCGACCCGTCGTTCCCGCTGTTCGCCTTCATCTTCCTGGTGGCGCTGGGCGTCGACTACAACATCTTCCTCATGGCCCGCGTGCGCGAGGAGACCGCGCGCGTCGGGGCCAGGGAGGGGATGCTGCGCGGCCTGGCGGTGACCGGCGAGGTCATCACGTCGGCCGGCATCGTGCTCGCCGGCACCTTCAGCGTGCTGGGCGTGCTGCCGCTGACGTTCCTGACGGAGATCGGCTTCACCGTGGCTTTCGGCGTCCTGCTCGACACGTTCCTGGTGCGGTCGGTGCTCGTGCCGGCCCTCGTGTTCGACCTCGGGCCGCGCGTGTGGTGGCCGTCGCGGCTGGCGCGGCAGGACGAGCCGCCCGCAGCCGGCGCCGGCGCGTCCGCGCGCGAACCGGTGGCGGCGGGGTGACGCCCGGGGGCGCC
>DASPKC010000407.1:0-3241 GCA_035628295.1 Baekduia sp.
GTCGAGGATCGCTGGTGGACGGACGCGCCGCTGCGGCGGCGCTACTGGGAGGTGGTCACGACGTCGGGGCAGTGCGTCGTGGTGTTCCGCGAGCTGGGGGCCGATGCGTCATCGGGCGTCCCGGGGCGCACCGGCTGGTACCGGCAGCGCTGACGCGGTGCTGTGCGCGTTTCGTGACATCCGGGCGTTGGATCGTCACGTGCGCCACGCGAGGGTGGCGGGGTGCCGCGGGATGCAGGTCAGGCGTCGCTGGAGTACGTGGGGCTGGTCGCCGTGCTGGCCGGCGTCCTCGCGGCCGCGACGCTGGCGGGTGCCGGGTCCGGGGCGCTCGCCGGCACCGTCGCGCACGAGGTGCACCGCGCGCTGTGCGTCGTGACGGCGGGCGACTGCGATCGCGACCGCGCGCCGTGCGTCGTGCGCTCCCGCGCGCTGCGCGACCACTGGGGCGCGCGGATCCTGTGGGTGCGGCTCGGCGCGGGCTGGGCGGGGGTGGTCGAGACGCTGTCCGACGGCCGGGTCGTCGTCTCGCGCGTGCGCGAGGACGAGCTGGGCCTCGACGGCGGCACGGGCGCGCAGGCGGGGCTCGCGCTGGGCCGCGCCGGGCGGCTGGCGCTCGGCGGCGAGGTGCGCGCGGCGGTCCTGGCGCATCGCCGGGACGGGCTGTCGTGGACCGTGCGCAGCGCCGCACAGGCGCGGGCGCTGCTGCACCGGCTGGCGGCGGACCGCTGGGCCTCGGCCTCGGGCAGCGGCATCCTGCGCGCGATCGTCGACCGGCAGGCCGACCTCCCTGCGCCCGACGAGGTGCACGGCGAGCGGGACTGGGGCGTGACCCTCGGCGGCTCGGGGTCGGCCGGGGAGGCGGCGGGCTCGCTGTCGCTCTCGGCACAGGACGCGTGGGGGACGCGGCGCCTGCGCGACGGCCGGCGCGTGCTGTACCTGCGGCGGACCGCGGCGCTGGATGCGGCGCTCGGGCTCGGGGAGCTCGTCGACGGTGGGGCGTCCGCAGCACGCGACGCGACCGTCGGGGTGGAGGTCGATGCGGCGGGGCGCCCGCGCGACCTCGTGGTCGTCGAGACGGGGGTGCTGGAGGGCTCGCGCGACCTTCCGGCGGAGGTCTCGGAGGCCTCCGGGCTGCTGTCGTCCGGGTCGGGGTCCGCGCGCGGTGCGCGCGGGTGGGTCGTCGAGCGCCACCTCGACCTGACGGTGCCGGCGAACCTGGCCGCGGCGCGCGCGGCGATCGCGGCGGCGCGCGGCGGTGCACGCGTCGGCTTCGGCGACCCGACGACGCCCGGCGCGGCGCTGCGCGCGCGGCTGGCCGGCGCGGCCGTGGTGCATGCGCGCACGTTCGCGGTCGACGCGACCTCCCATGGCGGCGAGGTGGGCGGCGCGGTCGCGGGTGTCGGGCTGGGCCTGGAGGGCGGCCACGACGTGACGACGACGCGGCTGCTGGCCGCCGCGACGCGCGGGCTCGACGGGCGGTGGGTGCGGCGCGACGACTGCCTGCCCGCGGGGTGAGCGTGGGCGCCGGCGCGGGGGCCCCGCGCCGGCCGGCGGTTGGCGTCCCGCGCCGGCCGCGGATGGGTGCGGCGGGTGCGCTGACGGCTCGGCGACGGGGGCGGCGGGCGGTGGGTGGCGGTGGCTGGGTGGCCGGGCGGGCGCGGCGGCGCGCGCTTGCTGGCGGATCGCCGCGGGATCCCGGGGTGGATCCGCCACCAGCTGCCGGCCGCGCCGCCCCACGCATCGAGTGGCGGCTTTCCGCGCTCTTCCAGGGTCAATCCGCCACTCGATGAAGGACGGACGGTGAGCCGCGACTTGCGCCCGCGAGGCGAGCCGAACTCCCCTCTCGGTGACACGGCGGCCGGCGCGGGACGCACCGCCGCGGGCGCGGGACGCACCGCCGCCGGCGCGGGACGCACCGCCGCCGGCGCCCTGTCCTCCTCGCTGATGACAGCGGCGGTCACGCGCCGCGCCGTGAGCGGCGCTGCGCGCCACCCACTGCCAGGCGGGCGTCGCGGGGTGGAGCGCGCGCCGGCGGGCCCCCACCCGTCTGTTGGCGGATCGCCGCGGCATCTCAGGGTCGATCCGCCAGCAGGTGCTCGTCGATCGTTCGGTCCCGTTCCGTCCGGCACGGATGCGAACATGTGTTCGTGGCCTACGTCGAGCTCCACGCGCACTCCGCGTTCTCCTTCCTGGACGGCGCGTCGCTGCCCGAAGAGCTCGTCGCCGGCGCCGTGCAAGCGGGGTACGGGGCCATGGCGCTGACCGACCACAACACCGTCTCGGGCTCGATGGAGTTCGCGCAGGCGGCATCTGCGCTCGGACTGCGCGCGATCCACGGGGCGGAGGTCGATGTCGTGGACCCTGCGGGCCCGGCGACGAGGCATCTCACGCTGCTGGTGCGCGACGCCACCGGCTGGCGCAACCTCTGCCGGCTGTTGACCCGCGCGCACGCGCACACGCGGGGGGACGTGCCGGAGGGCGCGTCGCCGGAGGTCGCCGAGCTCGTGCGCGCCCATGGCGGGGGGTTCCGGCCGGGCGGCTCGCGCAGCCCCGGCCGGCCGCCGCGGCGGGTGCTGGACCCGGTGCTGACGCTCGCCGACCTGGAGGAGCACGCGGAGGGGCTCGTGTGCCTCTCGGGGTGCGCGCGGCGGGGGGTGCGCGACGAGCCGACGATGCGCCGGCTGCTGCACGCGTTCGGGCGCGACGGCTTCCGCGTCGAGCTGCAGCGGCCGTTCCTGCGGCGCGACCGGGCGCTGAACCGGGGACTGGCGGCGCTGGCCGAGCGGCTCGGCGTCCCGTGCGTGGCGACCGGCGATGTCCACGCGCACACGCGCGCGCGGGCGCTGGTGCAGGACGCGTTCGTGGCCATCCGCGAGCACACCACGCTGGACGCGTCGGAGCCGCTGCGCCGCGGCAACCACAGCCACGTCCTCACGACGCCGGCGGCGATGGCCGCGCGCTTCGCCGACCACCCCGACGCGGTGGCCGAGACGGTCCGGCTGGCCGACGCGCTGCGCTTCGACCTCACGCATGACCTGGGCTACCGCTACCCCGGCGCCGAGGACGACTCGAGCGACCGGACGCTGGCGGAGGTGTGCGCCGCGCGCTTCGACCACCGCTACCCGCCGGGCCACCGGCTGCGTGAGGCCGCGACGGCGCGCCTGGAGGAGGAGCTGGCGCTGATCCGCTCGCTGGGGCTGTCCGGGTTCTTCCTGCTGCACCACGACCTGCTCGAGCTCGC
>DASPKC010000408.1:0-12159 GCA_035628295.1 Baekduia sp.
GCCGACGTGCGCAAGGCCGAGGTCGTCCCGTACCTGCGCCCCGACGGCAAGACCCAGGTCTCCGTGCGCTACCGCGACGGCAAGCCGGTGGAGATCGAGAAGCTCCTGATCTCCACGCAGCACCGCGAGGGCGCCGAGTCGCTGATCCCCGACGACCTCTGGGAGCACGTCGTCGAGCCGATCCTGCCCAAGGACCTCTACGACGCCGGCAAGCTGCGCAAGAGCTTCCTGGTCAACCCGACCGGCCGCTTCGTCATCGGCGGCCCCGTGGGCGACGCCGGCCTGACCGGCCGCAAGATCATCGTCGACACCTACGGCGGCATGGCCCGCCACGGCGGCGGCGCGTTCTCGGGCAAGGACCCGTCGAAGGTCGACCGCTCCGCCGCGTACGCCACCCGCTGGGTGGCCAAGAACGTCGTGGCCGCCGGCCTGGCCGACCGCTGCGAGGTGCAGGTCGCCTACGCCATCGGCGTGGCGCACCCCGTGTCCGTGATGGTCGAGACCTTCGGCACCGAGAAGGTCGGCCGCGGCACGATCGCCGCCGCCGTGGACCAGATCTTCGACCTCCGTCCGGGCGCGTTCCGCGAGGAGCTCAAGCTCCACCGGCCGATCTACCAGAAGACCGCCGCCTACGGGCACTTCGGGCGCGACGACCACGACTTCACGTGGGAGCGCACCGACAAGGCCGCCGCGCTGGCCGAGGCCGCCGGCGTGACCGCGCCCGCCGGCGCCTAGCCGCAGCTCCCGCCAGCCGTCACCCGCAGCGCCTGACCCGCCGGGTCAGGCGCTGCGTCGTGCCGTCCGAGAACGTCACGCGGGCCGTCAGCGTCCGGGCGCGGCCGAGCGACCGGCGCGTCGTGCGCGTCGTGTACGGCCGGCGGCGGTCGACGGCCAGCCGGCGCTTGCCGGCCAGGAACGTCACGGAGCGCACGGCCCGCACCCCGGGACCGGTCAGCCGGGCCTGCAGCGGCTGGCGCGCGCAGGTCGTGCGCCGGGCGGCCCGCGCCCGCGTCAGCGACAGCGCCACCTTGGGGCGGCCCTTGGCCGGCGCCGCCGCCGGCGCGGCGGTCGGCGCCTCCTCCAGCGCGTAGAAGCCGCCGCGCTGGTCGGCCGCGTAGACGACGCCCCGGTAGGCGTAGGCGTCCCAGATCTCGGGCCGGACCGCCGGGAACGTGGCCAGGAACGGCATCAGCGGCTGCACCGCCGGCTCGAAGATGGGCCGGGTCTCGCTGGCGTGGGGCGTCATGAACCCGAGCTCCGTCGGGCGCACCCGCCGGCCGGCGAAGGCCTCGGACGCGTCGAGCACGTACACGCCGCCGTGGTAGTGCGACAGGAGGATCTTGTCGCCGACGATCTGCTGGTTGTGCGGGGAGAACGACAGGTTGCCGCCCGCCCGGTCGGCCGGGTTGGTCCACGTCGCCACCAGCGCGGCCTTCGACGCCGCGGCCAGCGCGGGCTCGTCGTCGGCGCCCACCGGCTCGGCCGGGCCGAGCTTCGAGAAGTCCGTGGCATCGACGATCCACAGGGGGCCGGGGACGTCGCCGTTGCCCACGAGCTCGCCGCAGCCCTCGGCCTGGTCCTCGGCGGACTGCTCGCCGAAGCTCGAGATCATCTCGGCGGGCATGGTCACGTAGCGCCGGCCGCCGCGGACCACGACGTCCATGGTGTGGGCGTACCAGTCCTCGCCGCACTGCGGCGTGAGGTCCCACTCGGCCTTCAGCTTCGGCGCGGCGGGGTCGGTGACGTCGTAGACGAGGAAGCCCGACGAGAACCCCGACGCGATGTAGAGGTACGTGCGCCCGTCCAGCGGGTCCTGCTGGATGAACGTGTCGTGCAGCTCGTCGAGCTCGATCGAGCCGACCTTGGAGAGCCTGGCCGCTCCGCCGGAGCGGTCGAGGCGCAGGATGTCGACCGCCGCGTTCGTCAGGCCCTGGGCGCTGATCGTGTTGGTGAAGACGTACTCGCCTTTGCCCGGGATCACGTGCGAGCGCGCCGTGTGCACGCCCGCGAGGTTGAGCACCGGGAAGACGTCGGTGAGGCGCGGCCTGCGCGGGTCGGCGATGTCGACCGCGTAGACGCCGGGGATCGTCGTCGGCGCCGTGCCGGGCGGCGGCGCCGAGCCCGGGATGACGCTCGTGTTCTGCGTGGAGATGAACGCCGTCCTGGCGTCGGCGCTGAGGTCGACGAACGCCCCGCAGTTGATGTCGAACACCAGGCCCTCGCACTCGCCGCCGCGCCACCACGACAGGAAGCGCGGGTTGCGCGGGTCGCGCACGTCGAAGAACAGCGCGCCCGCCTCCGGGTAGGTGACCGCCACGGCGGCGATCCCGTTCTTGACGTCCATCTCGCCGAGGATCACGTCCTCGCGCGCGCCGAGCTCCTCCTTCAGCGACAGGAAGCCGATCTGCTGCATGCCGCAGGCGAAGCGGTGCTGGGTGATGTCGAGGTGGTCGTGGTCGCCGCCATCCGGCCACGCCTGGCGGGCCGCGCCCGTGCAGGGGCCCGAGGCGAACGTCGTGACGTCCCGGCCGTCGACGACCTTCGAGGGCGTCGTCGGCGCGATCGGGTCGGCCGTCGTGACCGCCCGACCCGCGAGCAGCGCGGCAGCGGTCGGCGGCAGCGCCACGGGCCCGACGGCCCCGGCGACGGGCTCGTGGGCCCCCGCGCCGGTGGGCGCGGCGAGGCCGAGCAGGACGGCGAGGCAGACGCCACGGCGCAGCATGGCCGGAAGCTAGACCATCGGCTGGTCGCCTGGCGCCGCTGCGGTCCGCTGCGCGCGGTCGACGGCGCGCACGACCTCCTCCGGGTCGCCGACGCCCACGAACCGGAACTCCGAGTCGTCCGTCCCGGCGGTGTCGAAGTCGACCGTGCCGACCTGCAGCACGCGCTCGACCACGGACTGCCTGGTGTTGACGTTCTGGACGCGCTCGATGCGCGTCTCCTGCGTGGCGCGCGAGAGGATGCCGCGGCGGATGTGCAGCCGCTCGGTGGTGATCACGTACCTGGTGCCGATCCGCTTGAGCAGCCCCACGCCGACGACGAGGCCGAAGACGACCGCGCCGGCGAGCACCCCCTCCGGCGCCCCGGCCACCAGGCCCACGACCACGCCCAGGGCCAGCGCGACCGCCATGCCCTTGACGTAGAAGGAGAGGATCCCGCGCCAGGAGGGGTGGCCCTCGAAGACGACGCGCTCGCCCGCGTGCAGGTCCATCGGCTGGCGAGCCTACTCTCCAACGGTGACGTCGGTGGTCCGCGTGGAGCCGTTGACGACGGCCCGCGCCCTGCGCGGGCCGTTCGACTACCGGCGCCCGGAAGGCGCGCAGGTCGGCTCGGTCCTCGAGGTCCCGTTCGGGCGCCAGCGGCTGCTCGCGGTCGTCACGGCGCTGGCCGACCGCTCCGAGCACGAGCTGGCCGAGGCGCTGCGCGTCCTGCCCGACACGGTGCCCGAGGACCTGGTCGAGCTGGCGGTGTGGATGGCGCGCGAGTACTGCTCGACGCCTGCGCGCGCGCTCGGGCTGGTGCTGGCGCCGCGCGGCGCGCGCGAGCGCACGCGGCTGTGGGCGGCCCCGGCGCGCGCCCCCGCGCCCGGCGAGCGCCTGACCGAGCGCCAGCGCGCGTTGCTGGCGTCGCTGCCGCGCGCCGCGGGGGAGGACCTGGGCGCGCTGCGGCGCCTGGAGGGCCGCGGGCTGGTGACGATCGCCCCGCGCGCCGAGCGCCGGGCGCCGGAGCACGTCGCGGTCGGCGCGCGGCGCCCCGCCCCCGAGCTGACCGGCGAGCAGGCGGCCGCCGTGCAGGCGGTGCTGGGCGCGACGGCGGGTGAGCGGCTGCTGCTGCACGGCGTGACGGGCTCGGGCAAGACCGAGGTCTACCTGCGCGCCGCGGCCGAGACCCTGCGCCGCGGGCGCGGCGTGCTGGTGCTGGTGCCGGAGATCGGCCTCACGCCCCAGACGGTGGCGCGCTTCACCGACCGCTTCGGCGACACGGTGGCCGTGCTGCACTCCGCGCTGTCGGCCGGGGAGCGCTACGACGAGTGGCGGCGGCTGCGCTCGGGGCAGGCGCGCGTCTGCGTCGGCCCGCGCAGCGCGGTCTTCGCCCCGATGCCCGACCTCGGGCTCGTGGTCGTCGACGAGGAGCACGACAGCTCCTACAAGCACGAGGGCGATCCGCGCTACGACGCCCGGCTGGTGGCCGAGGTGCGCGCGCGCCGCCACGGCGCGGTGCTGCTGTGCGGCAGCGCCACGCCCCGGCCGGAGTCCGTGCAGGCGGCGCGCCGGCTGCGCTTGCACGAGCGCGCCGATGGCGCGCCGCTGCCGCCCGTCGAGGTGGTCGACCTGCGCGAGGCCGACGGCCTGTTCCACCCGCGTACGCACGCGGCGCTGGTCGACAGCCGCAAGGCCATCGTCCTGCTCAACCGCCGCGGCTGGTCGAACTTCCTCACGTGCCGGTCGTGCGGGCGCGTGTGGGGCTGCCCGCAGTGCGACGTCGCGCTCGTGCTGCACCGCGGCGACGGGCTGCTGGCCTGCCACCACTGCGGCCACCGCGAGCGCGTGCCGCGCACCTGCCCGGACTGCGGCTCGGTGTCGATCGCCCGCCACGGCCACGGCACCGAGCGGCTGGCCCAGGAGCTCGGCGCGCTCGGGCGCCAGGTCCTGCGCCTGGACGCCGGGACCGGCGACATGGCCCGCACCCTGGCGGCCTTCGGCGCCGCCGACCGCGCGGTGCTCGTCGGCACGCAGGTGGTGGCCAAGGGGCACGACTTCCCCGACGTCGACCTCGGCGTGGTGCTCGATGCCGACGGGACGCTGCGCTTCCCCGACTTCCGCGCCGAGGAGCGGACCTTCGCGCTCGTCACGCAGCTCGCCGGGCGCGCCGGCCGGGGGACGGCCGGGCGGGTCATGGTCCAGACCATCGATCCGCAGGCGCCGGCGATCGCGTTCGCCGCGCGCCACGACGCCGACGGCTTCCTGGCCGGCGAGCTCGAGCGCCGGCGCGCGCTGCGCTATCCGCCGTTCTCCACGCTGATCCGCATCGTGTGCTCCAGCCCGCGGGCCGACGCCGCGCAGGCCGCCGCAGCCGCCGCCAAGGAGCGGCTCGACGGCGTCCCCGCCCTGGGGCCCGCGCCGCTGTTCCGCCTGCGCGGCCGGGAGCGCTCGCAGGTCGT
The DNA here is from genome assembly GCA_035628295.1 of Baekduia sp. Lineage (GTDB taxonomy): Bacteria > Actinomycetota > Thermoleophilia > Solirubrobacterales > Solirubrobacteraceae > Baekduia. The sequence goes on from DASPKC010000408.1 coordinate 5,162, forward strand.
CGTCAAGGCCGCCGAGCGCGAGCGCGCGATCGCCGCCGTCGACGCGGCCGTCCAGGCGGTCGCGCGACTCAAGGCCCACAGCGAGGTCGCCTTCAGCGTCGACGTGGACCCGCAGTAGCGCGGACCCCTGGGTAGCCTGGGGGCCATGGCAGAGCAGGACGTCGTCGAGGTCGAGGCCGAGGAGCAGGCCCCGCCGCCCCTGGACCCCGAGGTCGCCGCGCGCCGGCGCGCCGCGCTCGCCCACGTCCGCCAGTACGGCGATCCGGTCCTCAAGACGCGTGCGCGGGAGGTCGAGGCCTTCGACGCCGAGCTGCGCTCGGAGGTCGAGCGGATGGGCCGGCTGATGGAGGACGCGCTGGGCATCGGCCTGGCCGCCACGCAGGTCGGCGTCCTGCACCGGCTGCTGGTCTACCGCGTCGAGCACGACAGCCCGGTCAACGCGCTGGTCAACCCGGTGCTCGAGTGGTCCTCCAAGGACAAGGAGTGGGCGGAGGAGGGCTGCCTGTCGCTGCCCGGCGTGCACGTCGACGTCGAGCGCCCGGTGCACGTGCGCGTCCGCGCCCAGGACGCCGCCGGCAAGCCGGTGCTGGTCGAGGCCAGCGGGCTGGAGGCGCGGGTCATCCAGCACGAGATGGACCACCTCGACGGCGTCCTGATCCTCGATCGCACGCCGCGCGACCAGCGCAAGCAGGCCATGCGCGCCCTGCGCGAGGCGCTGGCCGGCCCCGCCGCGTGAGCGTCGTCTACCTCGGGACGTCCGACTTCGCCGCGGCCGTCCTGCGCGCGCTGGCGCAGACCCCGCACCGCCCGTCGCTCGTCGTCACGCGCCCCGACGCCCCGAAGGGCCGTGGTCGCAAGCTCGCGGCGCCGCCGGCCGCCGAGGCCGCCCGGGAGCTCGGCATCGCCGTCGACCAGCCCCAGGACGTCAACGCGCAGGAGGCCCGCGCGCGCATCGCGGCCGACGACCCGGACGCCGTCGTCGTGTGCGCGTTCGGCGCACTGCTCAAGGAGCCGCTGCTCTCCGAGCACGAGCTGCTCAACGTCCACCCGTCGCTGCTGCCGCGCTGGCGCGGCGCCGCGCCGATCGAGCGCGCCATCCTGGCCGGCGACGCGCAGACCGGCGTCTCGATCATGCGCGTCACCGCCGGGCTGGACAGCGGCCCCGTGTGCCTGCAACAGCGCGAGCCCATCCATCCCGACGACACCTTCGGCACCCTCAGCGCGCGGCTGGAGGAGCTCGGCGCGCGCCTGCTCGTCCGCGCGCTCGAGGAGCGCCCCCCCTTCGCCGACCAGGACGACTCCCAGGTGACCTACGCCGAGAAGCTCGGGCCGGCCGACCGCGACCTCGACCTCGCCGACCCCGTCGGCGCCGACCGGACGGTGCGCGCCCTGACGCCCCACATCGGCGCGCGGCTGAAGCTGGCCGACGGCTCGTACCTGGGCGTGCACGAGGCGCGCCTGCGCGACGGCGTGCTGGAGCTCGTCACCGTCCAGCCCCCCGGCGGCCGGCCGATGGCCTACGCCGACTACGTGCGCGGCCACGGCGAGCCCGTCCCCGCAGCGGGCTGACGCCGCCGCCGGTGCCCGCCGTCACCCCAGCCCGCCGCGTCGCGCACGCCGTCGTCCTGCGCACGCTGGCGCAGGACGCCTACGCCGACCGCGCGCTGCACGGGGAGGCGAAGGACCTCACCGATCCGCGGGAGCGGGCGCTGGCCAAGCGCCTGGCCTTCGGCACCGTGCAGCGGCGCGGGACGCTCGACTGGGCCGTCGGGCGGCTCGCGAGCCGCAAGCTCGACCCGCCGGTGCGCGCGGCGCTGCACCTCGGGCTCTACCAGCTGCTGTTCAGCGAGGTCGCCGACCATGCCGCGATCGCGCAGAGCGTCGAGCTGGCCAAGCCGAGCCCGGGGGCCAAGCTCGTCAACGCGGTCCTGCGCCGGGTGCAGCGCGAGGGCCTGGAGCTCCCGTCCGACGAGACCCCGGCCGGGGCGGCGATCCGCCACGCCCACCCGCGCTGGCTCGTGGAGCTGTGGTGGGACTGGCTCGGGCCGCAGCGCACCCGGGCGCTGCTGGCCGCCGACAACGAGCCGGCCGAGCTGGCGCTGCGCATCAACCCGCTCGCAGGCGTGGCCGTCGACCTCCCCGGTCGCCGCGAGGACGACGCGCTGGTCGTCGACGGGCCGCTGGACGTCCTCGCCCACCCGCTCTACGCCGCCGGGGCGATCACGCCCCAGTCGCGGGCCTCGCAGCGCGTCGCGCGCACCGTGGCGCCGCAGCCGGGGGAGCGTGTCCTGGACCTCTGCGCCGCGCCCGGGGGCAAGACGACGCATCTCGCGGCGCTCATGGGCGACCGCGGCGAGGTCGTCGCGGTCGAGCGCCACCCGCAGCGGGCCCGCGCGCTGCGCGCCAATGCACGGCGGCTGCACGCCTCGTGCGTCTCGGTGCTCGAGCAGGACGCGCGTGAGCCGGTGCCCGGCCCGCCCTTCGACCGGGTGCTCGTGGACCCGCCCTGCAGCGGGCTCGGGACCCTGCGCTCGCACCCCGACCTGCGCTGGCGCGTGACGCCGGAGGCCGTCGCCGGCCTGGTGGCGCTGCAGGACCAGATCCTCGAGGCGGGCCGCGCCGCGCTCGAGCCCGGCGGTGTGCTCGTGTACTCGGTCTGCACGCTGTCGCCCTCCGAGGAGCGGCTCGCCGGCGCCACGACGTGGCGCACGCTGCCCTCCGAAGACGACACCGACGGCTTCTACACTGCCCGCGATGCTGCCTGAGAAGGTCTCGCTGGAGTGCCCGGGCTGCCACGAGCCCTGGCTGCGCTCCTCGAACCTCCCGGGCCGCTACCGCTGCGTGTACTGCCTGCACCGCTACGAGCTGCGCTCGGTCTGTCCCGACTGCGGCGAGCACTCGACCATCGTGCGCATGTCCTCCACCGCCACCACGAAGTGCAGCCACTGCGGCGGCTCGATGCTGGTCGAGGTATGACCCGCCGCATCGCGCCCAGCGTCCTCAGCGCCGACTTCTCCCGCCTCGGCGACCAGGTGCAGGAGGTCGTCGACGCCGGCGCGTCGGTCCTGCACATCGACGTCATGGACGGCCGCTTCGTGCCGCCGATCAGCATGGGGGCGCTCGTCGTCTCCGCGCTGCGCCCGCGCTTCGCCGACCTCGACATCGACGTGCACCTCATGGTCGTCGAGCCGGAGCGCCACGTGGCCGACTTCGCGACGGCCGGCGCGACGGGCATCACCGTCCACGCCGAGGCCACGCCGCACGTGCACCGCGCGCTGGGCATGGTGCGCGAGCACGGCTGCCGGGCCGGACTGGCCGTCAACCCAGCCACGCCGCTGGCCGTCTTCGGCGAGGTGGCCTGCGACCTCGCACTGCTCATGACGGTCAACCCCGGCTACGGTGGCCAGCGGTTCATCCCGGAGTCGCTGGAGCGCCTGCGCCGGCTGCGCCACCTCGTCGGCGACGACGTCGAGATCATGGTCGACGGCGGCATCGACGCCACGACGGCCGGACCCTGCGCCGAGGCCGGCGCCACCCTGTTCGTGGCCGGCAACGCCGTCTTCGGGGACGCCCGCCCGGCCGAGGCCTACGTCCGCGTGGCGTCCGCGGCGGGTGCGAGGTAGGGGAGACCGTACCTTGGACACGTGTTTCAGTGGCGATGCTTGAAGCAGTGCCCACCGTCCTCATCGTCGACGACCACCCGTCCTTCCGCTCGACCGCGCGCCTGCTGCTCGAGATGGAGGGCTACGACGTGGTGGGCGAGGCGCCGGACGGCCAGAGCGCGATCCTGCGCTGCGGCGAGCTGCACCCCGACCTCGTCCTGCTCGACGTGAACCTGCCGGACATCGACGGCTTCGCCGTGGCGTCCCGGATCACCGGCGAGGACGGTGCGCCCGTCGTCGTGCTCGTCTCCAGCCGGGACCCATCGGACTTCGGTCCGCTGGTGAGCCGCAGCGGCGCGCGCGGCTTCATCCCCAAGGGCGAGCTCTCCGGGGAGGCACTGACCGCCTTGCTGCGATGACCTCGCTGCGCCGGGCCCTGCTCGGGCTGGCGCTGCTCGGCGTGGCCTTCGCCGGCGCCGAGGCCACGCTCGTGGCGTCCAGCGACCGCGCGGACCTCCCTGGCCTGACCGCCGCCCTGGGTGCGTTCATCGGGCTGAGCTTCATCGGCACCGGGATCTTCGCGTGGCTGCGCCGGCCCCACAGCCGCTTCGGCGCGCTCATGACCGCCGTCGGGTTCGCCTGGCTGGCGACCGGGCTGACCTACAGCGACGACCCCCTGGTCTTCACGATCGGCGCGTACCTCAGCCCGCTGTACATCGTGCTGCTCGGACACATGCTGATCGCGTTCCCCTCGGGGCGCCTGCAGGACGACGCCTCGCGCGCGGTCGTCGTGACCGGCTATCTCAACGTCCTCGTCCTGCTGATCCCGTACTACCTGCTGGGCGGGCGCTTCGACGCGCTGGACGAGGCGCCGCACAACGCCCTGGAGGTCTTGGACCGCCCCGATGCCGCCGCGGTCTTCGAGTCCGTCGCCCAGCTCGTCGGCGCCGTGCTGGTGGGCGCCATGGCCGTCCTGCTGTTCCGCAAGAGCCGGACGGCGTCGCCGCCGCAGCGCCGCGCGATGGCGCCCGTCCTGTGGACCGGCGTCGTCCTCGGGATCCTCCTGGCGGGCGCCCTGGCCGGCGACCTCGTGGGGCGCGGCAACGTCGCGCAGTCCTTTCCGCCGATCCCGGCGCTCGTCGCCTTCACCCTGCTGCCCTACGCCTTCCTGCTCGGCCTGGCGCGCAGCCGGTACACGCGCGCCGGCGCCGTGTCCGAGCTGGTGGAGCGCCTGAACGAGGGCGCCACCGTCGAGCACCTGCGCGACGCGCTGGCCCGCGCGCTCGGTGACCGCTCGCTGCAGCTCGTCTACTGGTCGCGCCAGCAGGAGCGCTACGTCGACGGCGAGGGCCACGCCGTCCCGCTGCCGCCGGCGCGCGGGCGGGCCATCACCGAGGTGGAGCGCGACGGTGTCCCGATCGCGGCGATCCTGCACGACAGCGCGCTGGCCGACGAGCCCGACCTCGTCCGCGCCGCCGGCGCCGCCGCCGCGCTGGCGCTGGAGAACGAGCGCCTGGAGGCCGAGCTGCGCGCCCGCGTCGCCGAGCTGCAGCGGTCGCGGCGCAAGCTCATCGAGGTCGGCATGCACGAGCGCCGGGCGCTCGAGCGCAACCTCCACGACGGCGCGCAGCAGCGGCTCGTGGCGCTCTCGCTCCAGCTCGGCCTCGCGCGCGGGAAGGTCAAGAGCGACCCCGAGGCGGCCGTCGCGCTGCTGGACGGCGCGCGCGAGGAGCTGGCCTCCGCGCTGGAGGAGCTGCGCGAGCTGGCGCGCGGCATCCACCCCGCGATCCTGACCGACCGCGGCCTGGGCCCGGCGCTCGAGGCGCTGGCCGGCCGGGCCCCGATCCCGGTGGACATCGACGAGGTCCCCGACGAGCGGCTGCCGAGCGCCGTGGAGGCCGCGGCGTACTTCGTGGTGGCCGAGTCGCTGACCAACGTGGCCAAGTACGCGGACGCCGGCGGGGCGTCGGTCCGGGCGATGCATCAGGATGCACACCTCGTGGTGGAGGTCCAGGATGACGGCAAGGGAGGGGCGGATCCCGCGAGGGGCTCCGGCCTGCGGGGTCTGGCCGACCGGGTCGCGGCGCTCGACGGGCGCCTCGAGGTCGTGTCGCCGCCGGGCCGGGGGACGCTGGTGAAGGCGGTGCTGCCGTGCGGGTCGTGATCGCGGAGGACTCGGCGCTGCTGCGCCGGGGCCTCGTGCTGCTGCTGGAGGACAACGGCATGGAGGTCGTCGGCCAGGCCGGCGACGCCGACGACCTGCTGCGCAAGGTCGGGGCCCACAAGCCCGACGTCGTGGTCGTCGACGTGCGGATGCCGCCGACCCAGACCGACGAGGGGCTGCGGGCCGCGCTGGAGATCCGCCGGCGCCATCCCGAGATGGGGGTGCTGGTGCTGAGCGCCTACATCGAGCCGACCTCCGCCATGGAGCTGCTCAGCGACGACGCGGCCGGCATCGGCTACCTGCTCAAGGACCGCGTCGAGGATCCCGACCGCTTCGTCGAGGCGGTGCGTCGCGTGGCCGAGGGCGGCAGCGCCCTCGATCCCGAGGTCGTGGCGAACCTCCTGGGGCGCCGGCGCCGGGAGGACCCGCTGGACGTGCTGTCCCCGCGCGAACGTGAGGTGCTCGCGCTCATGGCGGAGGGCAAGTCCAACCACGCCATCGCCCAGACGCTGGTCGTCACCGAGCGCGCCGTGGAGAAGCACGTCACCTCGATCTTCGCCAAGCTCGACCTCCCGCCCACGGCCGAGGATCACCGGCGCGTCCTGGCCGTTCTGCGCTTCGTCGGCGCGTCAACCTGAACAAACGTCCAGAACCGGCGCACGAATGCCCTGAGTTCTGGCATGCTGCGCGACGGCATGGAGAGGCGCCTTGCGATGCTGGTCGTGGTCGTCGTCTTCGCGGTCGGCGCTGCCGGCGTCGCGGGCGCGCAGGGGACGAGCACCGGCTCGGCGGGGCGCGACGTCCTGCGCGGCACATCCGGCCCCGACCGCCTGGCCGGCGGCTTCGGCTCGGACCGGCTCATCGGCGTCGGCGGCGCCGACGTGCTCCTCGGTGAGTCCGGCGACGACCGCCTGGACGGCGGGATGGACGACGACGAGCTCGACGGCGGGACCGGCAACGACCGCCTCGACGCCGACCACGGCAGCGACGCCCTGGACGGCGGAGACGGCGACGACGTCCTGCGCGGCGGGCCGGGCAACGACTTCATCGTGGAGAGCGGCTTCGGCAACGACCGGCTCCTCGACGGCGGCCAGGGCGACGACTACGTCGACTCCAACCGCGGCAACGACCGTCTCGTCATGGGCGGCGAGGGCAACGACGTGCTGCTGGGCGGCTCGGGCAGCGACCGCCTGGAGGGCGGCGACGGCGACGACTGGATGGACGGCGGGCAG
>DASPKC010000409.1:0-2850 GCA_035628295.1 Baekduia sp.
GACCGCCTGGAGGGCGGCGATGGCGACGACTGGATGGACGGCGGGCAGGGCGCCGACATCGTCATCGGCGGCGACGGCCAGGACGTCATCGTCCTGCTCGACCCGCGACCGGAACTCGGATACCAGCCGCGGCGCGACCACATCGAGGCCGGGCCGGGCAACGACATCATCCGGACCCACGTCCCGCTCACCTACGTCGACTGCGGACCGGGCAACGACGTCCTCTACGGCAAGGCGGAGATCCCCGTCAACTGCGAGCGCATCGTCGAGGACCTGCGCAAGGCGCCCGCGCTGCCGTTCCCGCACAACGGCGGCTACCTGCGCGGCGGCGCCGAACGGGCGATGTCCGGCTCGCTGGGCGAGGCCGTCCAGCGCAAGCAGTCCGGGACGCCCGGACCGGACGAGATCCACGGCGCAGACATCCCGGCCAACGGGCTGCCCGACGCCGACCTCATCCTCGGCAAGGCCGGTGACGACGTGCTGGTCGGCCACGGCGGCGACGACCACCTCGAGGGCGAGGCGGGCCACGACCTGCTGCTCGGCGGGGTCGGCAACGACCAGCTCTTCGGGCGTACCGGCGTCGACCGCCTCGACGGCGGCGACGGGCACGACACGCTCGAGGGCGGCCGCGGCACCGACCGGCTCAGCGGCGGCGAGGGCAACGACCGCCTCAACGGCGGCATCGACAACGACGAGCTGCGCGGCGGTCCCGGACGCGACGTCATCGTCGCCACCGGCGGCGGGCGCGACTGGATCGACTGCGGCCCCGGGGTCGACATCGTCGTCGCCGACTCCGTCGACGTGGTGCACAACTGCGAGCGCCTGCGCGGCGGCTTCGCCGCGAAGGCCCGCAAGGCGCGCAAGGCCCGGCGCGCCCGCTGATCGGGCGCACCGCAAGTTGCGCCACGGCGTAGCGTTGGTGCCGGAGATGCGCCGGGTCCTGTCCCTCGCCCTGGCGTGCGCGGCGCCGCTGGCCGCTGCGCCCGCCGCCCAGGCCGCTGCCGCGCGCGCCTGCGACACGCCGACGCGCGGCTGGCAACGTGTCGCGCCCGCCGCCGCCGGGCTCGACGCGCGCAAGCTCGACCAGGCGATCCACTCCTACCAGGACCGCCGCGGGTACGCCGTGCGGGTGTACCGCCGCGGGTGCCTGGTCGGCACGGACACGAACTCCGGGTGGACGGGCCGGGCGCAGTTCGAGGGCTGGGGGATCACGCGGGCGCTGACATCGCTGCTGGTGGGGCGGGCGATGGAGCTCGGCGCGCTCGACCCGGAGGACCCGGTGGGCGCGCTCGTGCCCCAGGCCGACGCCGCGCACGGCGCCATCCGCGTCAAGGACCTGCTGACGCTGACGTCCGGGCTGCGCGCCGGCGGGCTGCGCGACGAGGAGCTCGTCGACCGCGACGGGCTGCACGACGCCCTGGTCACCGAGGTCGCCCACCGGCCGGGCGCGCGCTTCCACGAGTCGGTCGGGGCGGGCGCGCTGCTCGTCGCGGTGCTCGAGGCCGCGGTCGGCGAGGACCTGCAGGCCTTCGCACAAGGCGAGCTGCTCGGGCCGCTGGGCGTCCGGCCGGGCGCCTGGCGGTGGGAGCGCGACAGGGCAGGTCGCGTCAACGGCGCGTACGGGGCGACCATGATCGCCGACGACTTCGCGCGCCTCGGCGAGCTGCTGCGCCGCGGCGGGGTGTGGGAGGGCCGGCGCCTGCTCGGCGAGCGCTACGTGCGCGAGGCGCTCACGCCCTCCGACGCCAACCCCTGCCTCGGCTGGCTGGTGTGGGTCAACGCCGGGACGCGCTGCACGCGCACCGAGGACGGCGAGCGCACCACCGTCCAGGACCGCCTGCTGCCGGGCAGCCCGGCGGACGTGTGGCAGTTCCGCGGGCGCTTCGACCAGTTCGTGCTGGTCTTCCCGGCGCTCGAGCTCATGGTCGTGCGCACCGGGACGCGCGGCGGCGACTCGCGCTCGGGCGAGGACGGAGGCACGTGGGAGCGCGGCGTGGCGCTGCAGCTGCTCGACGCCGTCCGCGACGCGACCCCGCAGCGCACGGCGATCCGCCGCGACGCCAGGGTGGAGCAGAGCCGGCCGCAGGACGGCCAGGGCCGCGGCAGCGACCTCTTCGGGCCGTGGTTCCCGCCACCGCTGCCGCCGGCGGGGCCGTACCGCGCGCGGGCAGTCGCGCTGGATCAGCCCGCCACCTCCGTCGGGCGCCGGCGGCTCGTGCCCGTCGGCGTGCGCTGCCCGGCCCGTTCGGCGCGCCCGTGCGACGTCGAACTGCGCGTCGACGACGGCCGCGCGCCCGCGCCCTTCGCCGTGGTCCCGGGGACGCGGCAGGTCGTGCGGGTGCGTGTCGTGAAGGGAACGCTGCCGCGCACCGTTGCCCTGCGCGCCGTCTCGCGTGACGAGGCAGGCGGGACGACAACGTCTCTGCCGCTGACCCTGACGCGCTGACGGCTGGTCCCCTAGGGGTCCGCGTACGGCTAGCCGTAACCCTCGGGGGGCCGGCCCTTGCGACCGTGCAGGCATGACCACCCCCATCGTCTCCGCGACCGACCTGCGCCGGGTGTACGGCGCCGGCGAGGCTGCGGTCACCGCCCTCGACGGTGTCACGGTCGCGTTCCCGCGCGGCGCGTTCACGGCCATCATGGGCCCGTCGGGCTCGGGCAAGTCGACGCTCATGCACTGCCTTGCCGGGCTGGACCGGCCGACGTCCGGCGAGGTGGTCATCGACGGCACGCCGCTAGCCGGCCTGGACGACAAGGCGATGACGGATCTGCGGCGCACGAAGGTCGGCTTCGTCTTCCAGCAGTTCAACCTGCTGCCGGTCCTCAGCGCCGAGGAGAACATCCTGCTGC
>DASPKC010000410.1:0-4555 GCA_035628295.1 Baekduia sp.
GGAGGCAGGCGCGGGGCGTAGCGGCGCTTGGGCTGGCTGGCCATCGGCGGCGCTCAGGATGTCATGCGCCGCGGAACCCCGAAGCGCCGTCCAGGGCGACGGCCCGCCCGAGCGCGTCGCCGTCGACCAGCTCCGCGACGACCGCCCGGTCCTCGGAGCGCGCCAGCGCGCGCCGCCCGTCCTCCAGCAGGCAGGACACGACGCCCAGCGTCGGCGTGCCGTCACGGTCGTACATCGCCGTGTACGTCTCGACCGGCGCGGTCGCTGCGACGCCCTCGGCGACCTCGCGCGACGGCTGGGCGTCGACGGCCTCCTGCGGGTGCAGATCGGCGAACGGCCGCTGCGGCGGCGCGCAGCCGAGCACCGCCATGCCGTGCTTGGTCAGGTACCACCCCACGCCGGTACACAGGGCGGTCGCCTCGCCGCCCGCCTCGCGCAGCCGCCCGGCGGCTGTCGCCAGCGCATGCGTGACGTAGTTGTTCGCCGGACCGCCCGCGAACGTCAGCCCGCCCGTCAGCGTCACCTCGCGCGACGCGTCCTGCAGGTCGACCCCGAGCTCCGCGGCGGCGATCTGCACGGCGCTCGGGAAGCAGGAGTAGAGGTCGAGCAGATCGGCCGACGCGGCCTCGCGCCCCGTGTGCTCACGCAGCGCCGCGGCGCACGCCGCGATCGCCGGCGAGCGGTGCAGCACGTCGCGCCGCGCGACGTGCCAGTGGTCGTGGGCGCCGGCCACCGCGTGCACGAACACCCAGCGGTCGGCCGGCACACCGGCCTCCGTCGCGGCCTGCGCGGAGCAGAGGATCAGGGCCGCGCCCTGGTCGACCTGGATGTTCGCGTTGAGCAGCTTGGTGTAGGGCAGCGACACCATGCGGTTGCCGTCGCCGGGCCGGCTGATGGCCGCCGGGTCCACCGGCGCGTCGCGCGCCCACGCGTACGGGTTGTCGCGGGCGACCGCCGCGAAGCGCGCCCACAGCTCGCCGAGCCACTGCTGGTGGGCGTCCGGCGAACGGCCCGCCGCGCCGCGGACCGCCTGCTCGAACAGCGGGTAGAAGAAGATCGGCGCCAGCAGGCCCGCCGCGCTCTCGGCCGGATGGTGCGGGTCGCGGTCCTCGCCGACCTCGCGCGACGGCGCCGTGCCGTCGGCCTGCTCGGGCCACGGCGGCGCCTCGCCGCGCGAGACCGCGCGCATGAACGTGGTGACCACCTCGCCCCCGGCCAGCAGCGCCACGTCGAGCTCGCCGGCCTGGATGCGCGAGCACAGGTCGCCGAGCAGGACCAGCGGCCCCGTGCCGCCACGGGCGGCGCGCACCGTCTCGCGTGCGTCGATCCCGAGCTCGGCCGCGAGCAGCGCCCCCGGGTCGGGCACCGGCCACGACAGCAGGTCGACCACGCTGACCGCACCGGCGCGGCGCAGCAGCCCCGGCGTCGCCGCGTCCTCCTCCGCGGCCTGCGCCGCGCGGACCATGAGGTCCAGCGGCGACGGGTCGCCGCCCTCGGAGGGGTGGTGGCTGATCTGGCCGGCACCGACCAGGACCGGCGTGCGAGGGTCCATCGGCGGAAGAGAATCAGACGGCGACGGCCCAGGGCTCCACGCGCCAGGCCGTGACCAGGCCCGCGGCCTGGTAGGGGTCGCGCGCGACGAAGGCCTCGGCGGCCTCCGAGGTCTCGAACACGAACAGCGCTCCGTGGGGCGGGTCGCCGAGCGCGCCGCCCATGACGACGGCCGGGTCGTCGCGCAGCGTCGCCAGGTGCTCCTCGCGGTACGGGCCGCGCCGCTCCAGGACGTCGGGCACGTACTCGTAGACGAGGACGGTGAGCTGCCTCATGCCGGAGCGGGCTCCGCCACCGGCGGGGCCTCCTCCGTCGTCGCGGTGCGCCGGCCCTGCTGGATCTCCAGGCGGCGGCTGATGCGTGACAGGGCGAAGTTGACGACGACGAACATGAGCCCGATGACGATCATGACGCTGAGGATCGGCGCCTCGACGGCGCTGCCCCCGGCGAACGGGTTGCCGGCCGTGCCCGCCAGGATCCGGCCCGAGCGCACCACCTCCTGGATGGCGATGATCGAGACGAGCGTCGTGTCCTTGTTGAGCGTGATGAGCTGCGACACGGTCGCCGGGACCATGCGGCGCAGGCCCTGCGGCAGGACGACCAGGCGCATCTGCTCGCGGTAGCGCAGGCCCAGCGCCGCGGCCGCCTCGCGCTGCCCGCGGTCCAGCGAGAGGATCCCGGCCCGGAACACCTCGGCCAGGACCGCGGAGTTGTAGAGGACCAGGCCGCCGATGCCCGCGAGGACGAACTGCGAGCGCAGCGCCTCGGGCAGCCAGGTCGGCGCGTTGTCCTGCCAGCCGGCCTTCAGCGAGTCCGGCAGCTGCAGCGCCAGGAACAGGATCATGAGGATCAGCGGCAGGTTGCGGAAGATGTCGACCCACGTCTTGGCCGCGAGGCGCACGGGCGCCACCGGGGAGATCGACAGCAGCGCCAGCGGTAGCGCGAGTGCGAGCGCGAGCACCATCGAGATCAGCGCGATCTCGAAGTTGATGAGGAACGCCTCCGCCAGGAACTGGAGGTTGTTCTCCGTCCAGACCCACTCGAAGCTCATCGCCGCACCGCGTACCGGGTCTCGAGCCCGCGGAAGAAGACGGTCACCGTGACGGTCAGCAGCAGGTAGCCGACCGCGGCCCAGAAGAAGGACTCCTCCGTCTGGAAGGTGTTGGAGTTGACGATCCGCGCCTCCTTGAGGAGGTCGGGCAGGGCGACGATCGAGGCGCCGACGATCGCCGAGTTCTTGATCATCGCGATCGTGATCGAGCCCAGCGGCCCGATGACGGTGCGCGCGGCCTGCGGCAGGACGATGCGCCGCAGCACGTCGCCCTGCGTGAAGCCGAGCGAGAGGCCGGCCTCGCCCTGGCCCTTGGCCACGGCGAACACGCCGGAGCGCAGGACCTCCGCCACGTAGGCGCTGGTGTAGACGCCCAGCGCCGCGATCCCGGCGGTCCACGCGCCGATCTCCACGCCGCTGCGCCGCAGGCCGGGGTAGGAGATGAACAGCAGCACGAGCAGGGGCGTGTCGCGGAAGACCTCCACGTACACCGCCCCTGCCCGGTTGAGCCACTTCGACGGCGCGACGCGCAGCGCCGCGGCGAGCGTCCCCAGGACGAGGGCCACGACGAAGCTCGCCACGACCAGCCTGGTGGTCACCCACAGGCCGGCCGTGAAGTCGTCGAGGTTCTCGCTGAGGAGCTCGAACACCGCCTAGCTGCCCTCGGCCTCCTTCAGGACGTCCTCGAGCGTCTGGGTCGGGGGCTCCTGCTCCTCACCCGTGTACTGCCCGAGCCACTTGTCGTACGAGGCCTTCCAGCGGCCGTCGGACTTGTAGTCCTCCAGCACGCCGTTGAGGAACTCGGTGAACTCCTTGTCGCCCTTCTTGAAGCCGCCGCCGTAGGGCTCGACGGTGAGCTCCTCGCCCTTGACGAGCTCGAGCGAGTCGTCCTGGATGATCATGCCGGTCAGGATCACGTCGTCGGTCGAGACCGCCTCGACCGCGCCGTTCTGGATGAGCTCGAGGCACTCCGAGTAGGTGTCGACCAGCCGCAGCTTGGCCTTCGGCGCCTGCTTCTTGAGCGTCTCCTCGTAGGTGGACCCCAGCACGGTGCAGACGTCCTTGCCGGCCAGGTCCTCGACGCCGGCGATGTCGCCGCCCTTCTTCTGCAGGATGCGGCCCTTGGCGATGAAGTACGGGTCGGTGAACCCGATCTCCTGAGCGCGCTCGGGGTTGATCGTCATCGTCGACAGGATCAGGTCGGCCGTCCCGTCCTCGATGAAGGGGATCCGGTTGTCGGAGATCGCCTCGATGTACTTGGGCTTGACGCCCAGCGCCTCGGCCACGGCCTTGCCGAAGTCGATGTCGAAGCCCTCGATCTGGTTGGTCCGCGGGTTCTTGAACCCGAAGGGCGGCACGTCGTACTTCACGCCGATCGTGATCGTGCCCTTCTTCTGGATCTTGCCCATGGTGGTGCCGGCCGGGAACTCCTCGGCCTGCGCCTGGGTCGTCTGGGCGGACGTGTCGGCCGAGCCGCCGCCGCCCTCGTCGTCGTCGTCGCCGCAGCCGGCGCCCACGAGCGCAAGCGCCAGGGCCAGCAGCGCGACCAGGAACCACTTCGACCTCATTGCACCTCTCCTAGTGGTGGATGATCTTGTCCACGAACTCCCGCGCCCGCTCGGAGCGGGCGGCGGCGAAGAACTCGTCCGGGGGGCCCTCTTCGACGATCACGCCGCCGTCGATGAAGACGATCCGGTCGCACACCTCGCGCGCGAAGCCCATCTCGTGCGTGACGACGACCATGGTCATGCCCGAGCGCGCGAGATCGCGCATGACGTCGAGGACCTCGCGGATCATCTCCGGGTCCAGCGCCGACGTCGGCTCGTCGAACAGCATGATCCGCGGGTCCATCGCCAGGCTGCGGGCGATCGCCACCCGCTGCTGCTGCCCCCCGCTGAGCTGCGCCGGATACGCGCTCGCCTTCTCCGGAATGCCCACCCGCTCCAGCAGCGT
>DASPKC010000411.1:0-6674 GCA_035628295.1 Baekduia sp.
AGGCCTCCTCGCGGGGGCCGACGCGGTACTGGATGTCGCAGGGCGCCTGCAGGGCCTCCATGCGCTCCTGGTCGCTGCGCACGCGGGAGTACGCGTGGACGATGTGCAGCGGCATGCCGCTGCGCCGCGACGCGATGGCTGCGCAGCGCACGGCGGCGCGGGCGGTCGGTGAGCCGTCGGTCCCGACGACGATCGCCGGAAGGTGGTGGTGGTGGTGCTGGTCCCGCATGGTCCCTCCCCAGGTCGCGAGCGGTGGGTCTTGACCGCAGACGGTGAGGCCCCGGGCGCGCGCGGTGGGAGACGCTGGTCACACAGGCCACCGAGATCCGGGGCGCCGCGCAGCTCGTACCCTCACCGGGTGCCCCTCTCGGCCTTCAGCCCCCAGACGCGCGACTGGTTCGGGCGCGCCTTCGAGGGGCCGACGGAGGTCCAGCGCCAGGCGTGGCCCGCGATCGCCACCGGCGAGCACGTTCTCATCTCCGCGCCCACGGGCTCCGGCAAGACGCTGGCGGCGTTCCTGTGGGGGCTGGACCGCCTCGCGCGGGAGCCCGCCGACCACACGCGCCTGGTCTACGTCTCGCCGCTCAAGGCGCTCTCCTACGACGTGGAGCGCAACCTGCGCGCCCCCCTGGCCGGCATCGGCGCGGGCGTGACCGTGGGCATCCGGACCGGCGACACGCCGCAGCGCGAGCGCGCGCAGATGCGCCGCACGCCCCCGGACATCCTCATCACCACGCCGGAGTCGCTGTACCTGATCCTGACGAGCGGGGCCCGGGAGATGCTCACCGGGGTGGAGGCGGTGATCGTCGACGAGATCCACGCGGTCGCGGGCACGAAGCGCGGCGCGCACCTGGCGCTGACGCTCGAGCGGCTCACGGCGCTGGCCGGTGAGCACCAGCGCATCGGCCTCAGCGCCACCCAGAACCCGCTGGAGGAGGTCGGCCGCTTCCTGGTCGGCCCGCGGCGCACGTGCCGGATCGTCGACGCCGGCGTGCGCAAGCCGCTGGACCTGAAGATCCAGGTCCCGGTCGAGTCGATGGTCGAGCCCGAGCAGTCGACCGGCGACCTCGACCCGCTCGACCCGCTCCAGGGGGGCGAGGCGACGCGCCGCTCGATCTGGCCGGCGATCTACCCCGAGATCCTCAAGCTGGTGCGCGAGCACCGCTCGACGATCGTCTTCGTCAACGCGCGGCGCGGCGCCGAGCGCCTGGCGCTGCGCCTCAACGAGCTCGCCGAGGCCGAGGACGGCGAGTGGGCGGCGAAGCACCCCGGCGGCGTGGCGCGCGCGCACCACGGCTCGCTGGCGCGCGAGGAGCGGCTGATCGTCGAGGAGGAGCTCAAGGCCGGCCGCCTGCCCTGTCTCGTCGCCACGTCCTCCCTCGAACTCGGCATCGACATGGGCGCCGTGGACCTCGTGCTGCAGGTCGAGTCCCCCAAGTCCGTCTCGCGCGGGCTGCAGCGCATCGGCCGCGCGGGCCACGGCGTCGGCGACACCTCCAAGGGCCGCATCTTCCCCAAGTTCCGCGCCGACCTCCTCGAGTGCGCGGTGGTCACGAAGCTCATGCGCGAGGGGCGCATCGAGCCGACCGTCGTGCCGCGCAACGCGCTCGACGTCCTCGCCCAGCAGATCGTGGCGATCGCCGCCGCTGCCGGGGAGGAGCAGGGCGTCGGCGTCGACGAGCTGTACGCCCTCGTCACCCGCACCCACTCCTACGCCGAGCTGCCGCGCGAGCTGCTCGACAACGTCCTGGACATGCTGGACGGCCGCTACCCCTCGGCCGAGTTCTCCGAGCTGCGACCGCGCATCGTCTGGGACCGCGTAGCCGGCACGATCCGCGCGCGCAAGGGCGCCGGGCGCCTCGCGGTCACCAACGCCGGGACGATCCCCGACCGCGGCCTGTACGCCGTGACGCTGCCCGACGGCCGGCGCGTCGGCGAGCTCGACGAGGAGATGGTCTACGAGGCGCGCGCCGGCCAGACGTTCCTGCTGGGCGCCAGCGCCTGGCGCATCGAGGAGATCGGCCGCGATCGCGTCATCGTCACGCCCGCCCCGGGCGCCCCCGGCGCCGTGCCGTTCTGGCGCGGCGACAGCGTCGGGCGCCCGAAGGAGCTCGGGCGCGAGCTGGGCGCCTTCGCGCGGTGGGCGGTCGATCAGCGCGCCGAGACGCTGGAGCGCGACTACGACCTCGACGCGCTCGCGGCGCGCAACCTCCTGGCGTTCCTGCGCGAGCAGCAGGAGGCCACGCGCGTCGTGCCCAGCGACCGCACGCTGGTCGTGGAGCGCTTCCGCGACGAGATCGGCGACTGGCGCCTGTGCCTCCTGTCGCCCTACGGCGGCCGGGTCCACGCCGCGTGGGCGCTGGCGCTGAGCGCCCGCATCCGCGACGAGCTCGGCCTGGAGTCCGACGCGATCTGGTCCGACGACGGGATCATCGTCCACCTCCCCGACGCCGACGAGCCGCCCGGCGCCGACCTGCTGCTCCTCGAGCCCGACGACATCGAGGACCGCGTCGTCGCCGAGCTCGGCTCCAGCGCGCTGTTCGGCGCGCGCTTCCGCGAGAACGCCGGGCGCGCGCTGCTCATCCCGCGCGCCTATCCCGGCAAGCGCACCCCGCTGTGGCAGCAGCGGCTGAAGTCCCAGTCGCTGCTGGAGGTGGCCAAGCGCTACGGCGACTTCCCGATCGTCCTGGAGACCTACCGCGAGTGCCTGCGCGACGTGCTCGACGTGCCGGGCCTGCAGGAGCTGCTGACGCAGCTGCACCGCCGCGAGCTGTCGGTCGTCGAGGTCGAGACGCGCACCGCCTCGCCGTTCGCGTCGTCGCTGCTGTTCGACTACGTCGCGACGTACATGTACGAGGGCGACACGCCCAACGCCGAGCGGCGCGCGGCGGCGCTGTCGCTGGACCGCGAGCTGCTGCGCGAGCTGCTCGGCCAGGAGGAGCTGCGCGACCTCATCGACGCCGAGGCGCTCGAGCAGGTCGAGGCGGACCTCCAGCACCGCTCGGAGCGCATGCGCGCGGTCAGCCGCGACGGCGTCGCCGACGTCCTGCGCCGCCTCGGCGATCTCACCGAGGCCGAGGTCGCCGAGCGGGTGGTCGACGGCGTCGACGCGGGCGCGTTGCTGCGCGAGCTCGAGGACGAGCGCCGCGCGGTCGTCCTGCGCATCGGCGGCGAGCCGCGGTGGATCGCCGCCGACGACGCCGGGCTCTACCGCGACGGGTTCGGCGCGGTGCCGCCCGGCGGGCTGCCGGCCGCGTTCCTGGCGCAGACACCCGACCCGCTGCGGACCATCGTCTCGCGCTTCGCCCGCACCCACGGGCCCTTCACCACCGGCGAGCTGCGCGCCCGCTACGGCCTGGATCTCAAGCCTGCGCTGGAGGCGCTCTAGCGCGCCGGCGAGCTGGTGCGCGGCGAGCTGCGCCCCGGCGGGACCGAGCGCGAGTGGTGCGACCCGGACGTGCTGCGGCGCATCCGCCGCGCGTCGCTGGCCGTGCTGCGCAAGGAGGTCGAGGCCACCGACCAGCGGGCGCTGGCGATGTTCCTGCCCTCGTGGCAGGGCGTGGACCGCCATCCCGCGGCCGGCGCGGGAATCGACCGGCTGCGCGACGTGCTCGTACCGCTGCAGGGTCTGGCGCTGCCCGCCGACGTGTGGGAGCGCGACGTGCTGCCGCGCCGCTGCGGCGCGTACAGCCCGACGTGGATGGACCAGCTGTGCGCGTCCGGCGAGGTCGTGTGGGTCGGCGCCGGCGCGCTCGGGCGCGGATCGGGGCGGGTCGCGCTGTACTTCCGCGACGACGCCGCCGCCATCGGGCCCCCGCCGGCGGCGCGCGGCGCCGAGCCCCCCGCCGGCCCGGTGCACGACCTGGTCCGCGCGCGCCTGGCGCAGGCGCCGTGCTTCTTCACCGACCTGCTGGCGGAGCTCGACGCGCCGCCGGAGGAGCTCTCCGACGCCCTGTGGGACCTCGTCTGGTCAGGCGAGGCGACCAACGACGCGTTCGCGCCGCTGCGTGCCCCGCGCCTGACGCTCGCCCGGGCGCAGCGCGCGGCCGCCGCCCGGCGCGGCACGACGACGCGCTTCGCCCGCCGGCGCAGCGGCGGCGGCGCGCAGCCGCAGGTCCAGGGCAGGTGGGCGCTCACGGGCGCGCTGTTCGCCGGCGGGGATGCGGATCCGCGCGCGCAGCGCCGCACGACGGCGGAGCTGCTGCTCGAGCGCTACGGCATCGTCACCCGCGAACAGGTCCTGGCCGAGGGCGTCCCCGGCGGCTTCTCGGCGCTCTACGACGCGCTCAGCGACCTCGAGACGCTCGGCGTCTGCCGGCGCGGCTACTTCGTCGAGGGCCTCGGGGGCGCGCAGTTCGCCCTGCCCGGGGCGGTGGAGCGGTTGCGGGCGACCGCCGGGCCGGTGTCCGAGGAGGCCGCGCCGGTCGTGCTGGCCGCTACGGACCCGGCTCAGCCCTACGGCGCGGCCCTGCGCTGGCCCGAGCGGCCGGACGCCGCGCGGCGCCCGGCACGCGCGGCCGGCGCCCACGTCGTCCTGGCCGGCTCGGAGCCGGTGCTCTACGTCGAGCGCGGTGGCAAGGCCCTGCAGGTGCTCGTCGGCGAGCACGACCCGCGCGTGCGCCCGGCGCTCGAGCAGCTCGCGCGCTGGGTCACCGGGGACCGGCGCCGCAAGCTCGCGCTCGAGCGCGTGGACGGCGAGCCCGTGGTCGGCTCGCCGTGGGAGGCGCTGCTCGTGGAGCTCGGCTTCCGCGCGGGGCCGCGCAAGCTGACGCTGTCCGCCTGACGGGTACCCTCGCGAGCGGGTGCCCGAGGGCGACACGATCCACTTCTACGCCGGGCGGATCCGCCCGGTCCTGGAGGGCCACGTGCCCGACGAGGTGCGCACGCCGCACCCGCGCTTCGGGCCCGACCGCTGGCCGGAGCGCCTGGCGGGGCGGGCGGTGCGGTCGGTCGACGCGCACGGCAAGCACCTCTTCCTGCGCTTCGAGGGGGACCTGACCATCCACTCGCACCTGCGGATGACCGGCGCCTGGGGCGTGCACGCGCACGGCCAGCGGTGGAAGCGCTCGCCGCGCCGCGCGTGGCTCGTCCTGCGGCGGGGCACCACGGAGGTCGTGCAGTTCGACGGCCCGGTGCTCGAGCTGGTGACGGAGTCGCGCACGCGCTTCGACCAGCGGTTGACCGCGCTGGGCCCGGACCCGATCCGCGACGACTACGACGAGCGCGTCTTCCTGCGCCGGCTGCGCGAGGACGACCCCACCCGCCCGATCGGCGACGCGCTGCTGGACCAGCGCACCGTGGCCGGGATGGGCACCGTCTGGCGCGCGGAGGCCTGCCACGCCGTGGCGGTCGACCCGCACCGGCGCACCGGCGAGGTCTCCGACGATCAGGCGCTCGAGCTGGTCCGCGCCGTACGGCCGGCGATGCAGGAGTGCGCGCGCACGAACCCCGGCCGCAGGCCCAAGGCGGTCTACGGACGGGCGGGCAAGCCGTGCCCGCGGTGCGGGGAACGCGTGCGCGGCGGGACGCTGTGGGAGGACAACCGCCCCGTCTACTGGTGCCCGGGCTGCCAGTCGTGAGGCGCGTGGGCCACAAGGGCGCTGATCACATCTCGCCCGGCAACACCGCCGCGAGCTTCGACGCGGCGCTCGAGCAGGACGTCGACATGATCGAGTTCGACGTGCTCCCCGAGCGCCCCGACGGCACCGGAGCGCTCCTGCTGGCCCACGACTACGAGGATCTGCGCCGCCGGCGCGCGACGGCGATGACGCTCGCCGAGGGCCTCGAGCACTTCGCGACGGACGCCTACGCCCGCATCGAGCTCGATCTCGACCTGAAGCTGCCGGGCTACGAGGACCGGGTGCTCGACGCGCTGCACGCGGCCGGCCTCGAGTCGCGGACGCTCATCTCGACGATGGAGCCGCACTCGCTGACCCGGATCCGCGAGCTGGCCCCCGAGGTGCGGCTCGGGTGGTCGGTCCCGCGGGTGCGCCGCGACTACCTCGCCCACGTCGCCACGCGTCCGCTGGCCTACGCCGTGATCGCCGTGCTGCGCCGGCGCCTGCCCGGGCAGCTGGCCGCCGCGATGCGGGCGGGCGCGGTCGACGCCGCCATGGCGCACTGGTGCCTCGTGACCCCGCGGATGGCGCGCGAGGTGGCGGCGGCCGGCGGCGAGCTGTACGTCTGGACCGTCGACGACCCGCACCGGATCGCGTCGCTCGAGCGGCTCGGCGTGGACGGGGTCATCACGAACGACCCGCGGCTGTTCGGGCCGCGGCCTCAGCCCGCCTAGCGGATCTCGCAGACGGCGGCGCTGAAGCCGGCGGGGTCGGCGCCCCGCGTCGAGCCGTGACCCGCCGTGGTCCGCTTGCGCGCGCGGCGCACGACGTCCTTGCCGCGGCGCCACTCGAACGTCACCGCTCCGCGGACCCGGTGCACCCGGCCCTCGGCCGGCGCCTTGAGGACGAAGTTGCGCCCCGCCTGGCGGGCGCGGTAGCGCCCGCTGCCCAGCGCCACCCAGCCCGAGTCGCCCGACGGGCCGAGGTTGTGCCAGCGGTCGTCTGCCGCGCTGAGGTACTGGACCTGGAAGCGGGCGAACATCCGCTCACGGGCGAAGCCCGAACCGGGCATCGACGCGCGGATGCCGATGGTGTTCGGGTGGTCCACCGTGTCGC
>DASPKC010000412.1:0-8103 GCA_035628295.1 Baekduia sp.
GGGTGCTGCGGCGCGTGGTTGAGCGCGTCGAAGTTGTAGTAGACGAGGTCGGTCTCGGGGCCCTCCATCACGCGGAAGCCGAGGCCCATGAACACGTCCTCGATCTCCCGCCGCGTGGCGGTCAGCAGATGCAGGCGCCCGACCGGCACGACGGGGCTGCCCGGCAGCGTCACGTCGACGACATCCGCGGCGAGCCGGGCGTCGAGCTCGGCCGCCTCGAGCGCCGCCCGCCGCGCCTCGAGCGCCCCCTCGAGCGCGCGGCGCGCCTCGTTGGCCGCGCGGCCGGCAGCGGCCCGCTGCTCGGGCGGCAGCTGCGCGACGCCGCGCAGCAGGTTGGGCAGCTCGGCCTTGCGGCCGAGGAAGCGGACGCGCAGCTCTTCGAGCGCCGCCGTGTCGGGCGCGGCGTCGACGGCGGCGAGGGCCTCGTCCTGCAGCTCGGTGATCCGGTCGAGCATCACGCGTGGACCCTAGACGTCAGCTCGTAGAGGGCGACGGTGGCGGCCATGGCGGCGTTCAGCGACTCCGAGGCGATCGGGATGTGGGCGGCGCGGTCGCACGCCGCCAGGACGTCCGGGGGCAGGCCGTCGCGCTCGGCGCCCACGACGAGCGACGCCTCGCCGGCGGCCGGGCCGCGCAGCACCTCGCCGCGGCGGGCGGCCAGCGCGACGGTCTCGCCCGGGAGCTGCGCGACGCCAGTCACCCGCGCGACGGGCACGGCGAAGATCGCGCCCATGGAGGCGCGCACGGCCTTGGGCGAGTAGGGGTCGGCCGTGTCCGGGCCGAGGGCGACGGACGAGGCGCCGAAGGCCAGCGCGGCGCGCAGGACGGTCCCGACGTTGCCGGGGTCCTTGACGCCCCAGAGGCAGACGCACACCGGCCCGGCGGGCGCCGGCGCCCAGCGCTCCTCGTAGACCGCCAGCGCGCGCGTGCCGCTGCCCAGCGTGGAGACCTTGGCCAGCGCCTCGGCCTCCACGTCGACGCCCGCCACGAGCCGGTGCAGCGGCGTCCAGCCCGCCTCGTCGGCCGCGGCGAGCAGGTCCTCCCCCTCGGCCACGAAGCGGCCGTCGCGCCTGGTGGCCAGGCGGCGGATGTCCTTCAGCAGCGGGTTGTGGTGGGAGGTGATCACGTGGGTCGGGGAACGAAAAGGGCGCCGTCCCTGAGGGAGTCGGCGCCCGGTTCGAGGCTTGCGATGTCGGCGGCGGTGCCTAGGCGGCAGCGGCCGACGTCGCCTCGCGGGCGGCGTCGGCGAATCGGCGGAACGTCTCGGGATCGCGCACCGCGATGTCGGCGAGCACCTTGCGGTCGAGCTCGATGCCGGCCAGCTTCAGGCCGTGGATGAACTGGCCGTAGCTCATGCCGTTCAGGCGGGCGGCGGCGTTGATGCGGGTGATCCACAGGCGGCGGAAGTCGCGCTTGCGGTTGCGCCGGTCGCGGTAGGCGTAGGACTCGGCCTTCATGACCGCTTCCTTCGCGCGCTTGTAGTTGGAGTTCGCCTCGCCGCGGAAGCCCTTGGCCCGCTCGAGGGTCTTCCGGCGCTTCTTCTTCGCGTGGACGGCGCGCTTGACGCGGGTCACTTCGTCTTCGCTCCCAGGAGCTTCTTCGCGCGAGGCGCGTCGTGGTCGGAGAGGATCGCCGCGTTGCCGAGACGACGCTTGCGCTTGGGCGACTTCTTCTCGAGGATGTGGCTCGTGAAGGCGTGCCGGCCGCGGACCTTGCCCTTCGCGGTCAGCTTGAAGCGCTTCTTGGCGCCCGAGTGGGTCTTCATCTTCGGCATGGCGAGCAGCGCAGGATAGCGGCTCGGGGCCGCGACCAGCGCCCCGCTCAGGACTCGTCCGGCGCGGGCTGCTCGGCGGCGGCCTCGGCGACCGGCTGCTCGGCAGCGGCCTCGGCCGGCGCCGCAGCGCGCGCCTCGGCGTCCGCGTCGGCCTGGGCCCGCAACTCGGCGGCATCGTCGGCCGCCTTGGCCTCGGCCGCGGCGCGTGCGGCGAGATCCTCGTCGATCGTCCCGGCCAGCACGGCCTTGGACGGACCGAGGAGCATCGTCATGTTGCGCCCGTCGAGGTTCGGCCGCTGGTCGACGACCGCGAGGTCCTTGAGGTCCTCGGCCAGGCGCTCGAGGATCATCTGCCCGCGCTCGGGGTGGGTGACCTCGCGCCCGCGGAACATGATCGTGATCTTGACCTTGTCCTTGTGACGCAGGAACCGCTCGACGTGCCCCTTCTTGGTGGCGTAGTCGTGGTCGGCGATCTTCGGCCGGAACTTGATCTCGCGGACGTTGATCTGCGTCTGGTGCTTGCGCGCGGCCTTCTGCTTCTGGGCCTGCTCGTACTTGTACTTCGAGTAGTCCAGGACCCGGCACACCGGCGGGCGCGCCTCGGGGGCGACCTCGACGAGGTCCAGGTCGCGCTCCTGGGCGAAGCGCAGCGCGGCGTCGGTCTTCATGACCCCGACCTGCTGGCCGTCGGGATCGATCACGCGCACCTCGGGCACGCGGATGCGCTCGTTGATCCGGGTGGTGTCCCGCTCGGGCGGGCGCCGGTCGAACCTGCGCGGAACCGGCACTAGGCGTTCTGGCGCGGCGTCAAGCGCGCGGACGGGACAGACGATCGGGCAACGTCGGCACTGTAGCAGCGCTCACCGGCGCACCGCGACCTCTTCGGTCAGCTTCGCGACGAGCTCCTCGACCGCCAGGGACCCCTGGTCGCCCTCCCCGCGCCGGCGCACGGCGACGGTCCCCTCCTCGGCCTCGCGGTCGCCGACGACCAGCATGAACGGGACCTTGCGCAGCTCGGCGTCGCGGATCTTGCGCCCGACGGACTCCGTGCGGTCGTCGTGCTCGGCGCGCACGCCGGCGGCGCGCAGGCGCGCGACGACCTCGCGGCACGCCTCGTCGTGGCGGTCGGCCACGGGCAGGACCAGCGCCTGCGTGGGCGCCAGCCAGACCGGCAGCTCGCCGCCGGTGTCCTCGAGCAGGATTCCGATGAAGCGCTCGAACGAGCCGAACAGCGCGCGGTGCAGCATCACGACGCGGTGGTCGGCGTTGTCGGCGCCGGTGTAGGTGAGGTCGAAGCGCTCGGGGAAGTTGAAGTCCACCTGGACGGTCCCCAGCTGCCAGGAGCGGCCGAGCGAGTCCTCGAAGTGCAGGTCGATCTTCGGTCCGTAGAACGCGCCGTCGCCCTCGTTGACGACGTACTCCAGGCCCTTGTCGGCCAGGGCGCGCTCGAGGATGCCCTCGGCCTCGTCCCACATCTCGTCGGTGCCGATGCGCTCGTCGGGCCGCGTGGACAGCTCGAGCATGGGCGTGATGCCGAAGACGTCGTAGGTCTCGAAGCCCATGTCGAGGCAGCCCTTGACCTCGTCGACGGTCTGCTCGGGGGTGCAGAAGATGTGGGCGTCGTCCTGCACGAAGTGCCGCACGCGCAGCAGGCCGTGCAGCGTCCCGCTCAGCTCGTTGCGGTGCAGCAGGCCCGGCTCGCTGTAGCGGACCGGCAGGTCGCGGTGCGACCACTTCTGCATCGAGAACAGCTGGCAGTGGCCGGGGCAGTTCATCGGCTTGAGGGCGAGGTCGCGGTCCTCGGCCTGCGTCGTGAACATGTTGTCGCGGTACTTGAACCAGTGGCCGGAGGTCTTCCACAGCTCGGCGTCGTAGAGCTGCGGCGTCTTGACCTCGGTGTAGCCGTGTTCGTCGCACATGTCGCGACTGAGCGCGACGAGCTCGTTGAACACGCGCGTGCCCGGGGGCAGCCAGAACGCGGCGCCGGCCGCGACGTCGGAGAACTGGAAGAGGCCGAGCTCGCGGCCGAGCTTGCGATGGTCGCGCGCGCGGGCCTGCTCGAGGCGCTCGAGGTGCTGCTCGAGCTCGCTCTTCTTGAAGAACGCCGTGCCGTAGACGCGGGTGAGCATCTGGCGCTTGGCGTCGCCGCGCCAGTAGGCGCCCGCGACGGACTGCAGCTTGAACGCGCCGATGCGCCCGGTGGACGGCATGTGCGGGCCGCGGCAGAGGTCGGTGAACGGGCCGTTGGTGTACAGCGAGACGGTCTCGACGTGCTGGTCGCGGACGAGGTCCTCGATGAGCTCCACCTTGTACGGCTGGTCCTCGGCCTTGAAGCGCTCGAGCGCCTGGGCGACCGGCACGTCCTCGCGCGTGAAGACCTCGTCGGCCTTGACGTGCTCGGCCATCTTCGCCTCGATGGCCTCGAAGTCGGCCTCGCTCAGGCGCACGCCGTCGGGGAAGTCGAAGTCGTAGTAGAAACCGTGCTCGACCGGCGGGCCGATCGAGATCTTCACGCCGGGGTAGAGCTCCATGACCGCGGCGGCGAGCACGTGCGCGGCGTCGTGGCGGACGAGGTCCAGCGCGTCCTGCCCGGACTTGGCGGTGACGATCTCGATCGTGGCGCCGTCGGTCAGCGGCGCGACCAGGTCCTGCACGGCGCCGTCCTGCTTGATGGCCAGCGCGGCGCGGGCCAGGCCGGGGCCGATCGCGGCGGCCGCGTCGGCGCCCGTCGCGCCGTCCTCGAGCTCGAGCTCCTTGCCGTCCGGCAGCGTCACCTTCATCGCGACCGCAGCGTAGTGGGCGCGCACCACGGGCCCGGCCCACCCGGTTGCGCGGGGTGCTGCAGGCGCGCCTGCACTGTGACCGGGATCACACCCGAACAGACGTTCGTTGCTAGCTTCAGGTCCATCAGGGCTCGCCCTGCCGGTCTCCTGCATCCGCACACCGGCTCCCGGGCCCGCTGTCCCGTCGTCGAGGCGGTCCACCCGCGTGCGCCCCTGCCGTTGCGCGCCCGGGTCCGTGGCCGTCGCAGGAGGTCGTCTTCGTGCGATCCACCCCGAAGTTCCTGGCCGCGTGCGCGGCCACCGGCACCATGGCCGCCGTCCCCGCCGCTGCGAGCACCGACGTGCTCGGCGCCCCGTTCGCCCAGGCGCAGGGCCCGGCCCCGGCCGGCGTCGATGTCCCCGACGACCACGCCTCGGCGCTGGCCGCCGACGCGACGTCGGCTGTCCGGACGCGCCTGGTGCGCCACACGGTCCGGCGCGAGCGCAAGATCGCGGCGCTCCAGGGCCGCAAGCTGCGCCGCGGCTACCGCGCGGCGCTGCGCACGCTGTCGACCGATGAGCTGCTCGAGCGCCGCCGCGAGGCCCAGCGCGACCTGCGCCGCGCGCGCCGCGCCGCGCTCGAGCGCCAGCGCACCGGCGCGACCGTCGCCGCGGGCGGCTCGGGGTCCATGCCCGGGCACCTCGCCGCGATCGCCCAGTGCGAGTCCGGCGGCAACCCGGCCGCCGTCGGCGGCGGCGGGACGTACCGCGGCCTGTTCCAGTTCGACCAGGGCACGTGGCAGAGCGTCGGCGGCAGCGGCGACCCCGCCGCGGCGCCGGTGGCCGAGCAGGTCAAGCGCGCCGAGATCCTGTACTCGCGGGCCGGCGCCTCGCCCTGGCCCGTCTGCGGCTCCTAGCCGCGCCAGCAGCCGCGCGCCTGGTGGCGGATCGACCCTGGGATCCCGCGGCGATCCGCCAACAGCTGCCGCCGCCTGGCCGGCGGTAGCGTCCGCC
This sequence comes from Baekduia sp., assembly GCA_035628295.1. GTDB lineage: Bacteria > Actinomycetota > Thermoleophilia > Solirubrobacterales > Solirubrobacteraceae > Baekduia. Next base: position 5,551 of record DASPKC010000412.1, read on the forward strand.
GGCATGGACGCCGCCCGCCTCCGCGCCGCCTTCCCGGTCCTGCAGCGCACGGCCTACCTGAACGCGGGCACCTGCGGGCCGCTCGCCGCGGCGGCGGTGCAGGCCGGCCAGGACGCCGAGCGCCTGGCCCTCGAGGAGGGCCGGGCCACCGCCTACTACGGACGGCTCATGGACCTGCGCCAGCGGCTGCGCGCGGCATACGCGGCCGTGCTGGGCGGCCGGGCCGAGGACGTGGCGCTGACGACCGGCACGAGCGAGGGGCTCGTCACGGTGCTCCTGGGCCTGCCGCTCGGCGAGGGCGACGAGGTCCTGACGTCGCAGACCGAGCACCCGGGTCTGCTCGGCCCGCTGATCGCAGCGCGCGAGCGCCTCGGGATCACGGTGCGGACGGCGCCGCTGGCCGAGCTGCCGGAGGCCGTCGGGCCACGCACCCGGCTCGTCGCGTGCTCGCACGTCGACTGGACGTCCGGGGCGATCGCGCCGACCGCGGGGCTGGCGGGGCTCGACGTGCCGGTCCTGCTCGACGGCGCGCAGGGCGTCGGCGCGGTCGACGTCGACGTCGAGGGGCTCGGGTGCGACTTCTACGCCGGGTCGGGCCAGAAGTGGATGTGCGGCCCGGTCGGCACCGGGATGCTCTGGGTCAGCCCGGCGTGGCGCGAGCGCCTGGTCGCCACGGGGCCGACGTACGTGGCGCTCGCGGACCCGAGCGCCGGCCTGGGCGCGCGCCTGCGCGACGACGCCGGCCGGTTCGACACGCCCGCCATGTCGCTGGCGACGGTCGCCACCGCGCTCGCCGCCCACGACCTCCTCGCCGACGCCGGCTGGCCCGAGGTCCGCGCCCGCGCGCGCGAGCAGGCCGCATGGCTCGCCGACCGGCTCGCGGACGCGGGACGCGTCGTCGCACCGCGCGCAGCGACGACGCTCGTGAGCTGGGAGCTGGACGAGCCGGTCGCCCGCGTCGAGGCGCTGGCTGCCGCCGGCGTCGTGGTCCGCTCGCTGCCCGGCACGCCGTACGTCCGCGCGTCGGTCGGCGCCTGGAACGACGAGGACGACCTCGACCGCCTCCTGGCCGCCATCGCGCCCTGACCGTCAGCCGGGCCGGCGCAGCAGACGACGCAGGAGCTTGCCCGCCGCGACGCCGAGGGCGATCGTGAGCATCATCGCCGGCAGTTCGACGAGCAGCACCCGGCCGGGAACGTCGGAGCTGCAGGTGCTCGCGTCGGCCGCGTCGCCGAGGCAGGCCGCGCTCGTATCCGCCGCCACCGCCACGACGGCGTAGCCCAGCGCCAGGACCACGACCCACCAGCGCGCCAGCAGGAGCCCGGCGCCCAGGCCGAGGCCGGCCCAGGCCACGAGCGCGGCGTCGTCTGACGGGTCGCCGGCCGGAGCCAGGACAGCCACCCAGCCGGCCAGGAAGGCAACGCTGACGATCAGGCGCACGAGGCGGGCAGTGTGGCGGGTCGGGCGGCGCTGGGAGACTGCGCGGGATGCGCAGCCCGCTCGTCGCCCTGCTCCTCGGCGCCGTGCTCGCCGCCGGCGGGTGCGGCGGCGCCGACGACGGCGGGCGCCAGGCGGCGGGCCGCACCACGGGCTGCGTCGCCGGCACGAACGTGGGCAAGGGCGAGCGCGCACTGTCGCCGGCGGAGCTCGAGCGGCTGTGCGCGCGGCAGGAACCGGGCGCAGCCGCGGCACCGGGCCCCGCGCGTGGCCGCCGCGTCTTCGCGCGGGCCGGCTGCCTGGCCTGCCACGCCCTCGGAGGCTCAGGCAACGACGGCCCGGGCCCCGCACTCGACGCCATCGGGGACCGCCTGCCGCGCAGCGCGATCCGCCGCGCCCTGGTCTCCCCGACACCGCCGATGCCGCCGTTCGGCCACTTGGCCCGTGCCGACCTCGACGCGCTGGTGCGCTACCTCGCAGCGCAGCGGGCCGCCCGGCGGCCGTGACCGCGGCCGTGGCCCGGGAGGACACCGGTCCTCCCGGGCCGCCGTGCCGCCGCTGTCGCGCTACCGCGGCCCGCGGCCGCCGCCCCTGCCGCAGGGCGGCGAGCTGGTCGGCGAAGCGGCCTGCTCAGCCGAGAAGGGCGCGGGTCTTGGTCATGTGCAGTGTCCTCCAAAGCAGGTTTGCGTTGCCCGACGCATCCTTGTGGCAGGCAAGGCAGCCGAGAGAGACACCCTGGGAGTGGCGTCGCCCACCCCACGACGCCAGGGACCCTGAACGGCCCTGAACGGCGGCCACGACCGCACGGCCGCAATGGGACAAAGCAGTTCTGGCTGGACGCTCGGGGCGCCGCCGATCGAGCACGTCTTCGCTTCGGGCAGAAAAACCCCGCTTGTGCGGGGCTTTCTGCCTGATGGGCGATACTGGGCTCGAACCAGTGACCTCCTGCTTGTCGAGCAGGCGCTCTCCCAGCTGAGCTAATCGCCCTGGGAGGCGTCAGTGTAGCGGCGTCCCGGGGGCTCAGTCGCGTGCCGGGATCCCGAGGATCTCCCGTGCCTGGTCGGGCGTCGCGACCGGGCGGTCGAGCTCGCGGGCGAGCCGCACGGCGCGCTCCAC
>DASPKC010000413.1:0-2718 GCA_035628295.1 Baekduia sp.
CCTGGCCGACCTCCCGCCCTTCCGCCTGCATGACGACCGGCGGGGCTTCGACGTCGTGGTGCGCGTCCCGCCGGGCGGGCCGGCCACCCGGCTGCGCGTGCGCGCGGAGGCGCACGACCGGGCGCTCGTGTCGGCGTCGGCCCCGGTGCAGGGCGACGCCGCGCTGGCGGCCGCCGCCCACCTTCTGCGCCTCGACGCCGACCTGTCGGGCTTCTACGCCCGGATCGCCGACGATCCGGACCTCGCCTGGGCCGCGTCGGGCGCCGGGCGGCTCATGCGCGCCCAGACCGTCTTCGAGGAGGTCGTCAAGACCATCTGCACCACGAACTGCGCCTGGTCGGCGACGGTGCGGATGACCGAGGCGCTCGTGCGCGAGCTCGGCGAGCCCGCCACCGGGGAGGACCCGGCCGGGATCTGGCACGCGTTCCCGACGCCCCAGGCCATGGCCGCGGCGCCGGAGGCGTTCTACGCCGACGTCGCGCGGGCCGGCTACCGCGGCCGCAGCCTGCGCGAGCTCGCCCAGCAGGTCGCCTCCGGGGCCCTCGACCTCGAGCGCCTCGCCGCCTATCCCGGCTCCGACGACGAGCTGGAGGCCGAGCTGCTGGCGCTGCGCGGCGTCGGTCCCTACGCCGCGGCGCACATCATGCTGCTGCTCGGCCGCCACTCACGGCTGGTCCTCGACTCCTGGACGCGCCCGACGTGGGCGCGCATCTCCGGGCGCAAGGCCAAGGACGAGACGATCGTCCGCCGCTTCCGCCGCTACGGCGAGCACGCCGGCCTGGCGTTCTGGCTGCGCCTCACGCGCGACTGGGTGCCGGAGCAGCCCAGCGCCTGAGGTCCGGCTCGGGGTCGCGCGGGTCGCCGCCGCGGTACCAGCCGGGCGCGGTCCAGATCTCGAAGTGCAGGTGGCAGGCCGAGGCGTTGCCCGTCCGGCCGACCTCGCCGACGCGCTGGCCCGCGGCGACCTCGTCGCCCTTGGCCACCAGCGGCGGCCGGGCCAGGTGCATCAGGACGTGCTCCTCGCCGGTCGCGGCGTCGCGGACGACCAGGTAGTGCCCCGCGGCGTCGTGGCGCTTGACGTTGACGACGGTGCCCGCCACGGGCGCGACGAGCGTCGTGCCGCAGTCCGCCAGCAGGTCGATGCCCTGATGCCGGCCGCCGCGCGTCCCGAAGCCGTCACCCCAGGTCGCCTCGCCGCGGACCGGGAAGTGCGGACCCGGCGGCGCCCCCGCCCCGGCGCTGCGGCGGGCGGCCGGCGCCCGGCGCCCCGGCCGCCCGGCGAACGGCAGCCCCGCGCGCTTGCGCAGCCCGCGCGCCTGCCCCGGGGAGACCTCGCCGTCGACCCGGATGCGGTGACGGCGCTCGTAGCGGCGCACCTGCGTCGCGGTGTGGCGCCCGTACGCCCCGTCGACCGCCGTGCGCAACCGCAGCCGGCGCAGCGTCCGCTGCAGCTCGCGCACGTCCGGGCCGCGGTCGCCGCGCTCGAGCGGGCGGTCACCGAGGCGGGCGCCGCCGGACGCCGCCGGCGCCGGTGGCGCCGGCAGCAGGCCGAGGCCGGCCGCCGCGAGCGCCGCGGCGGCCGTCACGATGCGCGGCCTCATCGGCCCGCGTAGCTCCGGGTCAGGGGGCCCTCGTGACGCGTGCCGTCCGGCGCGGTCCAGCGAACCCGGTAGCGGCGGTCGGCGCGCTTGGCCGTCGTCGTCTGCCACACGCCGCGGCTGGTGGTGCGGTCGCGCTTGAGGAAGCGCCAGCGCGACGCACCCCGCGGCCGGTAGTCGATCGACACGGTGGTGGCGCCCCGGGCCGGGCGCACGAGGCCCCACAGCGTCGTGCGCGTGCGGCCGCGGTCGGCGACGAGCGGCAACCGGAACCCCTCGTACGCACGCTTGACGTCCCCCGCATGCCCGCGCAGCCCCGACTCGAAGCCGCTGTAGCGCCGGGCCTTCGACGCGCCCGCGACGGGCGCGTCGTCGCGCATCAGGTACTGGCTGAACGCCACGACCCGCCGGTTGCGGTAGGCGATGCGCTCGGAGATGGCGCGGAACTCGGCCTGCGCGGTCTCCGAGACGCCGAGGTACGGGTCGGGCTTGGACTGGATGCCGAACTCCGTCAGCCAGATCGGCAGGCCCTTGCGCAGCGCGTCCTGCTGCCCGGCACGCGCCATCGCGCGATTGAGGCGGTGCAGCACGCCGATCGTCACGTCGTCCGGGCTGGGCGGCACGAAGAACGGCCCCTGGCGCGTGGTGTACGCATGATGCGCGACGCCATCGGCCTGCAGCTCGGCGCAGCCCCGGCGCTTCTTCCAGCGGGCGTCGAGGCACAGCGCGCGGCGGAAGAACTTCAGCGGGTGCACCGCCGAGCCCGTCCCGCGCGGTGCCAGCTCGCCGAAGAGGACGTCGTCGGCGCCCTGGCCCGCCCGCCGCAGGCCCTGCTCGCCCTTGCGGAAGAGCTGGCGGTAGAGGCGCGCCGAGGTGGCGTCGCGCCCGCCGCGCCCGCGGGTCCACTGCGGCAGCAGGAACGCCGGGTGGTTGGGCTCGTTCCAGATCGACCAGGCGCCGACCGCGTCGCCGTACCGGCGCCCGACGGCCTCGGCGAAGCGACCGAAGCGCGTGGCGCTCGGGCGGGTGCGCTGGTCGAACTTGTCCGCGGTGGCCCAGCGCGGCACCGGGCCGGAGATCGTCAGCAGCAGGTCGAACCCGCGCTCGCGCGCCTCGCGGA
>DASPKC010000414.1:0-4629 GCA_035628295.1 Baekduia sp.
CCCAGGAGCTGCAGGCGTGATCGCGATCGACCATCACGGCCCGCTGGCGGTCCTGACGATCGACAACCCGCCCGTCAACCTGTGGGACGCCGGGATGCAGGAGGGGCTGACCGGCGCGGTGCGCGAGCTCGTCGCCGCCCCGCCGCGGGCGCTGCTCATCCGCGCCGAGGGCCGCGTCGTCACCGGCGGCGTCGACGTCAACGTCTTCGCCGGGCTGACCGCCGACTCGGGCGGGACGCTGTGGCAGGACCTGCTGCAGGTCATCCACGACGTCGAGGACCTGCCGTGCCCGACGATCTTCGCGGCGCACGCGCTGTGCCTGACCTGGGGGCTGGAGCTCGCGCTGGCCTGCGACCTGCTCGTGGCGTCCGAGAAGGCGAAGTTCGGTCTGGTGGAGCGGGTCGTCGGCATCGCGCCCTCCATGGGCGGGCCGCAGCGGCTGGCGCTGCGCGCGGGTCCTGCGCGCGCGAAGGAGCTCGTGTACACCGGCGAGCTCTACAGCGCCGAGACGCTCCACGAGTGGGGGGTGGTCACGCGCCTGCTGCCGGCCGACGGCTTCGACGACGGCGCGCGGGCCTACGCGCGCCAGATCGCCGAGGGGCCCACCAAGGCCTTCGCCGTCAGCAAGCGCCTGGTGAGCGAGGCCGTCGAGCACGGGGCGCGGGCGGCGGACGCGCTGGTGCCCGAGCACGCCGGCGCGCTGTTCGACACCGAGGACGCGAGGAACGCAATCGCGTCCTTCCTGGCCGAGGGCCCGGGCAAGGCGACGTACGAGGGCCGGTGAGGCCCGCGCAGGCAGGAGTCCGCGCGCAGGGTGCGAAAGCCCTGGAGATGGCGCGCGACCGCAACTCCGACCTGCCCGGGGGTGTTGGATGCCGGTGATGTCCCGACCCCGTTCCGCCGCGCTCGTGCTGGGCGCCGGCCTTGCGCTCGCGCTGCCCGCGAGCACCAACGCCACCCAGGCCGAGATCGGCACCAACGCCGGCGAGGCCAAGGCCAGCTGCCCGGACCGCCCCTGCCTGGCGATCAGCCGCACCACCGGCTTCCAGGCCAAGGTGGGCACCAACCGCGGCCTCATGACCGTCCCGTCCGACGGACGCCTCGTCTCGTGGAGCATCACGCTCGCCAAGCCGACCGACAAGCAGGTCGACTTCTTCGACAAGGAGCTCGGTGGCGCCTCGGAGGCCGCCATCACCGTGCTGCAGCCGCGCGGCAAGCTGCGCTACCGCGTCGTCTCCGCCGGCGAGCCGCAGAAGCTCGAGCGCTACTTCGGCCAGACCGTCGAGTTCGCCCTGCAGCGCACGCTGCGCGTCCGCAAGGGCTGGACGATCGGGCTGAAGGTCCCGACCTGGGCCCCGGCGCTGGCCGTCAACCTCCCCGGCGACACGTCCTGGCGCGCCTCGCGGGCCAAGGGCACGTGCGACGACTCGAAGACCCAGACGGCCGCGCGCTCCGGCTCGACGCCGCAGTTCTACTGCCTGTACCGCACCGCCCGGCTGACCTACTCCGCGCGGTTCATCCCCGACCCGCAGCCGACGGCGCAGGACTGACGGCGGCCTACGAGGTCACGGCCGAGCTCTGGCTGCACCCCGGCGAGGCGGGGTGGCACTTCGTCACCCTGCCCGCCGAGCTCGCCGACGAGCTCCGTGCGCGCCACGCCGGCGCGCACCGGTCGTTCGGCTCGGTGCCCGTCAGGGCCACGCTCGGCGCGACGACCTGGTCGACGTCGGTGTTCGCCGACACGCAGCGCGGGTCCTACCTGCTGCCGGTGAAGGCCGACGTCCGCCGCCGGGAGGGCGTCGCGGACGGCGACACCGTCACCGTCCGGCTGCACGTCGCGCCCTGACCCGCAGATGAGCACGGTATCCGTGCTCATCTGCGAGGGGCGCGTGCAGAAGGACAAGACCCTCGCCGGCGCGGCGCCCCCGGCGGCCGCGTCACCAGCTGTTGGCGGATCGCCGCGCCATCCAGGCGTCGATCCGCCGACAGATGCGATCCGCCGCCTGCGCCGGAGCGGACCGCGGGCCTGCCGCCCCGCCTGGCCCCTCGTCGCCGAGCTGTCAGCGCGCGCTGCGCAGGACGGACCCGCGCGCACGGCGCTCCCGTCGGCCCCGACCAGGCGCCGGCGCGCGCCGCTGGGTCTCGAGGTTAAGCACATGGGTCATGCAGATGAGCACGATGATCGTGCTCATCTGCGGTGGCGCCAGGCTCACCGCGCCGCCAGCGGCGCCGTGAAGCCCAGGATCAGCTCCGCCGTCTCCAGCGGGACGTCGAGCTGGGGGCAGTGGCCCACGTCGTCGAGGACCACCCAGTCGGCGTGGGGCAGCCACTCCCGTCGGTAGCGGACAGCCGCCGACGGACAGGGCAGCAACCGGTCCGCCGTGCCCCACAGGACACGCACCGGGCAGGTGATGCGCTCCGCGCGCACCGGCCACCCGCCGCGCCGGGCGCCGTCGATCATGGCCTTCGCGCCGGTGCACGCCGCGATGCCGCGCAGCTGGTGGGCCAGCAGCTTGGCCGGCAGGTGCGCCGAGCGCGTCGTGAGCAGCTGCGTGGCGCGGCGCCGGCCCTCGGGCGTCGCGAGCAGCGTCTCGGCGTAGGGGGCCGCGGCCGCGGCGAGCTCGACCATGCGTTGCTGCTGGTCGAGCAGCGCCTCCCAGGTGCGCTCGTCCGCCGCCCACCCGCCCGCCGGGGCGAGCGCCACCACGGTCAGGGCACGGCCGCGGGCCGCCAGCTCGAGCGCCAGCCAGCCGCCGAGCGAGTTGCCGACCAGGTGCGCCGCGGCGACGCCGGCGTCGTCCATCGCGCCCTCGACGGCATCGGCGACGGCCGCCGCCGTGACCTCGCCCTCGAGCGCCGGCAGGACGAGCTCCCAGGTCCGCCACGTATCCGTGAACCCGTGCAGGCACACCATCGGCGGCCCGGATCCGCCACGGTGCGCGGGGGTGAAGCCGGGCGCCACGCGCGGTACGCTAGCGAGGCCGGCGCGCAACGACGCGGATGTTCCACGGATGGAACAGGTTCGCCCGTGGTGGAGAGTTCGCAGGACGTCATGTCGATCCTGCACCAGCTCCCGAGGAGGAGGCGCATGCGCCCCACGTTCCAGCGGCCGCAGCCGGCCGTCGTGCTCGCCCTGCTCGCCCTCTTCGTCGCCCTGGGCGGCACGAGCTACGCCATCACGCTCGCCGACAACAGCGTGCGGTCCAAGCACATCAAGAACGGCGAGGTCCGGGGCGCCGATCTCAAGAGCGGTGCCGTGACCAGCTCGAAGGTCAAAAACGGGTCGCTGCTGGCAGCCGACTTCAAGGCGGGGCAGTTGCCCACCGGGCCCCAGGGGCCACAGGGGCCACAGGGCGCAACCGGCGCCACGGGCGCGGCCGGGCCTATCGGACCGACGGGCCCGGCGGGCTCGACGAACGTCGTCATGCGCCAGGGCGCTGCGTTCTCGGTGAACAAGAACAGCTTCGCGACCGGGACCGCGTCGTGTCTCACCGGCGAGCGCGCCACCGGCGGCGGGCTCTACAACGAGTCGAACGTCTTCTATCCGCACATGGTGGCGAGCTATCCGACGCCGAACCCGACCAGCCCGCCGCCGACCGGCGATGGGAAGACCCCGACGGGGTGGCGGGTCTGGGTCGGGCTGCACGACATCGCGGCCGCGCCCGCAACGGTGGCCGACCTGCACGTGTACGTGATCTGCGCCGCGCCGTAGGCCGCAGGCTCATGGGCCGGCGGGCGCGCGGCGCACCGCCGGCCGCGGCGGCTACTCCTCCGGGCAGGCGCCCGGGTTCTCGGCGCAGAAGTCGCTGAAGCCGCCGCTGCTGCCGCCCGACGTCTGCGTGCCGCCGCCCTGCTGCTGGGGCTGCTGCTGCTGCGCGCCGCCCGTCGCGGGCGCGCTCTGGCCGCCGGCCGCGGGCGCCGACTGCTGCGGCTGGGCGGGAGCGGCCTGGCTGGGGGCGGGCGTCGCGGCGCCTGCGCCGCCGCCGGCGTCCGGCGTGGTCGTCGTCTCGGTGGTCGACGTCGTCGACGTGGACGTGTTCTCGTCGGCGTTGGCCGCGGGTGCGGCCGGCAGGCCGGTGTTCTCGGGGGCCACGAGCTCCGGCGTCGAACGGGGGACCGCGTCGGACGAGGCGTCGGCCCCGCTGCCGCCGCAGGCGCTCAGGCCGCCCGCGAGCAGCGCGGTGAGGGCGAGGGCCGTGGCGCGACGGCGCATCAGGCGCGAGGGGATCGGCGTGCCGCTACGCGATGGCCGCCATGCGGCGACCACAGGTGGGGCAGTCGTTGAGGTCCTTCTGGGCGAGCTGGTCGCACCAGTTGCAGAAGCGCAGGTTCTCGACCGCCCACGGAAGGCGCGAGGGCGACGGGGCCAGCGGCAGCACCTTGCCGACGACCTCGAGCGGCTCGCCGGTGTCGCGGTCGGTGTAGACCTTCCCGGGCTCGGCCTCCACGATGATCTCGCGGCCCGAGGACGGGGTCCGCAGCCGGTAACGCTGGCGATCGATCACGGCGGGGATGATACGGAGCCGTGCGTGTCCTCGTCTTCCACGGCTACCTCCTGCGCGGCACGGGCTCCAACGTCTACAACGCCCGACTGGCCGCCGCGCTCGCCGACCAGGGCCACGAGGTCGA
>DASPKC010000415.1:0-9069 GCA_035628295.1 Baekduia sp.
CGGGGGAGGAGGAGCCGCCGGTGCCGCCGGTCGGGCCCTTTCCCGTGGGCATCGAGCTGGGCTCGGGCGACGCGTCCGAGGACGGCTGGGGCAGCCTCATCCACCCCAAGGCCCTGACGGCGTTCATCGCCGACGTCGAGCGCGCGATCATCGAGCAGCAGCACGTCGCGCGCGTGGGGGCCCTCGATCTGCTCGAAGGGGTGCCGGCGCCTGGCTGACGGCCGCGCGCCGTCCGCGGGCGACCAGCCGCCGAGGCCGCTGCGGCCCGTCGACGGAGCCGGCGGCGCGTGCCGCCGGCTCCGCGATCGCGGTCAGCCGTTGCAGTCCAGCGTGTCGGCGTTGTGCCAGGTCGTGGCGTTGCGGCCGAACTTGTCGGCGGTCTTGCCGGTCATCAGGCCATCGGCGTCGATGCGGCCGGTGTAGGTGCCCACGCCGCCCGTGTTCCACGTGGCGATGAAGCGCACCTGCGGCCGGCTGCCGGACGTGTCGAAGCGGGTGAGCCTGACCGTGCCGCGCATGCGGATCGTGCCCCGGGCGTCCTGGGCGACGGCCGTGTACTTGAACTTCTTGGGCGAGTACGCCATGACGCGCCAGCCGTTGCCCTGGCGGATGTCGAGCTGGGAGGGCAGCGCCCAGTTGTCGCAGTAGGCGGCGGCCTCGGCGGCCTGTGGCGCGGCGGCCTGCGGCGCGGCGGCCCCCGCGAGGGCTGCGAAGGCGGCCAGTCCGGCGACGGTACGGCGGTTGAGCGTGAACATCGGGTCTCTCTCCTGTCCTGCCGCCCGATCGGCGAGCGGCGTGGTGTGTGGTTGCGGACGGAAAGGTCGCGGGGAGGTGTTGCGGCGCCGTAACGGCGGCGCAACGGCGGCCGGGTGCGCAGCGGCGCCGGCCCGCGGTCCGTGCTCAGCGGGGCCCGTGGCCCACGCGCCCGTAGCGCTCGTAGATCACGCGCGAGCCGAAGGTCCTGGCCTCGAGCAGCTCCAGCGCGACGCTCTCGGTGACCGGCGGCAGGAGCGGCGTGCCCCCACCGAGGACGACGGGATGGCGGAACATGCGCAATTCGTCGACGAGGCCCAGCTCGATCGCCGGCGCTGCGAGGGTGGCGCCGCCGATGGACACCGGCTTGTCCGTCGCACCGAGCGCCGCGGCGACCTCCTCCGCCACGGACCCGTCCGCCAGCCGGGCGTTGCCCTCGACGCTGGTGAGCGTGCGGCTGAAGACCACCTTCGGGAGGGCGCACCACACGTCGGCGAACGCCGTCCGCAGCTCGTCCTCGCGCAGCGACGGGTCCGTCTCCCACACCAGCATCGTCTCGTAGAGCCGGCGGCCACAGAGATACGCCCCGAGCTTGCCCACCTCGGCGAGGTGGAACGCGAACAGCTCGTCGCTGGGGGCGCCCCAGTCGATCGCGCCGTCGCGGTCGGCGATGAAGCCGTCCACCGAGACGCTCATCGAGCACATCAGCATGGCTGCGGTCCTTCCGTCGGCTCCACGGTCGGCGCGATCCTAGGTTGCGGCCCGGGGCGGCGTCCTGGAGTCCGCCACGAGGCGCGACAGCGCTGCCGCGCTGGCCGATCCGGGGTCGGCAGTGGCCAGCAGGAGCGTGAGCCCGGGGTCGGCGCGCAGCGTTGCGGCCTCGAAGACGAGATCGAGTTCGCCGACGTCAGGGTGGCGGAAGCGGTGGCGGCCCGCCGCCGGGAGGCGGACGTCGTGCTCGGCCCAGACGTCCCGGAAGGCAGGGCTGCGCTCGAGCAGCTCCTCAACGAGCGCGGCCGGTCCGCGATCGGAAGGGTCGCGGCCGGCCTCGGCACGGAGGATCCGCGCGGTCTCCTGGGCGACAGCCGGCCAGTCGACGAAGAAGGTCCGCGCGCGAGGGTCGAGGAAGACGTAGCGGACGTGGTTGGGCGAGCCGGTGCGGCCGTCGAAGATCTCCTTGTAGACGGCGCGACCGAGGTCGTTGGCGGCCAGGTAGTCCCAGCGGCGGTTGCGGACGAGCGCCATCGCACCGGTGAACGCGTCGAGGATGTGCTGGACGTTCGGGCGAACGATCCGCGGTGGTGCTGTCGCGTCGGGGTCGGTGCGCGGGCGTGCCAGGCCGTAGAGGTGCGTGCGCTCGGCGGCGTCGAGCCGCAGGGCTCGGGCGATCGCGTCGAGCACGCTGTCGGAAGCACCGTCGACGTGTCCGCGCTGGCCGCCGCCGCCCTCGCGTGCCTGCACGCCTCAGGCGCGCGCCCACGCCGGGCGGCCCAGCGTGGGCCGCAGGCGCTCACCACCTCCGAGCGACGGATCGTCGAGTTCGCCGCCGGGGGCCTCTCGAACCGCGCCATCGGCGAGACGCTCGTCCTGATGCCGCGAACCGTCGAGTGGCACCTCGGCCACGCCTACCGGAAGCTGGGAGTGGCCTCACGCCGGGACCTCCCCAGCGCGCTCGGCCGCCCGCAGTACGGGGCGTAGCCGATCGAGCGCGGAGCGTGAGCACCACCAGCCAATCCCGGTTGGGCACCTACGTCACGTCCGCAGCGCTCAGTGTCGCCCCGGGGATGTGCGTCGCGACCCGGTGCCGTTGACCGCGTGACGTGGAACCGCATGGTCGGCGACGTGCAGTCACATCGCGGGCAGCGCCTGCCAGAGGACGCCTGGCAGATCGCAGAACCCGGTTCGGTCGGTGGTCAGAACCGTCCGTCCGGTCGCGGCCGCCGTGGCCGCGATGATCAGGTCGTGGGCGCCTCGGACGTCGCCGATCCGGCGCACGTGGCCGGTCAACCGGGCGTGGTGGCGCGCCGCGACGAGATCGAAGGCCAAGATGTCGGCCGTCTCCAGCACGCGCTCCACGACTTGGCTGCGCCGAGCCCGGCGTCGACCATCGGCCAACTCCATTCCGAGCAGGAGTTCCGAGGCGGTGATCGCAGCGATCGCAACGTCGGCGTCAGTGTCGGGCAGACGCGCCCTGCCGCGCTCAGCCGCGATGAGGACGCCCGTGTCGAGAATCAGTCGTTCCACGAATCGCGCGGCGCCTGGTCGATCGCGAGAAGCCCGTCGCCGACGTCGCGACCGAAGTCGTCGTCGAGCGGGCGATCGGCCAGGACCTCTCGCAGATCGCGCAGCGTCGACCGCTTCGCCGGCGTGACCGTGGCCACGGGGCGGCCCCGCCGGACGACCGTGAACGTCTCGCCGCGATGCTCGACGGCATCGAGCACGTCTGCGAACCGCTTCGAGGCGTCGGTGGCGCTGATCTCGGCCATGAATCAGATTATCGGATGGCCTCGCGGATCCGTCAACCGCACGTGGGCGCCCGCTGGTCGCCGGGAAGAGCACCGGCCCGGACCCCGCCGTCTACGCTCTGCGCCCGGTGATCAAGTACCAACCAGCTCTGGTTCGGCAGCTAGGCCACATCGGGCGAGATCAGCGTCGTCCCCGGGATGTGGGTGGCGACCCGGCGCGGGTCGCGCGTGAGCAGCGGCCGTCCGGTCACGGCGGCGTGTGCTCCGATCAGGAAGTCGGGGAGGACCGCCTGCCTGGCGCCGCCCGCGCGGCGGTAGGCCTGGTGCGCGTGGCCGGCGAGGAAGGCGGCGGCGTCCGGTAGCGGCTCGTCGAGCGCGCGAGCCGGCAGAGCGCGGCGAAGGTCCTCGAGTCGCGAGAAGCGGGGCGAGACCTCGGCCAGCACCACGGCATTGAGGACGAGTGGTCCGCGCTCCAGCGCCGCGACGAGCTGCTCGGCAGACCACTCGCCCCAGGTCTGGTCGTCGGTGAAGACGTCCAGCAGGACGCTTGAGTCGACGACCGTCCCGGGCCGAGGCCTCATCGCCGGGTCAGCGCGAGGATCTCGTCCGTCGTCATGTCGACGTCGCCGGCCCCCCGCATCCGCGCGACGGCATCCCGAGCCTCGTCCTGCGCCACGACCAGCCGCGCGCCGTCCTCGTCGAGCACGAAGCGCACGTCCGTCCCGGTGGAGATCCCCAGGGCGCGGCGCACCTCGAGGGGGATTGTGACCTGGCCCTTCTGCGTGACGCGCATAAAGGTAATACTAGCGGCCCTTACCACGGCCGCTTAGCCGCGGCCGGCGCCGCCCTCTAGGCTCTCCCCAGCTGTGATTAGCACCAACCAACTCAAGAACGGCAACCACATCGAGGTCGAGGGCACGATCTTCAAGGTCCTCGAGTTCCAGCACGTCAAGCCCGGCAAGGGCGGGGCGTTCGTGCGCACGAAGCTGCGGCGCACCAGCGACGGCAACGTGATCGACAAGACGTTCCGCGCCGGGGAGAAGTTCCGGGCCGTGCGCACCGAGGCGCGCAAGATGCAGTTCCTCTACGCCGACGGGACCGACGCGCACTTCATGGACTCCGAGTCCTTCGAGCAGCTCGCCGTGCCGGAGGCCGCGGTCGCCGACGCCCTGAAGTGGACCAAGCCCAACGACGAGGTCGACCTGCTGTTCATCGACGACGAGCCGTCGACGGTCCAGCTGCCGGCCTCCGTCGAGCTCGAGGTCACCGAGACCGAGCCCGGACTGCGCGGCGACACGGCCTCGGGCGGCGGCGACAAGCCGGCGACCCTCGAGACCGGCGCGACCATCCGCGTCCCGCTGTTCGTCAACATCGGCGACAAGGTCAAGGTGCAGACCGAGACCGGCGCCTACATGTCGCGCGCCTAGCAGCGCACGACGACCCGGACCCGGCGCGCCGGACCGCCGGCGACCGGCCGCAGCAGGACGCCGATGCGGCGCTGCGGGGCCGGACGCCGCAGGGCGATCCGCACCCGCAGGCGCCGGCCGGCGATGCGGGCGGTGCCCCCGGGCGCGGTGGTGCGCGCGCTGCGCCAGCGGCCGCGCGGAAGGGCGCGCGAGCCGGCGCACACGCCGCCTAGCGGCGCGGCGGCCGGCGGCGCGGCGGCGCCGAACGCCGCGATGGCGTCGCGGATCGCGCCGAACGCCGGCTTGCGGGAGTGGTCGTCGCGCAGCAGCCCGACCGCGCTGAACAGGTCGGTGCCGTCGCTGTCGTTGTCGCGCAGGTTGAACCAGCGGTAGTCGGTGATGCCCAGGGTGCCGGAGCTCTCGCGCAGCGCGGCCAGCGTGGAGCGGGTGTCGGCCTGCTGCGACGCCTCGGTGCGCCCGAGGTTCGTGGCGTAGCCGTTCTCGCTGATCCACAGGTCGATGTCGCGGCCCAGCCCGGCCTGCGGCATGAAGCAGGTCCGCACGAGCGCGGCCGCCTCGGCGAGCTCCTCGCCCGCCGTGCGGCCCGGCAGCGGCGCGGGCGGCCACACCAGGCCGGGGTAGACCTGCAGCCCGACGTAGTCCAGGGCCGCGCGGAACGCCGGCGTGGCCCGCGCGCCGACCTCCTGCCAGAACGAGCGATCCGCCTGCGGCAGCCAGCGCCAGGCGAACGTGAAGCCGAGCTGGACGTCGCGGCGCCCGACGGCGTCGAGGCCGGCGCGGGCGGCGACGACACCGCGCACGATCGCCTCGCGCACGCCCTCGTACACGCCGTCGGAGGTGTTCGGGGAGATCGGGAGGTTCGGCTCGTTGACGATGGACAGCGCCACGAGCGCCCGGCGCCGGCCGAGGATCTCCGCGGCCCGGCGGACGAAGCGCTCCCAGGTCTCCTGGTCGCCCTCCTGCTCGGGCGTGGGGTGGTAGCGCACCTGGACCTCGACGCCGAGCCCGAGCGCGGCGTAGCGGTCGGCGAGCTGCGCGAAGCGGGCGATGCCGGCCTCGCCGTCGCCCGAGAACAGGCGGTTGAGCCGGACGACGAGCGCCTTGCCCGGGGGACGCAGGTCGGTCAGCGCCCGGTCGAGCGCCGCCTCGTCGCGCGGCGCGCCCTCCTGCTGGACGAGCCCCGCGCTGCCGGCCGCCTGCGGCGTGATGCCGAAGCGCACCGGTTGCGGCGCGGCGGAGGCCGGCCAGACCGGGTCGGTGAGGCAGAGGTCCCCGCCGGTGGCGCCCTGCGCGCCGGCGCCGGTGGGCGCGCACAGCGCGGCGAGGACGGCGACGACGGGAGCGACCCGGCGCACGGGACTCACTCCAGCCCGAACAGCCGCGCCGCGTTGGCGCCCAGGAACGAGCCGCGCGCCTCGCGGTCGAGACCGAGGTCGTCGAGGCCCTCCAGCGCGCGGTCCGGGGCGATCATCGGCCAGTTCGTCCCGAAGAGCACCTTGTGGGCGCCGGAGCGGGTCTGCAGGTAGCGCACGAGCTCCGGCGGATAGCGCCGGACGGTGTACGCGGAGGTGTCGATGTGCACGTGCTCGTGCTTGCGCGCCACGGCGACCATCTCCTCGGTCCACGGGTAGCCGATGTGGCCGCAGACGAGCACCAGGTCGGGGAAGTCGATCGCCACCTGGTCGATGTACGGGATCGGGCGCCCGACCTCCGAGGGACGCAGCGGCCCGGTGTGGCCGACCTGGGTCCCGGCCGGGACGCCGAGCTCCACGCACGCCGCGTACAGCGGGTAGAAGCGGCGGTCGGTCGGCGGCACCTCCCACAGCCACGGCAGGATCCGCAGCCCGACGAAGCCCAGCTCGGTCACGCAGCGGCGCAGCTCGCGCACCGCCTCGACCGGCCGCCGGATGTCGACCGAGGCCATCCCGCGCAGCCGGTCCGGGTGCTCGGCGACCCAGCCCGCGACCTCGTCGTTGGAGATCAGCGCGCCCTGCGGCCCGTGCCAGGCGCTCAGCACGCCCACGTCCACGCCGGCCGCGTCCATCGCCTGGACGGTCATCGCCGCCGGCAGCTGCTCCTCGGGCGGCTCGAGCCCGCCGGTCCACCGCCGCAGCGAGGCGAACATGTCCTCGCGCAGGAACCGCGGGGTCGGGTGCTGCATCCACGCGTCGACGACCACGACGGGAGCCACCCTATGCTCCGGCGCGGATGTCCCGTCGCAGCGACCAGCGCCGTGCCGCCGTGTTCGCGCTCTACCAGCACGACGTCACGGGCCGGGAGCTCGACGACCTGCTGGAGCACGACGCGTCGGCCTTCACCCGCGGGCTCGCCCACGCGACCCAGGACCACCTCGACGAGCTCGACGGCGTCATCGCGCGCCACGCCCGCGGCTGGACGCTGGACCGCATCGCCCCGCTGGAGAAGGCGATCATGCGCGTCGCGCTGCTCGAGGTGCTGCACCCCGACCTGGCGCCGTCGGACACGCCGATCCCGGCCGAGGGCGCCATCGACGAGGCGGTGGAGACCGCCAAGACCTTCTGCGGCGCCGACGCGCCCGGGTTCGTCAACGGCATCCTCGCGGCGGCGCTGCGCGGCATGCGCGAGGATGCGCCGCGATGACCGACACCGCCCAGCTCGACGTCCTCGTGGAGCGCCTCGAGCGCGCCGCCGAGCAGCTGCGCACGGGCGACCTGAGCGCCGACGCGGCCGCCGCGATGGTCGAGGAGTGCGCGAGCCTCGCGTCGCAGGCGTCGGCTGAGCTCGAGCGCCTCGCGCGCGCGGATGCCGGCCCGGGCCCGGGCCAGGACGCGTTGCTGTAGGCGCGCCGGCCGTGCCGTACCCCGACGCCCTGCGCGACCTCGTCGAGCGCCACCTCGACGCCCTGCGCTTCCCCAGCGCCGTCCCAGGCACCGCCGGGATCGAGGAGGCGATGCGCTACAGCCTGCTGGCCGGCGGCAAGCGCATCCGGCCGGTCCTGGCGCTCGCCACCGCCCGCGCGGTCGGCCGCGAGCCGGCCGAGGTCCTGCCGCTCGCCGCCGCGCTCGAGCTCATCCACACCTACTCGCTCATCCATGACGACCTGCCCGCCATGGACGACGACGACCTGCGCCGCGGCCGGCCGACGTGCCACGTGCGCTTCGGCGAGGACGTCGCGATCCTGGCCGGCGACGCGCTGTACGCCGAGGCCTTCCGCCACCTGCTGACCGACCAGGCCGGGGAGCCGGTCCGGCTGCTGGCGGCGGCGCGCCGACTTGCGGGCGCCACCGGCGTGGACGGCATGGTCGGCGGGCAGTACCTGGACGTGGCGGGCGCCGCCACCACCCCCGAGGAGCTGCGCCGGCTGCACGAGCTGAAGACCGGACGGCTGATCGGCGCGTCCGTCGGCTGCGTCCTGGACCTCGTGGGGCCCCCCGATCCGGACGCCGCCCCGCTGCACCGCTACGCCGCCGAGCTGGGCGTCCTGTTCCAGATCGTGGACGACATCCTGGACGTCACGGGCACCGACGCGGACCTCGGCAAGCCGCAGGGCTCCGACGAGCGCCACGGCAAGCGGACCTACGTCAGCGCGTTCGGCCTCGATGGGGCTCGTAGACTGGCAGAGGACTGCCACGGCTCCGCGCGCGCCGCCCTCACCGAGGCTCGCGGCGCCGACGGCTCCAGCACCGCTGAGCTGGAGCAGATCACGGACTTCGTCTTCACCCGCACCTCATGACACGCATCCTCGACCGCATCGACCGCCCGCAGGACCTGCACGGCCTCTCCGAGGAGGAGCTGGCGCAGGTCGCCCAGGAGGTCCGTGAGCACATCATCGACACGGTCGGGGAGATCGGCGGCCACTTCGGCGCCAACCTGGGCACGTGCGAGATCGCCGTGGCGCTGCACTCGCTGCTGGACTCGCCACGCGACAAGATCCTGTGGGACGTCGGCCACCAGGCCTACCCGCACAAGGTCCTGACCGGCCGGCGCGACCAGCTGCCGACGATCCGCCAGTACGAGGGCCTCGCCCCGTTCTGCGCGATCCACGAGAGCGAGCACGACATCATGGGCGCGGGCCACGCGTCGACCTCCGTCTCGTACGCGGTCGGCATCAAGGAGGCGATGCGCAAGGGGGCCGTGGAGGACGGCAAGGTCGTCGCCGTCATCGGGGACGGCGCCCTGACCGGCGGCGTGGCGTTCGAGGCCCTTCACAACGCGGGCGGGATGGAGCTGCCGATCGTGATCGTCCTCAACGACAACGGCATGTCGATCGCCCCCAACGTCGGCGCACTGTCGCGGCTTTTCAACCGGGTGCGGCTCAACCCGAAGCTCCACAAGGCCCGGGAGGACGTCGAGGAGACGCTGACGCGGCTGCCGGTGGGGATCGGCAAGCGGATCGAGCACCTGGGCCCGATCCTGAAGGAATCGCTCAAGGCCTACTGGGCGCC
>DASPKC010000416.1:0-8093 GCA_035628295.1 Baekduia sp.
GCACGCGCGGTCGACGCTCGTCTTCCGCGGACTGGCGCGGGCGAGCTACACCAACACCTCGAGCCTGGCGCGGCTGACGGGCGACTACCCGTCGCTCGAGCGCCACCTCATGCGCAACTTCCGCAAGTACGCGCACCGCGAGGCGCCGGGGCCCACGCTGTGGGACTGGCTCGCCCTGGGCCAGCACCACGGCCTGCCGACCCGCCTGCTGGACTGGACGTTCTCGCCGCTCGTGGCCCTGCACTTCGCGACCGCCTCGTGGCCGGACGACGACGCGCTGCTGCTCGCCGTCGATGTCGCCGCCGCGCACCGCCTGCTGCCGGGCCGCCTGCGCCTGCTCATCGAGGAGGAGGGCGCGCTCGTCTTCAGCACCGAGATGCTCGCGAAGGAGGCGCCGGATCTCGAGCGCTTCGACGCGCTCACCGAGGCCGAGCCGTTCGTCGCCTTCTTCGAGCCGCCGTCGCTGGACGAACGCATCGTCAACCAGTCGGCGATCCTGTCGGCGATCTCCGACCCGACCTGCCAGATGGAGCGCTGGCTCGAGCGCCACCCCGAGGTCTGGCACTCCTGGCGCATCCCGCCGGAGGTCAAGGCCGAGGTGCGCGAGCGCCTGGACCAGGCCAACGTCACCGAGCG
Organism: Baekduia sp.; assembly: GCA_035628295.1. GTDB lineage: Bacteria > Actinomycetota > Thermoleophilia > Solirubrobacterales > Solirubrobacteraceae > Baekduia. The sequence continues at coordinate 637 of DASPKC010000416.1, forward strand.
CGTGCTGCTCCCGGGCCTCGACGGCCTGGCCGCCTGGCTGCGCCGGTACTACTCGCCCGGCACCCACGACCCCCTCGCCGCCGACGGCGGCGGGGCGATGGACGGCAGCGACGAGGTCGCGGTGCAGCACGAAGGGTCGATGTCGACCACCTAGGCGCCCCCCGTGGCGCCTGTCGGCGGATCGCCGCGGCATTCCGGGGTCGATCCGCCGACGACCGCGGCGACCGCGGCGCGGCGCCGTAGCTCAGCTCAGCTGCGGGGTGTCGCCGTCCGGCATCGGTGCGCCGTCGCCGCCCGGCTCGTCCTGCGGCTGGATCGCCACCGGCTCCACGGCCGCCGGCCGCCGGTGCTCCAGGGCGCCGGGCTCCTGCGCGGTGTCCGCGGGGCGGTCGTTGCCCGCCGGCGTGCCGTCGCCGCCCGAGGCCGCCTCCTGATCGGATCGCCGTTCGCGGGCGCCGCGGAACCGCTCCTGTCCCTGCTCGCTCATGGCGGCGGCGTACCCGGCCGGACCGGTGCCACCCGCGCCAGGTGCGCAGTACCGTCCTCGCCGTGCGGCGCCGCCTGCTCCCGCTCCTGATCGCCGGCGCCGCCGTCGCCTCGCCGGCCGCCGCAGACCAGCCGGCCGAGCCGCTGCGGCTGGCCGACGGCCGCAGCGGGGGGATCTGCGCGGGGTACGGCGAGGTGCACGCCGACGACTGCGAGGACCCGCTCCTGCGCGACGACCGCGCCGCCGTCCTGGCGTCCGGCAGCGGTCGTGTCGGCGGTGTCGTGCCCGCCGCCGGGGCCGAGGTCGAGGTGCGCTTCGCCGACGGGCGCACCATCCGCGCCCGCACCAGCGCCCCGGCCGGCTACTCGGGGCGCTACGCCGGGCGGATCGCCGTCTTCGACCTCCCCGCGCCGGACGCCGGCCGGTTGGACGGGTTCTCGGCGCCGGACGTGCTCGTGCACGACGCGCGCGGCGCCCTGATCGGGCTGCTGCCCGGCGACGGCGTTCGCACGGACGCCACCGAGCTGCTGCGCTCGACCGCCGCCGGCGCGCGGGCGCGGCTGCAGACCTGGACGACCACGGTGCTGCGACCCACCGCGCTGGCGCTCGACCGCCGCGTGACCCAACGCTGCCTCGGCGTCGTGCTCCCGCGCGAGATCACCGTCATCGGCCGCGAGGACGAGCCGAGCAGCAGCCGCTGCTCCCCGGCGCGCCCCGGCGAGCTGGAGGTCGACACCGCTGAGGGCTGCGCCGCCCGCGCGGTGTACGGCCTCGCCCCGGACGGCGCGCGCCTGCGGCTGGTCCTGGGCGACGGCCGGCGCCGCGCCATGCGCACGGCGCCGCTGGCGGGCGGCGGGATCGCGTTCCTCTCGACCGTGGCGGGCAGCCGTGCGGTGCGCCGCCTGGAGGTCGCGACCGCCGCGGGCGTCCGCCGCATCCCGGTCGGCCTGCCGCCGTCGCGCTCGCGCTGCGGCCGCGGCGACCCCGGCAGCACCGCCTTCGTGCTCGGCGGGCCGCCGCGCTCGCTGCCGGCGCTGGAGGGCGAACGCGAGCTCCTGGCGGCGGCCGGCCACCGGCTGCGGGCCGCCGACACCGCCGACGGCGAGCTCTGCCTCGCGCTCGACGACACGCCGTTCGCCGCGCACGGCTGCGCCGAGGTGGGTCGCAGCCCCGGCGCGGTCGCCGTGACCGCGCACCCGCTGCCCGGCGGCGCCACGCTCCTCGGCGGGATCTCGCGGGAGGGCGCCCCCGCCGTGCGGATCCGCACCGGCGCCACCGCCCGGACGCTGCCCACGAGCGAGCCGGCCGCTCCGGGTGCGTACGCCGGACGCCTGCGCGCCTTCCTGGCCGTCGTGGAGCGGGGCACGACGCCGACGTGGGTCGAGGCGCTCGGCGCGCACGGCCGGCGCCTCGATCGCGCGGCGTCGGCCCGCGTCGGCGCCGTCCGCGTGCCGTCCGGCGTGCGGCGCCTCGGCGCCGCCGGCGGCGGGCTGGTGGCCTGGGGCGGGCGCCTGGGCGCGCTCGGCTGCTGGGCGGTCACGGGCGGCGGCCGGCCCGCGGCGGCGGACCTCGAGTGCCGCCCGGCCTGGGCGCCGTCCTTCGTCCTGGCCGGGGTGCCTTGCGCCGGCCGGCGGATCGTCGTGCACGCGGTCCTGCCGGGCCGCCGCAGCGCCCTGCAGGCGCGCACGGCCCGCGGGCGCACGATGCGCGCCCGGCGGTTGGCGCTGGGCGGTGGCCAGGCGCTGTACGCCGTGGCCCTGCCGGCCGGCGCCGCGCTGCGCGAGGTCGTCGTGACCCGGGCGGGCCGTCGCACGCGCAGCACGCTGCGCCTCCCGGCCGCCGCGGCGCAGTGCGGCTACACCGGGTTCGCGTTCGCCGGCCCGTAGGTCAGACCAGGCCGACCCACACGAAGTAGCCCGTCACCGCGGTGAAGAGCACCGCGTCAAGGCGGTCCAGCGCCCCACCGTGGGCGCCGAAGACGCGGCCGGTGTCCTTCGTGCCCGCGTCGCGCTTGAGGTAGGACTCGAACAGGTCGCCCACCGGGCCCGCCAGCGCGATCGAGATGCCCAGGACGGCGCCCTTCGTGCCACCCATCCACTCGGTCGACAGCCCGTACCACCAGACCGCCAGGAACGCGAACGCGATGCCGACCGCCAGGCCCTCCAGCGTCTTGTTGGGCGAGATGCGCGGCGCCAGCGGCGTCTGGCCGAGCGCCCGGCCGCCGAGGTAGGCGCCGGTGTCGCCGATGAACGTCCCGAGCAGGATCGCCACGATGATCCCGCCGCCGTGGTCGAGGTCGCGCAGCAGCACGGCGTGGGAGAACGCGACGCCGATCCACACCAGCCCCATCAGCGTGACCGCGATGGAGGGCGCGCCGCCGCCGGCCGGCATGTTGGCGGCGACGAGGAACGTCAGCGGCACCGCGGCGGCCAGCGCGAGCAGGATGTGGAACTGCTCGCCGTACGTGGCGGCCGCGATCATCCCCAGGTAGCCGACGAACCCGGCCAGCCGCGCCGGGTGCGCGCGATCGAACATGGCGTAGAGCTCGTGCAGGCAGATCAGGCCCAGCAGCGCCAGGCCGAGGCTGAAGACCTCGCCGCCCTGGGCGACCAGGAAGCCGGCGAACGCGATGGCCGGGACGGCGGCCAGCACGCGCGCGCCGAGATCCGAACCGCCTTTCATCGGCCACCGAAGCGCCGGGAGCGCCCGGCGTACTCCTCCAGGCAGCGCCGGAACGCCGCGCGGCTGAAGTCCGGCCACAGCTCGTCGGCGAACACCAGCTCGGAGTAGGCGCTCTGCCAGAGCAGGAAGTTGCTCATGCGCTGCTCGCCCGACGTGCGGATGACGACGTCGGGGTCGTGCATGTCGGGCGCGTAGAGCAGCTCCCGGAACTCCTCCTCCGTCTCGCCCGCGAAGCGCCGCGCGGCGTCCACGATCTCCGCCCGCCCGCCGTAGTTGAAGGCGATGAACAGCGTGAGCCGGTCGTTGGCGGCCGTCTCGGCCTCGGCCCAGTCCATCTGCTCCAGCAGCGCGGAGGCGACGCGCTCGCGCCGGCCGACGAACCGCATCCGCACGCCCTCGGCCTTGAGCTCCGGCGTCTCGGAGATCAGCCGCTCGGAGAACATCCGCATGAGCGCGGTGACCTCCTGCGCCGGCCGCGACCAGTTCTCGGTGGAGAACGAGTAGATCGTCAGCTCGCGGATGCCGAACTCGACCGCGTCGCGCAGGCGCTCCTTGACGACGTCGGCGCCCGCGCGGTGGCCGTCGGCGGCCTCCAGCCCCCGCGCCTGCGCCCAGCGGCCGTTGCCGTCGGTGATGATGGCGACGTAGCGCGCGCCCGCGCCGCCGGCGTCGCCGCCCATCAGACCTCGAGGATCTCGGCTTCCTTGGCCTTCAGGTGGTCGTCGAGCTCGTGGACGTGGGCGTCAGTGAGCTTCTGCAGCTCGCCCTCGCCGCGACGCTCGTCGTCGGCGCCGACCTCGCCCTCGTCCTTGAGCTCCTTGAGGTCGTGCATGACGTCGCGGCGGACGTTGCGGATGCGAATCCGCCCCTCCTCGGCGATGCCGCGGGCCACCTTGACCATCTCGCGGCGGCGCTCCTCGTTGAGCTCGGGGATCGCGAGGCGGATGATCTTGCCGTCGTTGTTGGGCGTCAGCCCGACGTCGGACTCCATGATGGCCTTCTCGATCGCCTTGATCGAGGACGCGTCGAACGGCTGGACGGTGAGCAGCCGGGCCTCCGGCACGTTGATCGTGGCCAGCTGCTTGAGCGGCGTCGGCGCGCCGTAGTAGTCGACCACGACCCGGTCCAGCAGCGCGGGGCTGGCGCGCCCGGTGCGCACCGAGCCGAACTCGGCCTGCGTCGCGTGGACCGCCTTGGCCATGCGCTCCTTGGCGTCGGCCAGGAGGTCGTCGATCAGCTCACTCATGTCGCCACCAGGGTCCCCACGCGCTCGCCGGACACTATCCGGTCGATGTTGCGCTCGTCGTCCATGTTGAACACGTGGATCGCGAGCCCGTTGTCCATGCACAGGCTCAGCGCCGTGGCGTCCATGACCTTCAGGCCGCGCTGCAGCGCCTCCATGTGGGTGATCTCCGTCAGCAGCTCCGCGCCCGGGTCGGTGCGTGGATCTGCGGTGAACACGCCGTCCACGCCGTTCTTGGCCATCAGCAGGGCCTCGGCGTGGATCTCGACGGCCCGCAGGGCCGCCGCCGTGTCGGTGGTGAAGAACGGGTTGCCGGTGCCGGCGGCGAAGATCACGACGCGCTGCTTCTCGAGATGGCGCATCGCGCGCCGCCGGATGTACGGCTCGGCGACCTCGGCGATGGTCAGCGCGCTCTGCACGCGCGTGTGGACCCCGAGCTGCTCGAGCGCGTCCTGCAGCGGCAGCGCGTTGAGGATCGTGGCCAGCATCCCCATGTAGTCCGCGGTGGCGCGGTCCATCCCGGACGCCGCCGCGGACATGCCCCGGAAGATGTTGCCCGCCCCGACCACGACCGCGATCTCGACGCCGCGGTCGTGGACCTGCTTGATGGACTGCGCCACGGCGCGGATGCGCTCGGGGTCGGTGCCGTAGTCGAGGGAGCCCTGCAGGGACTCCCCCGACAGCTTCAGCAGGACGCGTCGGAAGGCCGGCTCATCGCTCACGCGGCGGTGGAGCCTACTCGCCGACCGCGAAGCGCGAGAACCGCGTGATGACGACGTTCTCGCCGGTCTTGGCGGACACGTCGCCGCGCAGCTGCTCGATCGTCTTGCCGTCGTACTTGTCGGCGTTGACGTGGACCTGGTCGAGCAGCGCGACCTCCTTGGCCCAGGACTTGAGCTTGCCCTCGATGATCTTCGGGCGGATGTTCTCCGGCTTGCCCTCGGCCTCGAGCTGCTGCTCCCAGACGCGGATCTCGGCGTCCTTGGCGTCCTGCGGGATCTCGTCGGCCGAGACGTACTGCGGGGCGGCGGCGGCGATGTGCAGCGCCACGTCCTTGGCGAACGCCACGAAGTCCTCGTTGCGCGCGACGAAGTCGGTGTTGCACTCGATCTGGACGAGCACGCCGACCTTGCCGTTGGCGTGGATGTAGCTCTGGACCGTGCCCTCGGAGGTCTCCCGGCCGGCCAGCTTGCCCAGCGCCTTGCCCATCTTGACCTTGAGGAGCTCGACGGCCTTCTCCATGTCGCCGTCGGCCTCCTGCAGGGCCTTCTTGCAGTCCATCATGCCCGCGCCGGTCTGCTCGCGCAGGGCCTTGACGTCGGATGCGGTGATCGTGCTCATGACGGTCCTCCTCGCTAGCCCTGCGGGGCGTTCTCGGTCTGGGGCTGCTCGGCGGGCGGCTGCTCGTCGCCGGCCTGCTCGGCGTTCTGGGCGGCGACGCGCGCGGCGGCCTCGGCCTCGGCACGCGCCTGGGCCTCGGCCTCGCGGCGGGCCTGCTCCTCGGCGGCGCGCCGCTGCTGCTCCTCCCACTCGCGGCGCAGGCGCTCCTCCTCGGCCGAGCGCCAGGAGCCGTAGCCCTCGCGGACGACCTCGCCGACGGCCTGCGTGATGAGCGCGCACGAGCGGATGGCGTCGTCGTTGCCCGGGATGACGTAGTCGATGCCGTCGGGGTCGCAGTTCGTGTCGACCAGGCCGATGACCGGGATGCGCAGCCGCTGGGCCTCGCGCACGGCGATCGCCTCGGTCTTGAGGTCGACGACGAAGACCGCGTCGGGCACGCGCTGAAGGTGCTTGACGCCGCCCAGGTTGGCCTGGAGCTTCTCGAGGTCGCTCAGCGCGGCCATGCGCTCGCGCGTCGGCAGGAGGTCCAACTGGCCCTCGGCCTGGTAGCGCTCGAGGTCGTGCAGCCGCCGGATGCGGTGGTTCATCGTCTGGAAATTCGTCAGCAGGCCGCCGAGCCAGCGGTGGTTGACGTACGGCATGCCGGCCGCCTCCGCCGTCTCCTTGACCGCGTCGCGCGCCTGCTTCTTGGTGCCGACGAACAGGACGACGCCGCCGCGGTGGGCCAGTTGCGAGGCGAACTCCTGCGCCTGGCGCAGCAGGCGCTCGGTCTGCAGGAGGTCGATGATGTAGATGCCGCCGCGCTCGCCGTGGATGAACCGGCGCATCTTGGGGTTCCAGCGGCGCGTCTGGTGACCGAAGTGGACCCCGGCCTCCAGCAGCTCACGGATGCCGATCTCGGCCATTCGTGGTGCTCCCTTTGGTTGCTGTGGACTACGGAACCGCCGCCTGCCGGTGCGCGGAACCCGGCGAGGTGCCGGGCAGGGCCGCGTCGGCGCGATGGCGACGGGTCGGGGATAGAGGAGCGACCAGTGTACCGGCCTCCTGCCCCACAGGCCGTGCGATCGAGTTGGCGCGTTGCCGCTCGCAAGTTCTCCATTGCACCGTCGTTCGGACTGATGCGGGTCGGCCCTCCCTTCCCCTACCTCCGGTGGTCCGGCCCGCGTTCAGCTTGGGCGAGTGCTGCCGCCAGATCCGGCGGCAGCGGGCTCGTCACCTCCAGGGGGACGCCGCTCGCCGGGTGACGGAACACCAGGCGGGCGGCGTGGAGGAACTGCCGCTGCAGCCCGATCTCCGCCCCGCAGGCGGCCCCGCCGTACTCCGGGTCGCCGCAGACCGGGTGGCCGATGGCCTGCAGGTGCACGCGGATCTGGTGCGTGCGCCCGGTCTCCAGGCGCAGCCGCAGCAGCGACGTGCGCGGCAGGGCCCGCTCGAGCTCGAAGTGCGTCACGGCCTCGCGCGGCGTGCCCGTGTCGGTCGAGTGGCGGGTGCGCACCTTGCGATCGCGGCCCACGGGGGCATCGATGGTGCCCGTGCGCGCGGGCGGCCGGCCGGCGACGAGCGCGAGGTACTCGCGGACGATCTCGCGCGCCTGCAGCTGTGCCTTGAGGTCGCGGTGGGCCGCCTCGGACTTCGCCACGACCAGCAGCCCCGACGTGTCGCGGTCCAGCCGGTGCACGATGCCCGCGCGCCAGCCCTCCTCGC
>DASPKC010000417.1:0-10818 GCA_035628295.1 Baekduia sp.
CGCCGCGCTGGTCCTCGAGCTCGTCGAGGAGCGCCTGGCGCGCAGCCCCGACCGCCTGCGCCCGCCGACCATGGCGCTGGCGGCGCTGGGCGTGCGTATCGCGCTCGACGACTTCGGCGAGGGCGCGACGTCGCTGAGCCAGTTCGGGCGCCTGCCGCTGCACCAGGTCAAGCTCGCCCGCGTCTTCGCGCGCAACGTCGGCCAGGACGGCGAGCGCCGCGCCGTGCTCGCCGCGGTCGTCTCGCTGGCCGACGAGATGGAGCTCGAGGTCGTCGTCGAGGGCGTCGAGTCCGAGGCGCAGGTCGCGGAGCTGCGCGGCCTCGGCGCCGAGCTGGCCCAGGGCTTCTGGTTCTCGCCGCCCCGCCGGCCGTCGGAGCTCGTTCTCGACGGCTACTCGCCGCGGGCGCTGCCGGGCCTGGGCGACCCGTCCATGGTCCGCGAGTTCATGCGCCAGATCGGCCTGCCCGCGAGGATCATGTGACCGTCACCGCCGCGGTGCTGAACATGGTGCTCGGGCTGATCTACGTCGGCTACGGCGTCATCACCCTCATCGACATGCGCCGCCACCAGGCCGAGCTCGGCTTCTCGCGGTTCGGCGCCGCCTGGGTGCTGATGGCCTTCACGTGCGGCCCGCACCACCTGCACCACGGCGTGCACCTGCTCGGCGGTCAGCAGGGCACCGGCATGGACGTCGCCGCCGTCGCCGTCGGCTTCCCGGCGGGCGCGATCTGGATCTGGCTGCGCCTGGAGGCCTTCGCCGGGGGGCCCGGCGACCGCCTGCTGCGCGGCACGCCGATGGCGCTGGCCCTGCTGCCCACCCTCGGCGGCCTCTACGCCGGCGTGCTGCTCGCGCAGCTGCCGCGGGCGGTGTTCTCGTCGAACGCCGACGTCGTCGACGCGATCCCGAACCTGCTGCTCGTCGGGGTCTACGCGGCGGTCGGGGCCTACATCATCCGCACCCAGCTGGCCAACCACCGGTCGCTGCGCGGCTGGTCGCTGTCCGGGCTGGCGCTCGGCGTCGTCTTCCCGACCTGCGCGGCCATGCACGGCGCCCACGCGCTCGCGGTCCTCGAGGGATCGCTGGACTACGGCGCCCACGGGACGCTCGTCGACTGGCTGGCCGTGCCGGCCGGGCTCTTCTTCCTGGCCGTCGTGCGCAGCCTGTCGCGCGGGACCTGGCAGGACTGGAACCGCGCCCGGCGCGTCACGCCGGTGCCACAGCCCGAGCCCGCCCGCGCGATCGCCGGCTGAGGCGCCGGTCGTCAGGGCCGGTCGAGCGCGTGCGGCTCGCCGGCGCGCCAGCGCACCGCGTCGAGCCGCTTGAGCGCCTCGAACTCCGGCGGGTCGTAGAGCCGGAACATCGGCACGCGGTCGGCGTGCGAGCCCGAGGCCTCGAGGATGGCGTTGACCGCGGCCCGGCCCGACTCGTTGGCGCCCTCCATCGTTGCGAGGTCCACGTCGGTCTGCACGTGGTCGCCGGCCACCATGAGGTTGGCGACCCCGGTGCGCGCCTTGGCGCGCTTGTCCCACGACCCGACCGTGTTGACCAGCAGCGGGGTGTCGTTGCGGTTGGCCTGGCGGCTGCGGACCCAAGCGACGCCCGGGTCCAGGAACCACGAGTGCAGGATGTCGTCGGGCAGGACCGACGTGCCGGTGTCCTCGAGGTGGGCCTTCATCTGCGCCCACACCTCGCGCGCCACCTCCTCGCGGGTGCAGCGCTTGGCCGGCTTGCCGTAGAGGATCCCCGGCGTGTCCCAGTCGGAGACGTCGACCGACAGGCAGTCCACGGCCGTCCCGTCGCCGTAGTCGCGGGCGAAGTCGCGGTCGGGCCAGAACTGCGCCTGGGTCAGCGCCGTCAGGGCCCAGGGCGAGTCGACGAACGTCACGTGGCCATGGACGATGTCGACCGGCCGGCGCAGGAAGAACTGGATGCCGACCATCCAGTCGACGAACAGCTCGTCCATCGCCTCCAGCGACGGGTCCGCGGCGAGCACCTGGCGCGACCACAGGCGCCGGGCGCGCTCGGCCGGCATCGCGCAGACGAACCAGTCCGCCTCGACCTGGCGGCGCCGGCCGCGACGGTCGCGCACGCGGGCCGCGACGACGCGGTCGCCGCGCAGGCGCAGGGCCTCGACGGTCTGGCCGACGGCGAAGCGCACACCGAGCTTCTGGAGGTGCAGCACCCAGGGGTCGATCCACGCCTCGTTGGTGGGCAGGTCGAGCACGCGGTCGGGCGCCCCGTCGTTGCCCCGGCCCATGATGTTGTAGATGAACGCCTCACCCATGTTGCCGATCGTCCGGGCGCTCGCCATGGACTCCTTGGCCGCCACGACGGCGCGCGTGAGCCCGGCGGAGATGACCTTGCGGTACTCCTCGGACTTGCCGTCGGCGCGCACGAAGTCGCGCCACGAGGTGTGCTCCCACTGGCCGAAGCGCCGCTCCTCGCAGGAGGTGAGGAAGACCAGCAGCCGGTTGATGAAGAACTCCATCTCGTGGGGCGGGACGCCACGCTGCTTGATGAGCTCCTCGACGAGCACGCGCTGCAGGCCCTCGGGCGTGAGCACCTGCATCGGGTCGGGCGCGACGCCGAAGATCGTCCCGTCCGCGCGGCCGTCGGTGCGCACGGACACCGTCTCGCTCGCGGCCACCAGGTTGTCCCACACGCCGTGCTCGTTGCCCGGGAACGGGATGCGCCGCATCGTGTCCGGGACGTGGTGGTAGAAGCCGGGGAAGAAGCGGAACCCGTGCTCGCCCGGCAGCGGCATCCGGCCGCCCTGCGCCGTGCCCGGGACCGGGATGCTGCGCGCCTTGCCGCCCAGCGCGTTGCGCTCGAGGACGGTGACCGCGAAGCCGCGCTCGATCAGCTCGTGCGCGGCGGCCAGCCCGGCCATGCCGCCGCCGAGCACGGCCACCGAGCGGCCGGCGGTGCGCCGGCGTCGCGGCGCTGCCAGCGCGCTCGCCGGTCCCAGCACCGTCGCCGCCGCCCCGGCCGCCGCGGCGTCGCGCAGCAGCTCCCGGCGGCGCAGGCCTCCCGCTCCATCGCGCTCCATGTCCGGATCATGACCGGAAGTGCGCCAGGAGGCGCTCGTTGACCAGGTCGGGACGCTCGTCGACGATGAAGTGCCCGGTCCCCTCGACGTACTCGATGCGCAGGTCGTCGGCGTGCCGGCGGAAGCCCTCGACCATCGACCGCCGGACGACCGGGTCGCCGAGGCCGTGCAGGACCAGCAGCGGCGCGCGCAGGCGGCCGGCGTCGTAGCGCCCGGCCGCGACCGCCGGCAGGTCGTGGGCCAGCGAGGCCCGGTAGACCTCGGCGCCGGCGCGCGCCCGCGCCGGGTCGCGGAAGCGCTCGGCGTAGACCGCGGCGTCTGCCCGCGCCACGCCCGGCAGCCGGCTGGTGGCCAGCCGCTGGACGCGCGGGCCCAGGAGCGGTGCGGCCAACGGCAGCTGGTAGGTCAGGCGCCACGCGTGCGGCAGCGTCCCCCCCATGCCGCGGAACACCGGCGCGATGTTGAGCACCGCCATCCGCGTGACGCGCTCCGGGGCGCGCAGCGCGAGCAGCTGCGCCGTCCAGCCGCCCCAGTCGTGGCCGGCGATCGCGAAGCGCCCCACGCCCAGCGCGTCGAGCGCGGCGCTCATGTCGGCGGCGAACTGGTCCTTGGTGTAGCCCGACGCGGGGGCGGCGCTCCAGCCGAAGCCGCGCAGGTCGAGCGCGAGCACCCGGTGCCCGTCGGCGGCCAGCGCCGGCAGCTGGTGGCGCCACATCCACCAGTGCTGCGGCCAGCCGTGCAGCAGCACGACGACGGGCCCGTCGTGCGGGCCCGCCGTCGCCACGTGCAGCCGGACGCCGCCGGCGTCGACCCACTCGTGGTCGACGCCCTCGACGTGCGGGGGGTGGTCGGTCAGTGCGCTGCGGCGTGCCGGCGGCCGGGACCCCGGCCGGGAGCGGCGAACTTGCGATAGGCCCACAGCAGGATCATCGCGCCGATGACGGCGCCGACGAGCCCGCCGAGGTCGAACGCCTCGTTGTCGCCGATGCCGAGCAGCTCGGTGAACAGCAGGAAGCCGACGAGCGAACCCGCCAGGCCGAGGAGGATCGTCGCGAAAAAGCCCATGGGGTCCTTGCCGGGCATCAGTGCCCGCGCGAGGAACCCGGCGACGATGCCGAGGATGATGGCTCCGATCATGCGCTCTCTCGTACCCGGCGCGCGCCCCGTCACTCGATGACGTTGCGCGGGTCGGGCTGCTGGTCTGCCGGCGCCTGCGACCAGTCGCCGAACGGCGCGTCGCGCTCGGCGACCACCGCGCCGACGCCCTCGCGCTCGGCCAGCTCGATGAAGCGCAGGGCGTCGGGCGTGTTGCGCATGAGACCGTCGAGGATCGGGCCGAGCACCTGGGTCTGGGCGAGACCGAGCTGCTCGAAGGCCTGGTTGACGACGAGCTTCATCGCGGCCAGCTGCGACGCCGGGATCCGCGCGAGCGCGAGCGCCTGCTCGCGGACGGTGGCCTCGAGCTCGGCGAACGGGACGGCGCGGTTGACGACGCCCAGCTCCGCGGCCTCGGCGCCGCTGAGCGAGCGGCCCGTGAGCGCCAGCTCCTTGGCCTTGGTCAACCCGAGGCGGTGGATCCACATGCCGGTCAGGTAGCAGCCCCACATCCGCGAGTACGGCGTGCCGATGCGCGCATCGTCGCTGCAGACGACCAGGTCGGCGCACAGCGCCATGTCGCTGCCGCCGCCGACGCACCAGCCGTGGACCTGGGCGATCGTGGGCTTCGGAGACCGCCACAGCGACATGAACCGCGGCACGGGCGCCGAGGCCGACATCGTCGTCATGACGAAGTCCTTGCCCGGGTCCCAGCGGCCCCCGGTGGTCATCTGGTCGTCCCAGTGGTGGAAGCCGCCGGAGAAGTCGAAGCCCGCGCAGAACGCGCGGCCGCGGCCGCGCAGCACGACGACCTTGACGTCGGTGTCGCGCTCGGCGCGCACGACTGCCGCCTCGAGCTCCTCGGGCATGGGCGGGACGATGGTGTTGAGGCGGTCCGGGCGATCTAGGGTGATCGTCGCGACCGGCCCGTCGCTCGTGTACTGGAGGGTCTCGAAGTCGCTCACGGCGGCGAGCCTCGCACCTTCAGCTGGCGCTCAGGAACGGGCGGGACCATCAACGGCCGATGCGCGTCTTGGTGGTCGACGACGAACCGGCCGTCCGCGAGGCCGTCGAGCGGGTGCTGCACCTGGAGGGCTTCGAGGTGGCGCTGGCCGCCGACGGCCGGGAGGCGATGCGCCGGCTCGCGGTGCTGCGCCCGGACGCGGTCCTGCTCGACGTGCTCATGCCCGGGCTGGACGGCCTCGAGGTCTGCCGGCGCATGCGCGACACGGGGGACCGCACGCCCGTGCTGATGCTCACCGCGCGCCACGGCGTCGGCGACCGCGTGGCCGGACTCGACGCGGGGGCCGACGACTACCTGGCCAAGCCGTTCGCCCTCGAGGAGCTGCTGGCCCGCTTGCGGGCCCTGCTGCGCCGCTCGGCGTGGGACCAGGTGCACGACGTCCTGCGGTTCGCCGACCTGGAGGTCGACCCCGCCGCCCACGAGTGCCGCCGGGCCGGGCGGGCGATCGAGCTGACGCGCACCGAGTTCCTCCTGCTGGAGCTGTTCCTGCGCCACCCCCGGCAGGTCCTCACGCGCGACCAGATCTTCGACCGCGTCTGGGGCTACGACTTCGGCCCGACGTCGAACTCGCTGGAGGTCTACGTGGGCTACCTGCGGCGCAAGACCGAGGCGGCCGGCGAGCCGCGACTGCTGCACACGGTGCGCGGCGTCGGCTACGTGCTGAAGGCGGCGCCATGACCCTGCGCCGCCGCCTGGTGGTGGCCGCCGCCGCCGCGGTGGCGCTGGCAGTCGTCGCGTCCACCGTCATCGTCTACGTGACCACCCGTGCCGAGCTGCGCGCGCAGGTCGACGACAGCCTGCGCGAGATGGCGCCTGACGTGCGGTTCGAGACACCGGCCGCGCGGCTCGGCCTCGTGCGCCGGCTGCTCGTGCCGCGCGACCCGCTCGGCGGACCGTCGGGGGTCGCGCAGCTCGTCCTGCCGACCGGTGACGTCGTCCGCGCCGCGGGTGCGGCCGCGCTGCCGGACGATCCCCGAGCCCTGGAGGTCGCGGCCGGCCTGCGCGAGCCGTTCTTCGAGGATGCGACGGTCGACGGCACGCACGCCCGGGTGCTGACGACCCGGGGTCCCGGCGGCGAGGCGCTGCAGGTGGCGCGGCCGCTCACGGAGGTCGACGACGCGCTGGGCCGGCTGCGGCTCGTGCTCGGCCTGGTGGCCGTCGCCGGCGTGGGGCTGGCTGCGGCCCTGGGCGCGCTCGTGGCGCGCACGGCGCTGGGGCCGGTCGCGCGCCTGACCGACGCGGCCGAGGACCTGGCCGACACGCGGGACCTGCGCCGGCGGCTGCCCGGCGGCGGACGGGACGAGGTCTCGCGGCTCGGCGCGTCGTTCAACCGGTTGCTGACGGCGCTGCAGCGCTCCCGCGAGGCCCAGCGCCAACTCGTCGCCGACGCGTCGCACGAGCTGCGCACACCGCTGACCAGCGTGCGCGCCAACGTGGAGGTGCTCGCCCGCCGGCCCGACCTTCCCGCAGCCGAGCGCGAGCGCGTCGTGGCGGCGGCGCGGGCGCAGATCGAGGAGCTCAGCGTCCTGGTCGGCGACCTCGTCGACCTCGCGCGCCAGGACGAGGCGCCGCCGCCGGAGGCGCTCGAGGACGTGCGCCTCGACATGCTCGTCGGCGATGCGGTCCGCCGCGCCCGGCTGCACGCGCCGGCGTGCGAGTTCCGGCTGCACGTCGAGCAACCGGTGCTCGTGCGCGGCGTTCCCGGGCAGCTGCACCGGGCGGTCTCCAACCTGCTCGACAACGCCGTCAAGCACGGACCGCCCGCAGGGCCGGTCGAGGTGCGCGTCGGGCCGGCGGGCGTCGCGGTCCGCGACCACGGGCCGGGCATCGCGCCCGACGAGGTGCCGCACGTCTTCGACCGCTTCCACCGGGGCGTCGCGGCCCGCGGGCTTCCCGGTTCGGGGCTGGGTCTGGCGATCGTCCGCCAGGTCGCCGAGCTGCACGGCGGCGGCGCCTGCGCCGCCGCGGCGCCGGGCGGCGGGGCCCGGCTGGAGCTGCACCTGCCGACGGCTTCAGCGGTCTCCTAGGCGGCGTTCAGCGGCCTCTCAGCCGCGCGCGGGGCAATGGCGCCATGCGACGCGCTCTCCTCCTCGCTCTCTGCGCCGCGGCGGCCGCGGCCTCCGGCGGCTGCGGCGCCGGCGACGACCCGGATCCCGCCGCCGCGGCGCGCGCCGACGACGACGAGCGGCAGCTCGCCTTCGCGCGGTGCATGCGCCAGAACGGCATCGACCTGCCCGATCCGGGCGCCGGCGGCGGCCCGCAGCGGATCCGGGTCGGGCGCGGCGTCTCGCCCCAGGTGGTGCAGCGCGCGATGCGCGAGTGCCGCGAGCGGACCGGCGGCGGACCGCGGCAGCCGACGGACGAGGAGCGCCAGGAGCTCCAGGACGCCGCGCTGAAGTTCGCGCGCTGCATGCGCGCCAACGGCGTCGACCTGCCCGATCCGCAGCCCGGCCGCGGGGGTCTCATCCGCATGGCGGGCTCGCCGTCGACCGACCCGGAGAGCCCGCGGTTCCGCAAGGCGGAGGCGGCGTGTCGCAAGCACCTGCCGCAACGGGCCGTGCGAGGCGGGCGATGAGGCGCCGGGGCGTCGCCGTGCTGGCCGTCGCGACCGGCGGCGCGCTGGCGGCCGGCGCACTCGTCGCGTCCGGCGGCGACGGCGACGCGGCGGCGCAGGACCGCCGAACCAGCGGCGCGACGGCCGTGGTGGAGCGCCGGACGCTCGTGGACCGCCTGCGCGCGGACGGGACGCTCGGCTACGCCGACGAGCGGCCGGTGGAGCCGCCCCTGCGGGGCACGGTCACGTGGCTGCCCGGCGAAGGCGCCGTCGTGTCCCCGGGCGGCGCGCTGCTGGAGGTCGACGGTGACCCGGTCCTCCTGCTCGACGGCACCGTGCCGGCCTGGCGCGCGTTGCGTGCCGGTCTGGAGGGCCGCGACGTCCGCCAGCTCGAGCAGGGCCTTGCCGACCTCGGCTTCGACCCCGGTGCGGTGGACGGCTCCTTCGACGCGGACACCGCCGCCGCCGTGGCCGACCTGCAGGACGCGCGCGGCCTGCGCGCGACGGGCCGCCTCGAGTTGGGGCGCATCGCGTTCCTGCCCGGCCGCAGGCGGATCGCGCGGCGCGACGCCAAGCTGGGCACGGCGCTGCGCGGCACCGCGCTGACGACCACGTCGACGCGCCGCGTCGTGACCCTCGACGTCGACGCCGCGGACCAGCAGGTTGCGCGCGAGGGGGCGCGGGTGGACGTCGAGCTGCCCGACGGCCGCTTGGCGACCGGGCGCGTGGCGCGCGTCGGGCGCGTCGCCCAGACGCCAGATCCCCAGGACGGCGGCGAGGGGACGCCGACGGTCGAGGTCGTCGTGCGGCTCACGGGTCGCGAGCGCGGGGGCCGGCTGGACCAGGCGCCGGTGTCGGTGGAGCTCGCGCGCGAACGGCGCCGGGGCGTCCTGGCGGTCCCCGTCACCGCCCTCGTCGCGCTGCGCGGCGGCGGCTACGCCGTGGAGCGCGTGACGGCCGGCAGGCAGCGGCGGCGCGTGCGGGTGACGCCCGGGCTCGTCGCCGACGGCCTGGTGGAGGTGGAGGGCGCCCTGCGCGAGGGCGACCGGGTCGAGGTGCCCTCGACATGACTGCGCCGGCGCTCGCGCTCCGCGACGTCTCGAAGGTCTACGCCGGCGGCGTGACGGCGCTCGACGCCGTCACGCTCGAGGTGCAGGCCGGCGACCTGCTGGCCGTCGTCGGGCCGTCCGGATCGGGGAAGTCGACGCTGCTGCACGTCATGGGCACACTCGACCGCCCGACCAGCGGGACGGTCCTGGTCGCCGGCGAGGATGCGGGCGCCCTCGACGACGCCGAGCTGGCGGCGCTGCGCGCCCGGCGGATCGGGTTCGTCTTCCAGCAGTTCTTCCTGCTCGACGGTCTGAGCGCCCTGGACAACGTCGCCGAGGGCCTGCTCTACGCCGGCGTGGCGGTGGCCGAGCGGCGCGCCCGCGCCCGGGCCGCGCTCGAACGGGTCGGCTTGGCGCACCGGCTCGGCCACCGGCCGTCCCAGCTCAGCGGCGGCGAGCGCCAGCGCGTGGCGGTGGCGCGGGCCCTCGTCGGCGAACCGGCGATCGTGCTCGCCGACGAGCCGACCGGCAACCTGGACAGCCGCACGTCCGCCGAGGTCGTCGAGCTGCTGCGCGCGGTGCACCGGGAGGGCGCGACCATCGCCGTCATCACCCACGACCACGACGTCGCGGCGGCGCTCGACCGCCGCGTCGAGCTCCGCGACGGCCGGCTGGTCGCGGGATGACGGTGCGCGACCTCGCGCGGGTCGGCGCGTCGGGGCTGCAGACGCGCCGGCTGCGCGCGACGCTCTCGGCGCTGGGGATCGCGATCGGGATCGCCTCGATGGTGGCGGTGGTGGGGATCTCGGACTCCAGTCGCGCCGACCTGGTCGACCAGCTCGACCGCCTCGGCACGAACCTGCTGCGTGTCGCGCCGGGCCAGGACGTCTTCGGCGACGCCACGACGCTGCCGGAGACGGCGCTGGCCGCCGTGCGAGGCATGGCCGCCGTCCAGGGCGCGGCATCCACGACCGAGGTGGGCCAGGTCGTGCGGCGCACCGACCGGGTACCGGTCGAGGAGACCAACGGGATCGCGCTGCGCGCGGCCTCACCGTCGCTGTTGCGCGTCCTCGGTGGGCGTCTGCGAGCGGGGCGCTTCGTCGGCGGCGCCATGGGCTCGCGACCGGCGATCGTCCTGGGCTCGGTGGCCGCGCAGCGCCTCGGCGTCACCCGGGCGGACGGCAGCGTCCTGGTGGACGTCGGCGGCCGGCGCTTCGCCGTCGCAGGCATCGTGGACGACCTGCCGCTGGCACCCGAGCTGGACCGCTCCGCCTTCGTCGGCTACGACGCCGCCGCCGCGGTGTTCGGCACGCAGCGCAGCGCGTCCACGCTCTACGTCCGCGCGCACGAGGATCGCGTGCAGGAGGCCCGCGATCTGCTCGGCCCGACGGCCGCGCCCCAGGCGCCCGAGGAGGTCGAGGTCAGCCGGCCGTCCGACGCGCTCGAGGCGAAGGTGGCGGCCGAGGGGGCCTTCACGTCGCTGTTCGTCGGCCTCGGCGCCATCGCGTTGCTCGTGGGCGAGGTCGGCATCGCCAACGTCATGGTCATCGCCGTGCTCGAGCGTCGGTCGGAGATCGGCCTGCGGCGCGCGCTCGGGGCGACGCGCCGCGACGTCGGCGCCCAGTTCCTCTGCGAGGCGCTGCTGCTCGCCGGCCTGGGCGGCCTGGCGGGAGCGGCGCTCGGCGCGGCGGTGACGGCCGGCTGGGCGCTCAGCCAGGCGTCGCAGGTCGTCGTCCCGCCGCAGGCGCTCGGTGGCGGCTTGCTGGCGGCGCTCGTCGCCGGCGCCGCGGCCGGCCTCCTTCCGGCCCTGCGCGCCGCCCGTCTCAGTCCCACCGAGGCGCTGCGCGGCTGACGCGTGCACCAGGTGGCCTGCCCCCCTAGTTCGCCGGCGTGAGGACCGCCTCGTGGACCGGGGGGCGGCCGGTGTACCAGTAGGTGAAGCGCGCGACGGCGCAGGCGGCGCCCAGGGCGGCGGTGGCGCGGGCCACGCGTGCGTCGAGCGCCCGCTCGTCGGCGTCGATGATGCGGATGGCGTCGTCCATGGGC
>DASPKC010000418.1:0-16157 GCA_035628295.1 Baekduia sp.
AGATCGGGTTCCTGATCTTCCTGCCGTTCCTCGTCATCGACCTGGTGGTCAGCTCCACCCTGATGTCGATGGGCATGGTGATGCTGCCACCGGTCTTCATCGCCCTGCCGTTCAAGGTCCTGCTGTTCGTCCTCGTCGACGGGTGGAACCTCGTGACGCGGTCGATCGTCGAGAGCTTCGCGTAGCGGAGGTGCGCTGATGGACCCCGATTCCGTCGTCAACCTCTCGACCCAGGCGCTGCAGGTCACGCTGAAGCTCGCGCTGCCGCTGCTGCTCGTCGGCCTGCTGGTCGGCTTGGTCATCAGCGTCTTCCAGGCCGTCACGCAGATCCAGGAGCAGACGCTCACCTTCATCCCCAAGATCCTCGCGACGGCCGCGGTGCTGGTCATCGGCGGCCCGTGGATGCTCAACCAGCTGCTCGCGTACACGACGGAGCTCTGGACGCAGATCCCGACGCTGATCGGCACGTGACCCCGACCCTCGGCGGGCTGCTGGACCCCTCGCAGGTCGCGGCGTTCTTCCTGGTGCTGGCGCGCGTGTCGCCGCTGTTCCTGCTCGCGCCGCTGTTCTCGTCGACGAGCGTCCCCGGCCGGGTGCGCGGGATCGTGGCCGTCGCGCTGGCCGTCGGGCTGTCGCCGATCGCCGCGCGGGGCGCCGACATCCCGCTCGACACGTGGTCGCTCGGCGGGCTGGTGGCCAAGGAGCTGCTGGTGGGCGCGGGCTTCGCGTTCGCCGTCGGCGCCGTCTTCGCCGCCGTCCAGGTCGCGGGCACGCTGCTGGACACGTTCGTCGGCTTCTCGTTCGGCGGGCTCGTCGACCCGATGACCGGTGTGCAGTCGTCGGTGATGGCCCAGCTCTACACGATGGTCGGGCTGCTGGTCTTCATCGCCATCGGCGGCGACGCCTGGGTCATCGAGGGGCTCGCACGGACCTACGGCTCGATCGGCATCACCGAGCTGCCCTCGTTGACCGAGACGGTGGGTGAGACCGTCGAGGCGTTCGCGGCGATCTTCGCGGGCGCGCTGCAGGTGGCGGCCCCCGTGCTGCTGGCCGTGATCCTCACCGACGCCGCGTTCGGTCTCGTCTCCCGGGTCGTGCCGCAGCTCAACGTCTTCGCGATCGGGTTCCCCGCCAAGGTCACGGTCGGCCTGCTCACCGCGAGCGCGTCGCTGCCGTTCCTGGCCCAGTGGCTGCAGGGTCGCCTGATCTGACCCATGGCCGGCGAGAAGACCGAGAAGCCGACTCCCAAGCGCCGGGAGGAGGCGCGCAAGAAGGGCCAGGTCGCCCGCTCCGCCGACCTCGGCGGCGCCATGGTGCTCATCGCCGGCCTGGCGGCGCTCATCGTGACGGGGCCGTCGCTGGCCGAGCGCATGGGCGACGCGATGCGCCGGACGCTGACGCTCACCGCCCACCCCGAGGTGGTGGTGGAGGGCGGCCTCGGCGCGCTCGTGCTGCCCGCCATGCGCGACGTCGCCCTGGGCGTCGCGCCGATCGCGATGGCCTGCCTGGTGGCCGGCGTCCTCACGAGCGTCATGCAGGTCGGCGTGCGGCCCATGCCCGGCGCGCTCAAGCCCCAGCCGACGCGCCTGAACCCGGCCTCGGGCTTCAAGAACATCTTCGGGCCCAACATGCTCTTCGAGGCGGGCAAGAGCGTCTCGAAGGTGGCCGTCGTCGGCGCCATCGTGGCCGCGGCGCTGCTGCCCAAGCTCCCCGAGATGGGGGCGCTCATGGGCCTCGAGCCCATCGAGTTCAGCATGAAGCTCTCCAGCGACATCCGGGGGCTCGCCATCCGGGCGGCCGCCGCGTACCTCCTCATCGGCGTCATCGACTTCGCCTACCAGCGCCACCGCCACGAGAAGCAGCTGAAGATGGACTTGCAGGAGGTCAAGGAGGAGGCCAAGCAGCAGGCCCTCCCGGCCGAGGTCCGCGGTGCGATCCGCCGCCGGCAGATGTCGGCGGCGCGGGCGCGCATGATGGCCGCCGTGCCCGAGGCGGATGTCGTCGTGACCAACCCGACGCACTTCTCCGTCGCCCTGAAGTACGACGGCAGCAGCGCCGCGCCGCAGGTCGTCGCGAAGGGGCAGGACATCATCGCCCTGCGCATCCGCGAGCTCGCGCGCGAGCACGGGGTCCCGGTCGTCCCCGAGCCGCCGCTGGCGCGGGCGCTGCACGCCTCCGTCGAGGTGGGGCAGGAGATCCCCGAGGAGCTGTACGTCGCCGTCGCCCAGATCCTGGCCTGGGTCTTCCGCGGGCGCCCGCGCCGCGCGGCGTAGCGGCTCAGCCGGCCAGGAAGGCGGCCGTGCGCTCCATGGCCTCGGGCGTGTCCTCCATGCACCAGTGGCCCGCCCCGGGCAGCGTGACGCGCTCGACCGGACCGCCGAGCATGCCGGCCAGCCGCTCGGCGTGGCCGACGCCCACGTAGGGGTCGCGCTCG
Source organism: Baekduia sp. (assembly GCA_035628295.1). Lineage (GTDB taxonomy): Bacteria > Actinomycetota > Thermoleophilia > Solirubrobacterales > Solirubrobacteraceae > Baekduia. The sequence continues at coordinate 2,435 of DASPKC010000418.1, forward strand.
CCCCACAGCACCAACGCGGGGCAGGTCAGGTCGCCCAGCGCGGCGCCGTGACGGGCGAGGACGTCAGGGTCTGCCGAGCGGTACAGGCGCAGGATGCTGTCCTTCATCCCGGGGTCGAGGTCGCGGCCCACGCGGTCCAGCCACGCGTCGGGCAACGGCCGCAACCCGGGTCGCTGCAGCCGCGTGAGGGTCTTGACCGTGAAGCGGTTGAAGACCGGCATGGTGAGCTCGCCGACCAGCGGCGGGCGCCACAGCAGCCGCGAGATCCAGTGCCAGCGGTAGTGGTCGGTGAGCGGGACGACGTCGATCGCCACCAGGCGCGCGACCTGGCCGCCCCGCCGCGATGCGGGGGAGAGCCCGAGGGCGCCCCAGTCGTGCACCGCCAGGCGGAAGCGCTCGGCGCCGACGTGCTCCAGGAACGCGTCGAACCACGCCGCCAGTGCGTCGAGCGAGCCGTCGCAGACCGCGCGGTCGGGGGCGGGCGACGCGCCCCACCCGGGGAGGTCGGGAGCGACCACGCGCCCGAGTTGCGCGGTGCGCTCCAGCAGCGGGAGCCACATGTCGGCCGAGTCGGGGTTGCCGTGCAGGCAGACCACCGGCACGTCGCTCGCGCCCTCGTCGTAGTAGGCGGTCTCGACGCCGGCGATCGTCGCGGTGCGGCGGGCTGGGGCCATGGCGCGCATCCTGTCGTGTCGCGTAGGGGGCCGCCCACCCGTCGAGGCCGTTGCGCCCGCGCTCGGCCGGTGGGACCGTCGGCGCGACAGGCCCGGTGTGGGGCCGGGTCGCGCCAGAGAGGAGGTCGGCATGGCCGACCGCATGCTGTTCATCGGGTGGAACGAGCCCGTGCGCGGGCGCGAGGAGCGCGCCCTGGAGGTCTTCGACGAGGCCATGGGCATCCTCGGGCGGATGCAGCAGGAGGGCCGCATCGAGAGCTTCGACGTCTGCCTGCTGGCCCCGAGCCCGCAGCTCGGCGGCTACATGACCATCCGGGGGACACAGCAGCAGATCGACGCGTTGCGTCAGGACCCGGACTTCCAGCGCAACACCGTTGATGCCGGCCTGAGCGTCGACGGCATCACGCACCTCGAGGGCTTCACCGACGAGGGCGTCGCCCAGCAGATGGCGCTGTACCGCGAGGCGATCCAGAAGGTGCCGCAGCGCGCCTGATCCGGCGCCCGGTCAAGACGGGCGCCGTGACGCCGATGACCCGGTGGGGTACGTCCGTACGTACCCCACTGCGGTCATGCACCACGACGACCTCCACCGCCACCTCCTCGCCTCGCGCGACCCGGCTCGCCTGAGCGAGCTTCTGGGCGGCTGCTGGCCGGGCGGCGGGCACGATCGCCTCGAGCCTGCCGCGCTGCCCTGGCTGCGCGCGTGGCGCCCCGCGCGCGCGGCCGCCGCCCTGCCGGCCTGCTCCTGCGGGCCCGGGCCCTGCGGCGTGTGCAACTGACCGAATGGACCGCCCGAGCGGGCGTTTGCGCGCGGGCAGGGCGTCTGCGGCTCTGTCGCGACCGGGGTACCGTCGCACGGCGTACCGGTCGATCGAGGGGAGATCGTGATGAGGCTGCTGTTCCGCAAGCCCCCGAGCCTGGTGCTCATCGCGCTGGCGGTACTGGTCTGCGGGGCGCTCCTGCTCGCCGAGCGCGACGACGGCGCCCCGGCGGTCCGGTCCACCCAGGCGGCAGAGCGGGCAGCCACGAGCGCGCCGCGCGCCCCGAGCGCTGGTACGGCGGCCCCGGCGGTGCGGCCCGCGAAGCGGGCGGCGCGCCGGCCGAGCGCGGCACAGCGGCGGCGGGCGGTCCAGCGCGCACGGTCCGAGGTGCGCCAAGCGGTGCGCGCCGCGCGTCGTGGTCAGGCCACCGCGCGAGCGGCACAGCTGCCGATCCCGCCGATCCAGAGCATCGTCTGCCCGATCCTCCTGCAGCTCCGGGCGGGGCCGCTCGGCGGGATCGCCGGGCCGGCCCTCGACGCGCTGATCGCGCGATTCGGCTGTACCGTGCCCTCGGGCTAGGCCGTCTCGAACCCAGGGCCGGGCTGCGGCGCGGCGGCGCGCACGGCGAGCGTGCGCACGGCGCGCTGCAGCACCGCGATGCCGGTGCGCCGGTCCTCGCCGGCGCACGGGCCACGGCGCTGCAGCAGATCGACTCCGAAGCGGGCGACGAGGTACCGCCGCCCACCGGGCAGCACGGCGGGCGCGCGCGTCCACGCGACCGCCTCCGTGGTGGTCCGGGCGTGGCGCCACGGGCCGCTCCGACCGCGGACGACTCCGCGCCCGGTCAACGCCGCGCGCCGGGCGCTCGTCGTCGCGCGTGCGGTCAGCGTGACGATGCAGCGGCCGGTGCCGGACACGACGGCCTTGCGGAACGTGCCGACGGCCGGGCGGCCCGCCAGCGCGCCGTAGACCTGCGTGAACTCGAACGGGAGGTCGAAGGCGACGCTGAAGGCGCGGCTCTGCGCCGCCGGGGCGTCAGGCGCGCGCAGGCGCATGTCGTAGAAGGGCGCGCGGCGCAGGCGGCGGGTGTGCTGCTCGGTGGCCACGCGCCCGCCCAGGACGGCGCGGACGACGACCCGGATCTCGGGCTCGGCCCGGGCGCGCCGCGCCGCCTTGTCGATGGCCGCGCGCTGGAAGCGGCCGAGACCGAGGCCGGCGTCCACGGCCCGGCGGTCCGCCAGGCCGCGGGCGGTCACCCGGACGACCCGGCGCCCGGCGACGACCACGTCGGCCCGCGCGGTGAACATGGCGGCGTCCGCGGTGCGGATCGACACGGGGACGACGGACGCGTTGCGCGGGGCCTGGGGGAAGGTGACCGTGAGGTCGCGGTCGGGGTCCTGGGCGGGCGCGGCGGCGACGGGGAGGGCCAGGGACCCGAGGACCAGCACGGCGATCAGGGGGCGGGGGAGCACGCCCCCAGTCAACCCGGCGGCCACGGCGAAGTTCCGCACGCGCGGACCCGCCGCTCAAGCCGGGCGCCCGCCGGCCGACATCGGGGAGTGGATGTCCTCCCTCGCGCAACGCCTGGGGCGCTCGACCGATCTCATCGCCGCCGCGGTGGTCGTGCTCGTCGTCGTGATGATGGTCGTGCCGCTGCCGCCGCTGCTGCTCGACTTCTTCATCACGCTCAACATCTCCATCGGGCTGGCGGTCGTCGTCACGACGCTCTACATCCCGCGCGCGCTGGACTTCTCGTCGTTCCCGTCGCTGCTGCTGCTGACGACGCTGTTCCGGCTGGCGATCAACATCAGCGTCACCCGCCTGATCCTGCTGCACGGCGACGCGGGCCACGTGGTCGAGGCGTTCGGCAGCTTCGTGGTCGGCGGCAACGTCGTCGTCGGCCTCATCGTCTTCCTCATCCTCATCGTCATCCAGTTCGTCGTCGTGACCAACGGCGCGGGCCGCGTGGCGGAGGTCGGCGCGCGGTTCACGCTCGACGCCATGCCCGGCAAGCAGATGGCGATCGACGCCGACCTGAACTCGGGGCAGATCACCGAGGACGAGGCGCGCAAGCGCCGCGAGGAGATCTCGCGCGAGGCGAACTTCTACGGCGCGATGGACGGCGCCTCGAAGTTCGTCAAGGGCGACGCGATCGCCGCGGTCCTGATCACGCTCATCAACCTCATCGGCGGCATCATCATCGGCGTCGCCCAGATGGGCATGCCGTTCGGCGACGCGGCCAACCACTTCTCGCTGCTGACGGTCGGCGACGGCCTCGCGGCGCAGATCCCGGCGCTGCTCATCTCCGTGGCGACCGGCATCATCGTCACGCGCGCCACCGGCGACGGGGAGAACGCCGACGACCTGGGCAGCCAGGTGGTCGGGCAGATCACCGCGCAGGCCAAGGCCCCGATGGTCGCCGGCGCGGTGATCATGTGCTTCGCGCTGGTCCCCGGCCTGCCGAAGATCCCCTTCCTCCTGATCGGCGCGCTGTTCTTCCTCCTGGGCCGCAAGCTGTCCAAGGCCGCCGACCTGCGCGCCGCCCAGCCGGCGCCGGAGCCCGTCGCCGCCCTGCCGGCCTCCCCGCGCGACGCGGTCGTGGAGGCGCTCGGCATGGACCCGCTGGAGCTGTGCATCGGCTTCGGCCTCGTGCCGCTGGTCGACGGCGCCGGCGGCGGGTCGCTGCTGGCCCGGGTCTCCGCCGTGCGCCGCCAGCTCGCCGCCGAGAGCGGGACCATCGTGCCCTCGGTGCGCATCCACGACGAGGTCGGCCTGGGCTCGCACGAGTACGTCCTGAAGGTCCGCGGCAGCGAGGTCGCCCGCGGCCGGCTCATGGCCGGCCACCAGCTCGCGCTCGACCCGGGCGACGCGGTGGGCCACGTCGACGGCCTGCCCACCACCGAGCCGGCGTTCGGCCTGCCCGCGGTGTGGATCGCCGACGCGGGCCGCGCCGAGGCCGAGGCGCTGGGCTACACGGTGGTCGACGCCGAGTCGATCGTCGTGACCCACCTGACCGAGACGATCCGCTGCCACGTGGCCGAGCTGCTCACGCGCCAGGACGTGCGGGTCCTGCTCGACCGCCTCAAGGAGTCCAACCAGGCGGTCGTGGAGGAGGTCGTGCCGGACCTGCTCTCGGTCGGCGAGCTGCAGCGCGTCCTGCAATCCCTGTTGCGCGAGGGCGTGTCGATCCGCGATCTCGGCGCGATCGTGGAGGCCGCCGGCGACCGCGCGCGCGTCACCCGCGATCCCGAGCTGCTGGCCGAGCACGCCCGCGTGGCGCTGTCGCGGGCGATCACGGAGCCCTACGTCGACGCCGAGCGCACGCTGCGCGCGCTCACCCTCGACCCGCAGATGGAGCAGGAGATCTCCCAGTCCATCGCCCAGACGCCCGAGGGCGAGTTCCTGGCGATGGACCCGTCGCGGGCCCAGGCGCTCCTGCACGCCCTCGCCGCGCAGAGCGAGCAGGCGGTCGCCCGCGGCCGCCGCCCGGTGCTCCTGTGCTCCTCGCGCGTGCGCCGCCATCTGCGTCGTCTGGCCGAACAGGCCTTGCCCCAGCTGGGTGTCTGCGCCTACAACGAGATCGCACCGGGCATCAGCGTCGAGACGATCGGGGTGGTGAGCGCATGACGACCAAGACCTACAAGGGCCGTTCGCTGGAGGAGGTCCTGCCGAAGGTCCGCGCGGAGCTCGGCGACGACGCCGTGATCCTGGACCGCCGGGAGACCCTCGAGGGCGGCGTGGGCGGCTTCTTCGCGCACCGCCTCGTCGAGGTCGACGCGGCGCCCGCCGCGCAGGCGCGGGTGTTCGCCGCCGAGCTCGAGCGCGCCGAGGCCGAGGTGGCGCCGGACGCCCAGGGGCAGAACGTCGTGGTCCCGCCGCCGGCGCCCGCGCATCGCCCGCACGTCGACGCGCGCGTGACCGACGTGACCGTCGAGGACCTGTTCCCCCAGCCGCGCCGCGACAGCGGCCTGGCCTCGCTCTTCGCCGCCGGGCGCGAGGAGCCCGCGCCGGCCCCCGCCGTCGTGCCGGAGCCGGCGCCCGCCGTCGTGCCGGAGCCGGCGGCGGCGGAGGAGCCGGTCGCGGCGGCCAACCCGCAGCCGCAGCTCGCCGAGGACCTGCCGGCAGCCGAGCAGCAGCCGGTCGCAGCCGCCCCCGATCCCGCGCCGTGGACGCCCGCGCAGATCGCGGCCCCGCCGGCCGCCGAGCCCGCCCCGCTGCCCGCGCGGCGCGCCGCACCGGCACCCGGCGAGGAGGCCGAGGCGCTCGCCGCGACGCTGGCCGGGCACGGACTCCCGCGCGCGCTGGCCGACCAGGTCGTCGACGAGGCCGTCGAGCGCCTTGCACCCCTCCTGCCGCACGTCCCCCTGCGCGAGCTCGCCGCCACGGCACTGGCCCGCCGCGTCCCGGTCGCACCCCTGGCTGCGGGCCCCCGGGTCGTCGCCCTGGCCGGCGGCCCCGCCCGCACGACGGTCGGCTCCGCGCTGCTCGGCGCGCTCGCCGCCGCGGGGCGTCCCGTCGCCGCGCTCACCCTCCAGGTCCCGGATGCGGTCGCGGCCACGCGCGCCGCGGGCGCGCTCGTCGTCCTCGACGCCGGGCTGCCCGAGGGCCCTGACGCCCAGCGCGCCGCCGCCATCGACCTGCGTGCCGCCGCCACCGACGAGGTGCACCTCGTCGTCACGTCGGCGGCCGAGGCCCGCGAGCTCGTCAAGCGCACCGCCGGGCTCGGCGTCACCGCGCTCGCCGCCGTGGACGTCGCGCCCGGCGAGCTGCTCGGGCTGGCCATCGAGACCGGCATCGCCCTGTCGTACCTGCACCGCGACGGCCGCCTCGAGCTGGCCGACCCGGCCGCGCTGGCCCGGGAGCTCGCCGGATGAGCGAGCCGATCGTCCTGGCCCGCCACCCGCGCGCCAGCCGTCACGTCCGGCTCGCGAAGGGCTGGGGCGGCCTCGTCTGCTTCGTCCTCGCTGTGGTGCTCTCGCACCGGGCGGGCGTCCCGACCGCGGACGCCCTGCTGCGCGGGCTGATTGCCGGGGTCGCCGGGATGCTGGCCTGCTGGGCGGCGACGCTCGTCGTCTGGCGGCAGCTCGCGCTGGCGGAGGTCGAGACGCTGCGCCGCCGTCTGGCCGCGGCGCCGGCGGCCGAGGACAAGGCTGACGCATGAGCGAGCGCATCGAGCGCGTGCGCCGCGTGACCCGCGGAGCGCCGGGCATCCCGCCCGTGGCGCGCGCGCCGCGCGACCCCGACCGCGACCGCAACCGCGAGCAGGCCTCGCCGGCCCGCGCGCCCGAGGACGAGCCGCCGCCCGGCGACGGCCTCCCGCACGTCGACGTGCGCGCCTGACGCCCCCAGGGGCCTGCCCTCTGGTGCGCTCAAGGGGCGAGGTGGCCGGCCGACCAACCGGGCGTGGACGTCACCGTCGTCGTGCCCCTGTCCGGGGGGCCGGACCAGGCGCTGCGATGCCTGGAGGCCCTCGCCGCGCAGCCCGAGCAGCCCGCCTTCGAGGTCGTCGTCGTCGACGACGCCGCAGTCGGGCTCGAGCACCTCCTGCGCCGCCTCGAGGGCGACGTCGCGGTGGTGCGCCAGGAGCGCCGTTGCGGCACCGCGGCCGCCCTGCGCGCCGCCCTTCCGCACGCCACCGGCGAGCACCTCGTCCTGCTGACCGGCGCGGCGCAGCCCGCCCCGGGCGCCTTCGCCGCGCTGGTCGCCCCGCTGGCCGACCCGGTTGTGGCGCTCACCGCCGCCGGCGCCGGGCCCGCCGTCGGCGCGCTCGCCGTGGCTGTCCGCCGCGCACAGCTCGCCGCGGTGCCCGACGCCCCGGACGAGCTGGCGGTGGCCGCGCTGTGCGCCGCGCAGGCCCGGCTCGGCGCGGTCGTCGCGGTGCCGGAGGCGGTCGTCGCCGCCCCCGGCGGGCGCTCGGCCGCCGCGCGCGGCCTGCTCGGCGCCCAGCCGGAGCTGACGGTCGTCATCCCGACGCTGGACGCCGCCGGCGATCGCGCGCGGCGCTGCATCGCGGCGATCCAGCGCCACACCGACGTCCCGCACGAGATCGTGATCGTCGACAACGGCGCGCCGCCGCAGGGCTTCACGGCGCCGGTCAACGCCGGCCTGCGCGCCGCGCGAGGCGCCTTCATGGTCGTCTGCAACGACGACGTCGAGGTCCTGCCCGGGTGGTGGCCGCCGCTGCGCGCCGCGCTCGAGGCCGGCCACCCGGTCGCCTTCCCGCTGACGATCGACGGGGCCATGCGCCGCGACTTCGCCGCCTGGTGCTTCGCGCTCTCGCGCGAGACGCTGGAGACCTTCGGCGTGGAGCCCGGCGAGTTCCTCGATCCGCGCCTGGTCGTGTGGTTCCAGGACACCGACCTCCTCGACCGCCTGCGGGCGGCCGGCCGCCCGCCCGTGCTGGCGGACGGATCCCGGATCCGCCACGGGCTGTCGGAGACCGTCGCCACGCCGGACCCCGCGCTGCGCGCCTGGATCGACCAGCGCATCGCGGCGGACAAGGCCGTCTACGACGAACGTCGAGGCGTCGCTCAAGCGGCGCGCTGAGGCGCCGACCACCAGACCAACAAGGGCGACAGGGAGTCGCCCGGGACACATCCCAAGAGATCAAGGAGATCGCACAATGTCCCTTCGCATCAACACGAACGTCGAGGCCTTCAGCGCGCACCGCTCGCTGATGCAGAGCTCCGAGGCCCTGACGAAGTCGATGGAGCGCCTCTCGACCGGCTCGCGCATCAACCGCGCCGCCGACGACGCGGCCGGCCTGGGCATCTCGGAGAAGATGCGCGGCCAGATCCGCGGCCTGGCCCAGGCGCAGCGCAACATCCAGGACGGCGTCTCGATGGTCCAGACCGCCGAGGGCAACCTCGACGAGGTCCACGCGATGCTGCAGCGCGTCCGCGAGCTGGCCGTGCAGTACAAGAACGGCTCGCTGAGCCAGGCCGGCCGTGACGCCATCCAGACCGAGGTCAACCAGCTGGCCTCCGAGATCGAGCGCATCGGCACGACGGCCGAGTTCAACGGCGTCAAGCTGCTGAACGCCACCGGCAACGTGACGTTCCAGATCGGCGCCAACGACGGCGAGTCCGTCACCGTCGCCACCATCAGCCTCGGCTCGAGCGTCGGTTCGACGTTCTTCTCGCTGAGCGCCACCGGTGCGTCCGACATCTCGGAGATCGACGCCGCCATCACCTCGGTGAGCAGCACGCGTGCGACGTTCGGCGCGGTCCAGAACCGCCTCGAGCACGCGCTGCAGGCCACCTCGGCCTACCAGGAGAACCTGGTCGCCGCCGAGTCGCGGATCCGCGACGTCGACATGGCGCAGGAGATGGTCAACCTCACCAAGCACCAGATCCTCCAGCAGGCCGGTCAGGCCATGCTGGCCCAGGCCAACCAGGCGCCGCAGTCGGTCCTCCAGCTGCTGCGCTAAGAGACTCCAGCGGGCCGAGAGGCTCGCGGGGGACGGATCAGGTGAGCGGGCGGTCCTCGGGCCGCCCGCTCGTCGATCGTTGAAGAACCGCTCGGCGCGGCCGACTACCGAGGGCGATGAGCCTCGAGGTCACCCTCATGCGCATCGCCGAGATCCAGAGCCTGGTCGCGCCGCCGCGGCCGGCCGCGACCGGCGGGACCGCGGCACCGGCCGCGCTGTCGCCCGCCGGCCAGGGGCCGGCGCCCACGACGTTCGCCGGCGCGCTCGCCTCCGCCGGCCCCCCGGGCCAGCGGGTCGTCGCCGCCGCCGCCGGCGAGGTCGGCCAGGCCGAGCAGCCGCCCGGCTCCAACGACTCGCCGCGGATCGCCGAATACCGCTCGGCCATGCCCGGCAACCCGGGCGTCGGACCGTGGTGCGCCTACTTCGTCTCGTGGGTGGCCCGCCAGGCGGGGACCCCGCTGGGCGACCGGGGCGAGGGCTTCGCGTCGGTCGACGCGGTCGCGGCCTGGGCGCAGCGCTCCGGGCGCTGGTCGCCGTCGTCGGTGCCGCCGCAGCCCGGCGACCTGATCGTGTGGGACGAGCACATCGGCATCGTCGAGTCCGTCGACCCGGACGGCACGGTGCACACGATCGAGGGCAACTCGGGCGACGCGGTCACCCGCCGCACCCACGCGGCCGGCAGCCCGCTCGGCTACGTGCGCCCGTAGCGCAGTCCACGGCCCGGGAGCTCGACCACGCCGGCCGTGTCCGTGACCGTGCCGATCTGCGCGGTCCCCGGGTGACGGGCGGCGAGCAGCGCGACCGCCTCGCCGGCGGCGGCCTCGGGGAGGACGCACGCGAAGCCGCAGCCCATGTTGAAGACCTCCCAGAGCTCCTGCTCGCTCACGCGGCCCAGGCGACCGACGAGCTCGAACACCGGCAGGACCGGCAGCGGCTGCTCCAGCGAGAACCCGCGCCGGCCGCCGCCGAGGCGCAGCAGGTTGGTGACGCCGCCGCCCGTGATGTGGGCCAGGCCGTGCACCGGCAGCCCCGAGGCCAGCAGCTCGAGCACCGCGCGGACGTAGATGACGGTCGGCTCGAGCAGGACGTCGGCGACCGAGGCCCCGCCGAGCTCCGCCGGCCGCGCGTCGAGGCCGAGCTGCCCGTCGTCCAGCAGCGCCCGGCGCGCCAGCGTGTAGCCGTTGGAGTGCACGCCGCTCGCGGGCAGGCCGATGACGGCATCGCCGGGCTGCATCGCGTCGCCGAGCACGATCCGGTCCAGGGCGACCGTCCCGATGCACGTCGCGCACAGGTCGAAGCCACCGGGGGACGGGTGCCCGCGGATCAGCTCGGGCACCACGGCCAGCTCGCCTCCGGGGATCTCGACGCCCGCGTCGGCCGCGCCGGCCGCCAGGCCGCGGCCGATGGCGGCCAGGCGGTCGGCGTCGGCCTCCTCGACCGCGAGGTAGTCGACGAGTGCGATCGGCTCGGCGCCGACGCACACCACGTCGTTGACGTTCATCGCCACGCAGTCGATGCCGACCGTGTCCAGCCGCCCGGCCTGCTCGGCCACCACGAGCTTGGACCCGACGCCGTCGGTCGAGATCGCGATCCCCAGGTCGTCGCTGACGCGCAGGACGCTGGCGTAGTGACCGCTGGGGACCACCGAGCGCGACGGCCGTCCCGTCTCGATCCCCCGCAGGACGGAGACCAGCGCGGCCACCCCGGCGTCGGCCTGTGCGGTGTCGACCCCGGCCGCGGCGTACGCATCGCTCACGCCAGGGACTCTAGTCCGGCGGCCGGTCCGTGACCTTCGTCACAGCCGCCGGACCCCGGGAATAGCCGGCGGGCGCCGGCGTCCCAGGGGGTATGACCAAGAACCGCAAGCGGGCGGCGCTCGGCGCCGCCGCCGCCCTCACCGTCCTCGCGCTGCCTGCCGGCGCCTCCGCCGCCACCACGGTGGCGGTCACCGGATCCACCGTGACCATCACCGGCGACGGCGCCGACGACGCCGTCACGCTCACCGTCGCGGGCGGCAACCTCGCCGTCAACGGCTCGACCGACCTCGGCGGCGGCGCCACCGTCGCGGCCAACGACAGCCTCCAGCTCGTCGTCGACCTCGGCGACGGCCGGGACACGCTCAACGCGTCGGCGCTGGCCCCCGCCGAGTACGGCTCGCTGACCGCCGACGGCGGCGCCGGCGACGACGTCGTCACCGGCGGGCGCGACGTCGACGCGCTGCGGGGCGGTGCCGGCAACGACCGCGTCACCGGTGCGCCCGGCGACGACGACCTCGAGGGCGGCGACGGCAACGACGTCCTCGTCTGGAACAACGGCGACAACACGGACACGATGGACGGCGACGGCGGGGCGTTCGACGCCGTCGAGGTCAACGGCGCGCCCACGGCGGGCGACGTGTTCACGCTCAGGCCCAGCGGCCAGCGGGTGCGCTTCGACCGCACGAACCTCGTGCCGTTCGGCCTGGACATCGGCTCCACGGAGCGCGTCGTGCTCAACGGTCTCGGCGGCGACGACCAGATCACGGCCACCGACGGCCTGGCGGCGCTCACGGCGCTGACGGTCGACGGCGGGGCGGGCGCCGACCGGATCACCGGCTCCGACGGCGCCGACCTGCTGCAGGGCGGCGAGGCCGACGACGTGGTCTCCGGCGGCGCCGGCGGCGACCGCATCGTGGGCGACCGCGGCAACGACACGATGAACGGCGGCGCCGGCGACGACGTGCTGGTCTGGAACAACGGCGACAACACCGACGTGGCCAACGGCGACGACGGCCTGGACCGCACCGAGGTCAACGGCGCGCTGGGCGCCGGTGACGCGTTCACCGTCGCCCCGAACGGGGCGCGCGTGCGCTTCGACCGCACGAACCTCGTGCCGTTCGCCATCGACATCGCCACCGAGGCGCTGGAGGTCAACGGCTTCGGCGGCGACGACACCGTGGCCGTCGCCCAGGGCGCCGGCGCGCTGCTCACCGTCCTGGCCGACGGCGGCGCCGGCAACGACACGCTGACCAGCGCCGACGGGGCCGACGTCCTGCGCGGCGGCGCGGGCGACGACGTCCTGACGGGCGGCGCCGCGGCTGACCTGCTCGACGGCGAGGCCGGCAACGACCGCGTCGAGGCGCGCGACGGCGCCGCCGACCTGGTGCGCTGCGGCGACGGCGCGGATGCCGCGACGACCGACGCAGCCGACACGACGGCCGGCTGCGAGACGATCGCCGCCACGGCGGGTCCGGACGCCAAGGCGCTCGCCGCGACGGTCCGCACCATCTCGGCGCGCATCCGCGCCGGGCGCGTCGGGCTGGCGCTCGCCTGCCCGGCCGCCGAGGCCGGCGGCTGCCGCGGCACGGTGACGCTGCGCACGGCCTCCGCCGTCCGCGTCGGCGGCGTGCGGGCGAGCGTGGTCCTGGGCAGCGCGCGGTTCGCCCTGCGAGCCGGGCAGCGCCGGACGGTCTCCGTGAAGCTCGCCTCGGGGGCGCGCCGGCTGGCGCGCGGCGGGCGCCTCGCCGCGCGCGCCGCGGTCGTGAGCGCCGACGCCGCGGGCAACCTCGCGCAGGCCTCGCGGACCGTGCGCCTGCGCACCCGCTAGGGCGCGAGGTGCGCGGCCAGGAGCGCGACGTCGTCCTTCTGGGCGGCGTCGTGCATCCTGGCCGTGATGTGGTCCAGCAGGGGGTCGGTGCCCGGTGGGGCGTCGGCCGCCGCCGCGAGGAGCGCGTCGAGCCGCTGGCCCAGCGGGGCGCTGCGCCGCTCGACGAGGCCGTCGGTGTACAGCAGGATGCGCGTGCGCGGCTCGAGCGCGAGCTGGGTCTCCAGGCGTTCGGCCGACGGCGCGCCGATGGGGACGCCGGGCGCGACCGGCGCCAGGCGCGGCCCGCCCTGCGGCGGCAGCAGCACGGGCGGCAGGTGGCCGGCCGAGGCGAGCACCAGGGCGCGCCGGTCGGCGGCCACGGCCGCGATGATGACCGTCGCGAACTCCGGCTCGGGCTGCTCGCCCAGCAGCAGGTCCAGCCGCTGCAGCGCATCGGCCGGACCCTCGGCGTCGAAGACGTACGCGCGCAGGACGGCCCGCAGGCGCCCCATGCGCGCGGCGGCCTTCGTGCCGCGTCCCTCGACGTCGCCGACGATCAGCACCACCTGACCGTCCGGCAGGACGACGACGTCGTACCAGTCCCCGCCGACCTCCGTGCCCTCCTGGCCGGGCAGGTAGCGCACGGCGATGTCCAGGCCCGCGACCTGCGGGGGCGGGCCGGGCAGCAGGCTGCGCTGCAGGGTGACGGCGACGTCGCGCGCGTGCGCGTGCAGCCGGGCGTTCTCGAGGGCCAGGCCGGCGCGGCGGCCGAGCTCCTCGGCGAGCGCCAGGTCGTCCTGGTCGTAGGCGCCCTGCGCGTCGGAGGCGATGAAGCTCAGCACGCCGAGGGTCCGCCCGCGCGACACCAGCGGGACCATCATCGCCGCGCGCATGCGCAGGCTGCGCATCATCGCGAGGTGCTCGTCGTCGCGTGCGGCCGCGACGAGGAGCTCGTCGGAGATGTGCGGGTGCACCTCCGGCCTGCCCGAGCGCAGGACGGCCGGGACGCCGGTCTCGGCCCGCGGATCCGGGGGGTAGCGGCGCGCGATCTCCCGCGCCTCGGCCAGCCGCTCGGGGTCGGCGTGCGCGACGGTGGCCAGCACCGGGCCCCCGTCGGGGCCCTCCAGGTGCACGGTGCACCAGGCGGCCAGGTGCGGGACGGCGGAGTGCGCGATCTCGGCCAGCGTCTCCTCCACGTCCAGCGAGCGCGTCAGCAGGGCCGTGGCCTCCGCCAGGAACGTCCGGCGCTCCTCGCGCCGGTGGCGTATCGTCGCGTCAGAGGTCACCCCCACGAT
>DASPKC010000419.1:0-4353 GCA_035628295.1 Baekduia sp.
CGACGCGAGGATGCCGGCGCTCGTGCGCTTGGCGAAGAAGCGGATGGTCGGGTGCTCGAGGCCCACGCACATGGCGCGCGTCGTGGCCGAGCCGCCGGCCTCGATGCGCAGCGACCGGGAGCCGTTGTCAGCGGCGACCTGCCACGGCTCGTTGTCCGACACGACGGCCGCGTCGTCGACGGTCCACTGCGAGGCGCCGGCCTCGAGCGTCCCGTTCGGCGCGGGCGTGTACGACGCGAAGTCCAGCCACGGCGTGAACGGCTGGGTCAGCGTCTGGGTCTCGCACGACGTGGCGGACTCGACGAGCACGCCGGCGGACGCGGTCGAGGCGCCGGCGCCCGCGGCGATCGCGACGGAGGCGACGGCCAGCAGGTGGCGGGGGCGGCGGAGGAGGGGGGAGGACATCACGTCCGACGCATCGGCGCCACAGCGCCACACCACCAGTGAGCCATTCGTCCAATTCAAGGTCGCGGCTCTCATGGCCGAAGGTAGGTCGGACTATGGTCGGAACGGTGGGAGCTCTGGACCCCGAGGTCGAGCGGCTGCTCGAGGGCGCCGCACGGCGGCGCTCGGTCACGCTCCGCGACCGCGAGCTGGTCGCCCAGGCCGTGGCAGCGTTCGGCTTCCTCCTCGCCGCCCTCTCCCTCGCGATGCTCGGCGACGCGGGCGGCGTCGACGTCCCCGTGCTCGTCGTGCTCGTGGCGTCGCTGGTCGCGGCCGGGCGCGTCGAGTTCGCGGTGGGGGCCGGCTACGCGGTTCCGACGCAGGTCGTCTTCGTGCCGATGCTCTTCCTGCTGCCGCCCGCGATCGTCCCGGTGGTGGTCGCGGCCACGGCGCTGCTCGAGCGCGCGCCCGACTACCTGCGCGGGCGCAAGCCGCCGATGCGGGCCCTGTCGCATCTCGGCGACAGCTGGTTCGCCGTCGGGCCCGCGCTCGTCTTCGCGGCCGGCGGCGTCGACGGCCTGGACTGGATGCAGTGGCCGCTGTGGCTCGCGGCGTTCGCGGCGCAGGTCGGGATGGACCTCGGTGCGTCGCTCCTGCGCGAGCGCTTCGCCCTCGGCGTGCGCCCCCGGCTGCAGCTCTCGCTGCTGGCCAACGTGTGGGCGGTCGACGGGCTGCTCTCGTGCGTCGGCCTGCTCGCCGCCGTCGCGGCCATGGAGCAGCGCTTCGCGTTCCTGCTGGTCCTGCCGCTGCTGGCCCTCATGGAGCTCTTCGCCCGGGAGCGCCGCAACGGCATCGACCAGGCGCTGGAGCTCAGCCGCGCCTACCGTGGGACCGCGCTGCTGCTCGGCGACGTCATCGGTGACGACGACGAGTACACCGGCCTGCACAGCCAGGGCGTGGTCGCGCTCTCGATCTCGATCGCCACCGAGCTGCAGCTGAGCGCGCGCGATGCGCAGCTCGTCGAGTTCGGCGCCCTGCTGCACGACGTGGGCAAGATCCGGATCCCCAAGGAGATCATCAACAAGCCCGGCAAGCTCGACGACGACGAGTGGGCCGTCATGAAGACCCACACGATCATCGGCCAGGAGATGCTGGAGATCGTCGGCGGGTCGCTCGCCGACGTCGGGGTGGTGGTCCGCGGCTCGCACGAGCGCTGGGACGGCCGCGGGTATCCGGACGGCCTCGCCGGCGTCGAGATCCCGCTGCCGGCGCGCATCGTGGCGTGCGCCGACACGTACAGCGCGATGACGACCGACCGCAGCTACCGGCCGGCGCGCAGCCACGAGGAGGCGATGGCCGAGCTCGAGCGCTGCGCCGGCACGCAGTTCGACCCGGAGGTCGTGGCGGCGGCGCTGCGCGTGCTCGGCCGCGAGCTGCGGGGCCCGTCGGTCCTCGTCGAGGCCGCCGTCACCTGACGCTCAGGCCTGCTCGGCCGGGCACCACCAGGTGGTGCGCCCGCCGACGCTCGCGCGCTGGAGCTCCGCGCCGCAGCGCGGGCACGTCCCGCCCGGGGTGCGGTGGGGGATGAGCTTGCCGGTGTGCACGCCGCCGTGGCGCAGCGCCGAGCGCGTCGCGCCGCGCAGCTCGCGGCGCAGGACGTCGAGCTCCTCGTCGGAGAGGTCGCCCGCGGGGTGCAGCGGCGAGACGCGTGCCCGCCACAGCGTCTCGTCGGCCAGCAGGTTGCCGACGCCGGCGATCACGCCCTGGTCCAGCAGCTTGGCCTTGACCGGCATCGCGCCGCGGCCGACCCGCTCGCGGAACGCCGACTTGCCCACGGCGTAGGCGTCCGGCCCCAGCCCGTGCAGGTCGGGGTCGAGCACCGCCCGGCCGAGACGGCGCTTGTCGAACAGGTACATGCGCCCGCCGTCGGCGAAGTCCAGCGCGAACCGCGACCACTTCGCGTCGGTGCCGGCGCTGCGCGGCTGGGGGTCCCCCGCGGAGGCGTCATCCACGACGATGCGCCCCGTCATCCCCAGGTGCAGCCCGAGCCGGACGCCGCCGTCGGTCTCGCACCACATCGTCTTGCCGATCCGCCGCGCCGCCGTGAGCGTGCGGCCGGTGAGCGCCCCGGACAGCTCCCCGGGCGCGTGCGGGCGGCAGACCCACACGTCGGAGTCGTCGACGGCCGCGATCTCGCGGCCCAGGGCCCGGGCCTCGATCAGTGCCCGAGCCGCCTCGACCTCCGGCAGCTCGGGCACTAGTGGCCCATCCCGCGGCGCACGGACGCGACCCGCCGCCCGGCGATCTCCATCTGGCCCTGTCCTCGGATCCTCGTGTGCCAGAGGCACACGTCGGACCCTGCGTCCTCGGCAGATGGATCCGCCGAACGGCCTTCGCGACCGGCCGCCACGGGACGGACCACGGTCAACTCCTCCTAGAGCTTGGCGCCGCCGTCGTACAGCTTGAGCACCTCGACGGTGCCCTCGGGCGACGCGTCGAGGCACAGGCGGCACAGCACGCACTCGTCGATGTTCTCGTCCACGATCGCCACCCGGCCGCCGTCGTTGGCGTAGATGTCGACCGGGCAGACCTCCTCGAGCTTGGCGGCGAGCTGCGCGTCGTCGACCACCTCGTCGGCGACCTGGATGCCGATGAACGTCCCGTCGTTACGCATCAAGCCGTCACTCCTCGCTCGGCGAGCTTCGCCTGCATGATCTTGGGGATCTCGGAGATCTCCTCCGCCACGGTGATCCCGGCCTCGGCGAGGCGCGCGATCTTCTCGGAGGCCGTGTCCTCCTTGCCCTCGACGATCGTGCCGGCGTGACCGAAGGACATGCCCGGCATCTCGTCCATGAAGCGGCCGGCCATGAAGGCGACGATCGGCAGCCGCGAGTCGTTCTCGGTCACCCAGCGCGCCAGCTCGGCCTCCATGCGGCCGCCCGGCTCGGTGTAGATGACGATCGCCTCGGTCTGCTCGTCGGCCTCGAACAGCGGCATCAGCTCGGCGTAGGTCGAGCCGATGATCGCGTCGCCGCCGATCGACACCGCGGTGGACTGGCCGAGGCCGGCCGCCGTGAGCGTCGAGGACATCTCGGTCGTCATGCCGCCGGAGCGGGAGATGACGCCGATCGGGCCGGGCGTGTACGCCTTGGCGGCGTCCTTCGCCGGGCCGCCGATGCCGCCCATCTTGATGACGTCGGGGACGATGATCCCCAGGCAGTTGGGGCCGATGATGCGCGCGCCGCGCAGCTGCGCGAGCTCGACCATCTGCGCCACGTCGCGGCGCGGGATGCGCTCGGTGACGATGACGATGATCCTGATGCCGTTCTCGATGGCCTCGAAGACGGCGTCCTTGGTGAACGCGGGCGGGACCGTCACGACCGAGCCGTCGATCGGCCGGCCGTGGTGCTCGACGGCCTGGGCGACCGTGTCGAACACGGGCACGCCGTGCACCTCGCGGCCGAGGCGGCCGGGCGTGACGCCGCCGACGATCTTCGCGCCCTGGCCGTAGTCCAGGCACTCCCGGGTGAGGTTCACGGCCTCGCGGCCGGTGATGCCCTGGACGATGAACGTCGTGGTCTCGTCGATCAGGATGCTCATCAGGCCTCCACGGCCATCTGGGCCGCCTCGTGCATGGACACGTCACGCCCGGCGTACTTGACGCCGTAGTGGTCGAGGATCTTGAAGCCCTCCTCCTCCCACGCCCCGGGGATGCGGAAGATCGAGATCTTCTCCGCGGGGTCCATGCCGAGCTCGAGGCAGGCGGCGATCACGCCGCGGGCCACGATGTCCACCCGGGTGTTGGAGACGATGGACATCATCACGGCGATCTTGTCCACGCCCGGCTTCTGGAGCACGAGCTTGGCCAGACCGGCGGCCTTGCGGACAGAGGGGTTGCCGCCGATCTCGCAGTAGTTGGCCGGCTTGCCGCCGTGGGCGCGTACGGCGTCGAAGAGCGTGAGCGAGCCG